>CAIKYX010000223.1 GCA_903831745.1 Oligoflexia bacterium
GACACACCTTCTCGTGATCTCGTTCTCGAAAAATTTAAAGAAGGCTTTTTCGTACGGAGCGAAGGCGCAATCGGAATCGACCTCTCGGCCTATGATCTCGGTTTTGCGATGTTTCTAAAATCGGATGGCACTTCGCTTTATATTACGAAAGACCTCGAACTCTTGAAGCGAAAGTTTGCCGATCCGGAAGTGGTGTTTTCGATTCTAGTAGTCGATACCCGACAGACGCTTCACTTCAGACAGCTCTTCAAAACGGCAGAACTCATGGGACTTCGCGCCGCAAAGGACTCACTCCACCTCTCGTACGAAACCGTTACTGACGAAGACGGCAGCCCCTGCAGCTCACGTAGCCGAAACGGCATGCACCTCGAGAAATTGTGCCAAATCGTCAAAGACAAGATCATTGAAAAATACCTGAACGCCTATCGCGGCACTTGGCCTGATGACGAAATCGAAGCAACAGCACGCAAGATTGCCATTGGTGCTCTTAAATACGGCTTTCTGAAAATGGATGCGAACCGAGTGATCAAATTCGTACTCGACGAATGGATTCAACTCGAAGGCGATACAGGACCGTACCTGCAATACGTTCATGCCCGATGCAACGGCATTCTGCAAAAGGTCGAGCGTGACGCCAACACCGATGAATTTGAATTGGCTACACCCCATGATGAAGAACTCCTCTTAATGCTCGAGCGCTTTAATGAAGCCATTGCAGGCGCTGGTAAAGAACATCGCCCGTCTGTACTCTGCACTTATCTCTATGATCTTTGCAAAACATTCAATCGTTTCTATAAGGAATGTCCGATCAAAAACGCAGAAACCGGCGCTCAGAAAAACACTCGCCTCTCATTGGTGGCTTTGACTGCGCAAACCTTACGAGAAGGTCTGGCAGTGCTCGGAATTTCAGCCCCCGAGCGGCTGTAGTTTTCCTTCGAGGTCCTGGATCTTTCGATAGAGGGTTTTTCGATCGATTCCCAGTACTTTGGCAGTGCGGTCTTTAGCTCCTTCGTTTCTTTTTAGAGCAAAAACAATGTATTGATCCGTGAGCTCATGCAAGGACATAAGCGGTTTATTCGGATCAAACAGCTCTTCCGGAGTATCTTTAATGGCTACTCCGACCTCGAGAGGCAATTCTGGCTGCGCATCAAAAGCTCTCGAATCCTGAATATCAAAATCCAGGTCCTCGATTCCAATCACACCAGTTCCCCGCAGAACGACCGCTCTTTCGATCGAATTCTCGAGTTCGCGAACGTTTCCCGGCCACTCTTGCCTGAGCAGGTATTCAGCGGCTTCCTTGGTAAAGCCAGAAATGTTCGCCCGATTCAACACCACGAACTTCTTGAGAAAGAAATCAGCCAAAAGGAGTATGTCGTCCTTTCGCTCACGAAGGGGCGGTATTTGAATGGGTATGACCGCGATACGAAAATAGAGATCTTCTCGAAAGTTCTTCTCGATGATTTCTTTTTTTAAGTTTCGATGGGTCGCACAGATAATCCTCACATCCACTTTTCGATCTTGATTCTCACCGATTCTCTTGATCCGCTTTTCTTGAATGACTCTGAGTAACTTCGCCTGAAGCGGCAGACTCAGGTCTCCGATTTCGTCGAGAAACAAGGTGCCGCCTTCGGCCTCTTCAAATAGACCTATTTTCTTGTCGATTGCGCCGGTAAATGCACCTTTTACAAAACCAAAGAGCTCGGACTCGAGCAACGTCTCGGGAATTGCCGAACAATTAATGGCCACAAAGGCACCTTTACTTCTCGAACTGAATTGGTGAATGGCCCGGGCCACCACTTCTTTACCACTTCCGCTTTCACCCGAAATGAATATGTTTGCCGAACTCGGGGCCACGCGTCTGACGAGATCCATTACCCTCAAAAATCCAGGACTTCTTCCTACAATTCCGGTTCCACCAAAGGAATCTTGCCCACTGACCACTGCGCGCAGATTCGAATTTTCCTCTCGTACCTTCCTAAAATAGAGCGCACGCTCGATCGAAACCAGGAGCTGGGCGAAATGAATGGGCTTTACCACAAAGTCATAAGCACCCTCCTGTACTGCACGAATAGCGCTCTCGGCACTACTGTTAGCTGTCATTAAAATGATCGGAATATCTGTATTTTTCTCCTTGAGCGTTCGAATCAGTGCAAACCCATCCATTTTTGGAAGAAGTAAATCAGTAATCAATACATCACAGGCCCTGGGGTCTTTTTGAATTTCGCCGAGCGCGGCCTCCGCATCTTCAAATCCTGTTACTAAATATCCTCTTGGTCCCAGGTAACTCACAATCAATTCGCGGACATCATGATCGTCATCGATGATAAATATTTTTGGTTTAATCATTTTTGCACACTAACATGAGTTCGTTTTTTCCCCAGAGATTTGTGGCAAAACATCCCTTTAAAAATTCTTAACCTATGCGCTTTCCAACCTGAGCATTCTTAAGCCCAAAATTGCCATGGCACATGCTTTGCTTTTGATAGGAGTCAGATGGACAACTTTCGATAGACACACACAGGGGGCACACGGGGTGGAGACGTTATTTAATTGTTTTAATGAAGAGTATTGCGCGCATTGCAAGGAACCTATTGGATTTTCGCAACACGACCATGAAGTACCATTTCGATCCAAACATTCTTCGCAAAACGAAAAATTGATTCACTACGGCGAAAACTTCAAGATCATTTTTCCTCTAGTACTTGCACTCAGTGTATTTACTTCCTGTTCTTCCACCCGCTTGGTCGAACCGATCGGCAACGCTGATGCAGCAACTCCGGATCAATCCTACTCACACCAAAAAAGCAGCTTTTATACCCGCTTTTCCTTCGAAAAGGGTTCTGCCAACCTGACCGACGAAACGCGATCAGCACTTTCTGAATTGGTAAATCAATCCGAGGCGCAAGGTAAAATAGAGGAAATCAAGGTTCTCTCTTGGGCAGATGAGGATGCGAACAGCGGCAAGCGAATTCCTGCAAAACAAAAGGCGCTTGCAGATCAACGCAATAGAAAGATCAAACTCTTCATGAAGGAGTTTTACCCTTCAGTGAGCGTGCACGTTTACAACATGGCTCAAACTAAGAATTCCGTACATGAACTGTACAAAACCGCGGATGCGAAAACCAAAAAAAGTTTCGAAGATGCAGGTCTGATGACAAATGAAGCAGTAACGAATCCCCCTGCCAATGCGTCAGAAGGACTGGTATTGTCGATATTGAAAAAGTGATTCCAGCGTTTACCGGAATCATTTCTTCAAAGAAAATCCCATCTGGAAGTAATTCCAGATGGGATTTTTTTTATGCTCTGACATCAATGATTGAAAACTGATCGACATCCACCAAACCCTGATCGGTAAGCTTTAAGGTCGGAATGACCGGAAGGCTGAGAAACGCGAGTTGAAGAAATGGCTCTGGCAATTCGCAGCCAATGGCCCTGCTCGCTGCCCGGAGTTCACGCAAGGATGATTCGATCTCAGCGGGCGAGCGGTCGGACATCAGTCCTCCCATTGGCAGCGGCAAGTGAGCCAAAACGGTTTCGCCTTTTACCACGCAAAAGCCACCTCCACTTTGAATCAAGGCCGCAAGGGCAAGCCTCATCTCGGACGTGCGCTTACCGACTACAATCAGGTTATGACTGTCATGCCCCACGCTCGAGGCAATGGCCCCATTTAGATTTTCTCCGAAACCCACGGCATAGGCGTTGGCTGGCTTTCGATGATGTCCATGTCGTTCGAGTACCGTCAGGCGCGCAACGCCGGGATCGTCATGCGCGAGCACGTGTCTCGTGGTAATAATCTTTCCGGCTTCAACCCCGATGACATGAACCCGACCTGAAGGTCCTACCAGATCTGATTCGGCAGGTATAGCGGCGAAAATGGTGCCCACACCAGTTTGGGTAGGAATACTTGCGGTATCCAATTCAGCAACAAATCGTCCACTTTTTAAAACGTTCGAAACATCGCACGAAAGAAAGTCATTCAATAAAACCAAATCTGCACGATATCCCGGAGCAATCGCACCTACTGATTTCAGTCCATAGTGCCGAGCCGTACTGAAAGAGGCGCTCCGATAAGCCACTTCTGGCGAAATTCCGTATTGAATTCCTTTTCGGATCAGATAATCGAGATGCCCTTCGGTCGCAATTTCGAGCGGATTACGATCATCTGTGCAAAAACCGATACTGGTCGACGTTGCCAAAGTGAGCAAGGGTGAAAGCTCTCTAAGATCTTTTGCAACACTTCCCTCTCTGATCCAAATCGCTATGCCGTTTTTTAATTTTTCTCGCGCTTCGTCCAAGCGGGATGATTCATGGCAACTCGAAATTCCGGCAGCCGCGTAGGCAGCCAGGGCTTTACCACTCAAAAGTGGACAATGCCCATCAATCACGCGTTCAGAAAAAGCATCGATTTTAGCATGCACGAGCGGGTCGCCATTGAGCACGCCCGGCACATTCATCATTTCGGCCAAGCCCAAAACTTTCGGATGGTGCGCATACTGCATGAGTTTTTGAACATCAACAATGCCACCTCCATTGGTTTCGAGGTGCGTGGCCGGCACACACGAACTTAGCATGACTCGAAGATCGAGATCGAGTTTTTCAGCCTGTTCGAGAAAATATCCAAGTGCCAGCGGACCAATGACATTGGTCAATTCGTGCGGATCACAAATGGCAGTCGTAGTGCCTCGTGCAATCACTGCGTTTTGAAAATTTCGTGGAGTCATCAGTGAACTTTCGACGTGCACATGCGCATCGATAAAGCCAGGAACCAACCACTTTCCTTTTCCGTCGATGGTTTGCTTGCCCTTTAATCCGGTCTCCAGCCCTACAATAGTGTCTTCGATAATCGAAACATCACCCTGTCGCCACTCGTTCGAAAAAACATCGAGGTAAGTGACATTTTGAATCACTACGTCACAGGGAATTTTTCCTTGAGCGGCATCCACCCGACTTCGAAGTGAAGCCTTAATATTTTTCATGTGATGTACCTTACCTCTTCATGCAATTCGACATTCAACTCATTTAATGCACGACTCTTGGCCAAATCAATCAGACCTTTCACATCGACCGCCCGGGCGCCTCCGAGATTAATGATAAAATTGCTGTGCTTTTCGGCAAACTGGGCGTTTCCGATCCGGTGCCCCCGAAGCTTCAGGCGATCGATCACTTGCCACGCATGAAGACCTGAGCTTTTGGGATTCATAAAAACACTCCCGCAGGATGGAAAATCGACCGGTTGGGTTTCCTTGCGTCGGGTATATAAATGGTTGATCTCGGCTTCAATTTTTTTAGGATCATCTCGTCCAAAACGAACCTCGGCATGAGTGACCAGCTGGTCTTCGGTCAAAAAATGATTTTTTCGGTAAGAGAAACTATTGCCCCCAACCCGATGCCTCTCTATTTCGAAATGGTTGCTTCGCAAATCAATGTAATCCACAGAAACGGCCACGTCCTTAAACTCACCCAAATGAGTGCCGGCATTCATCGTCACCATGCCGCCTACTGATCCCGGAATTCCCGTCAAAGCAGATAAGCCACTCCAGCCTTCGCGCTGTGCTCGCCTCAGCAAACTCGAGCCACCCACTGAAGCACCTAATCGCAATAAACCCTCTTCTTTAATTTCAATTTCCTGAAACAGGTGTTTCATTCTGATCACGACGCCCCGAAAGCCATCGTCCGAAACCAAGAGGTTAGAGCCCCAGCCAAGGATGAAGAAGCGACTGCCAGTAACGTGAAGGGCCTGATGGATCTTTTGAAGATCTTCCTGGGTCTTGGGCGTGACCAAAACGTCGGCCGATCCCCCTATTTGATAATAGGTTGCTTTGGCTAGTGGCGCGTCGAATTCAATCTGACCCGAAAAATCAGGGCGAATCGATTCAAAGAACGATTTTAGATCTTTTGTGTTCAAAGGCAATCCATAAACAATAAAGGGTTTGAAGTCCCAGGAATACCGATACGAAAAGCTGACCACCACTCGAGAACCCGTAAGAGTGCAGGCCGACGCCGAGAACAAAATTCACTCCGTACCAGGCCATGACCACGGTCGAAAAACAAATTACTGTCCAGAGTGGAAAACCGAAAGTCGTCACCCAACCAGCATAACGTCCGTGCAAGACTGCCATATAAGCAAGAAGCGCAATCAATGCCCAGACTTCTTTAGGATCCCATCCCCAGAAACGACCCCAAGAATAATCGGCCCACACTCCGCCCAGAATGGTTCCGGCAGCCAGGAGTACCGTTCCGAACATCAGGGTTCGGTACGCGAGCTGATTCATCAGCGCAATTCGCTGATTTAGCTCTACAGAGTCGCTCTTCGCTTTCTTATGAAAAAGAAACAGCGTCGTGTTCGAGATTCCCATGGCTAGCATGAATGCACCATAACTGAGCGTAATCGTCAGAACGTGAATGGTCAGCCAGTAATTGCTTCGAAGAACCGGCACAAGCGGGCGAATCGTCGGATCCATGATCATCGGAGCCGAGTCGGCAGCGAAAAGTGCAAGGCCTGCGAGAATAGTTGAAGTCGTCATCAGAATAGTATGACGATTTTTCGAATACAGAAGACTTGCGAAAACCATAACGCCCAGACTCACCCAGATGATGGATTCATACATGTTGGTCACCGGCGGACGACCCGCCACATAACAACGAAGCGAGAAACCCAATACATGTACGAAAAATCCTGCAAAGGTCAGAAACTTCGCCATGATTCTCGGAACCCGATGAGCCGCAAACATCCAAAGCAAACCCGCCAGCAAATAAAAGATCATCGCCTGTAGAAATGGGCGAAGCTTGTTGTAAAAGACCTCTGCAATGAGTTTGTTCTTAATCTGTGCAAATTGAGGAACGGCTTCAGAGATAATCGCCCGGGTTTGTATCGTTTTCTCCTGAAATGCAGCCACATCGTGATCCAGATACCCTTTGAGCATCCCGTACACGGCGTTCGACTGCGGAGTGGCCTTGACCATTCCTTCTGAAAGAGAAATCCATGGAGCATCTGCATTTTGATCGGATGGAGGAGTTACCGTCCAAAGCTTGCCTGCGATCAACTCCTGAAAACGAGAGACTCGGCCCACTACCCGCTTTAGCTCTTCGCCTCTGGGATCATGACTGCCGGTTACGGCATTTACACCCGTACTCGTTACTTGCTGACCGCCCGAAGAGATGCCTTCAGCATATTGCAAAAACACATTATTTTTCATCAATTCGGCCGGAGAGAAAAATTTTCGGGTCACATCGACGAGCAATTGCTTTTTTACTTCGTCATTATTGATGCGAATCAATGGTACTTGCGCCCAAAGCTGGGGATTGACCATCATCGACACCAGCATCTCGTTCGGGTCAAATGCACCGAAAGACCGCGAGCCCGTCATTGACAAAATGGTTTCTCGAGCAAACTCATCAAACGGTTTGATGCGCCCACCACTCTGCACTGGAATCAAACTCAGCTCGGTAACAGTCAAGCCCTTCATCGGCTCGGGTGTTTCGGGGGTCTGCGCCTGGGAAACTACGGCGAGAAAAATCAAAATCAATGAAAACTTTTTCATGAGTCAAGCTCCTTGGAATGCGTCTCTGTCTGCTTTTTCGTTTTCACTACCTTAGAAAGATAAAGTGAAATCGCTCCCAAAATGAGCGTAATAGAACCCCAGTATTTGAGAAATCGACCCGGGTCGTAATTAACAGAGAGAATAGTAGTGGTTGGACGTGGAAAATCGGGAATGTAACTCGCCTGATAGAACGTGTATTGCAAAACTTTGATCGGCTCATTCATCGTGATGTGTTCGACCGGTAGCGCATCCATTTCGGCCTCGGTCTTTTGCAGAGCCTTTACGACCTGCACATAAGAAGAATAAGCCGCAGCCTCATTGGTTCCGGGGTTATGCTTCATTTCGAATTGCTTCAGCCTGATGGCAAACGGCAAGATGACCCGTTTTGGAAAATAGCCGATCGAAACTTCAGAACCATCGGTTTCGATAAATTCGGCTCGATCGCCTAATCCTAACCAGATTTTAGAGGCAGGATTGGAGAGCAGTGAAACCTGAATGGCGGGATTCGGAAGCGCCGAACCCATTCCGGCTGCTTTATTGACAACATTTACGTACTCGGTTTGATTGATGGCTGAAGGAACAAACTTTTTAACCTGCACTTGAATCGGCATTTTCCAGCCCGGATTAACGATAGGAGGCTCTTCACCCTCGAAAGAAATTGGACCTGACTTTTTCTCACCTCGAATCGAGGTGGCCTCGAAATGCAACTTTCCGTCTTTTGAAACCACAAAATCGAGTCGGGCTTCGCCCGGGGTTCCAGCCAAATCCATCAAGTCCTTTTGATCATCCCGACGCACTAAAAATCGAGCAGGTCCCATTTTTTGAGTCGCCCAACCTGCATCACCGCCCCACAACCAGATTTCGGGCGCACCTCCCATGGGTGATCCTAAAATTCGGATTTCTACGGCCGGTCCCGCCTTCTGCTTTGCTTGGGCTTCACCGACCGGCACCACAAAATTAACCTTGGTTTCAGCGTCCGGGATAAAACGTTCTACCTGAACTCCCATTTTCGGAAAAATTTTTGGCTTAAGGTCTTTGGCAATAAATTCGGGCATCCAAGGAAACGGCTCCGTCATGACGGATTCGCCCTTTTTATAGACCAACATCTGCTCGTCCATTTCGACTGCAGAATTGATTTCGCCTTCTGAAATTCTCAGCGAACCATCGAGGCCGTTGACATAGGTCAGCCACGAACCCACCAAAATCGAGATAATGCCTGCATGAGCGAGCAGAAAGGGAATGTGTTTCTTTTTCCAAGGCCAGCGACTCAAAGCCACAGCAAGTATATTCACTCCCAACATGGCGAGCACGACAAAAAACCAAGGCGATTGATAAACCAGATAACGGGCAGTCGGAGTATCGATTTTAGATTCAATTAGGGTAGCAACAGTCAATGAAAGCGCGAGAAAAACGATCACACAAACGGCGAGCCTGAGTGAGATCAAGACGCTCCAGATCCGTTCTAAAATCTTTGTCATAAAAACCTACGTATTATTTTCTAGAGCAATTTCTTTGCTTCGGTCCGGCATGACGCCGCCTTGATGAACAATGGCTACACCCGCAAGCTCAAGAACCTTTCTCTGTGCCCAAACTTCAGAATCATTAAAATCAGCAGGCCGTGCAGGGTCGCTTGATTCATCAAACACCCGATCATAGTGCTTTCGACGATAGAACCAACCTGCATTGCGGCCGACGGTTTGAGCGCCGCGATTACGCATGCCTCGAGCAAAAAACATCGATTGCCGGGCACCCGGCTTGGTAAAATCGATGACGAGATCGACGCGATTAGGTCCGGCCACGCCCATCGCTCCACCACTGGTGGTTACAAAAAACACTGCGGCGCCTGGATAAGTCAGTGTGATTAATTTTCTAAGAGCGGGTTGATCGAATGCCTGAGCACCCGAAGATAAAACCACGAGAACCGATTTGACGTCCTTGAATGAATTATGCATGGGCCTCCAGAATATTCAGGACTTCATCGGCATGTCCCTTGATTGAGACCTTCGGGAACACCTGAATGATTTTTCCGTTTTCATCGACAATCACAGTAGTCCTGACGATACCCATGTATTTTCTACCATACATGCTTTTCTCTTTCCAAACATCATAAGCTTCACACATTTTACCCTCTTCATCCGATAGGAGCGAAAAAGGCAGTTCGAGTTTGGCTTTGAACTTCTCATGCGATGTTACTGAATCACGGCTGACACCGAACACCAATGCTCCCGCTCTTTTGATTCGAGCAAAAGAATCCCTAAAATCGCAACTTTCTTGAGTACAGCCCGGAGTATGATCTTTCGGATAAAAATAAAGCACCAACTTCTTGCCTTTTAAGGACGAAAGCGAAACTTTTTTACCCGATTCATCAGACAGTGAAAAAGCCGGAGCCTTCTGCCCCGGCTTTAACAATGAAATACTAACGTCAGCTTTTGCTACGGCTTTTTTGCCGATCTTTTTGACCGCTTTTGGGGCTGTTGATTTGCCGGAGACTTTCTTTTTGCTACTGACTTTTTTGGCTGTGGCCATTCAGATTTTACTCCGTTTGCGAGCCCGGTGTTGGCCCGGTCACTCCTTCGCTTGGAGTTTCCGGACGAACGGTCGCTGCCGGTTTTGAAGACTTTTTTGCCCCAACCGGCGAGGCTTTGGACTTTTTTTTCAGGTTGACCTTTTCAGAGACCACAGACTTGAGGATTTTTTCAAATTCCTTTTTCTGCGCGTCGACAAACTTACTGAACTTGGCAATTTCTTGGGGAATTTGCTTCTGGAGCTTATGAATCTCCTTGGCTTCCTTCTCGATAAAAGCTTTTACTTTTTTCGCGTCAGTCGTCTTGACCAGCTTTTTCAACTCTTTTCCTGAAGCCTCCGCATACTTCTTCGCTTCATTCAACGTTTCCTTGCTGACGAGGTGCTGAAGTTGCTTCTGTTTGGTTTTGAGTTGGCCGACGACATCCTTGAACTTGTTTAAATCAATTTTCGACATGGGTATCTCCTTGCAGTTTCTAATTAGAAACGGCTGTTTACTTCGTTTTTATCAAAAAAGTAGGCAATTTCGCGTTCAGCTGAAGTCGGGCTGTCAGATCCGTGTACCGCGTTTGCATCGATGCTGTCCGCGAAGTCACGACGAATCGTTCCTGGAGCCGCTTTCTTAGGATCGGTAGCGCCCATAAGTTCGCGGTTCATCGCTACTGCATTTTCGCCTTCGAGAACCATCAGCATCACTGGGCCGCTGATCATGAAATTAACGAGTGCTCCGAAAAACGGGCGTTCTTTGTGCTCGATATAAAAACCTTCCGCTCTTTCTTTCGAAAGCTTGGTGAATTTTGCAGCTGCAATTCGCAATTCTTTTGATTCGAATCGGGTCATGATTTCGCCGATTTTGTTTTTTGCTACTGCATCTGGTTTGATAATACTTAGTGTTCTTTCACGTGCCATTTTTTACTCCTAAATTTGGCCAGCATGGAGCTGACCGATTGTTAACGTTTCAACGCTTCTTTCATTGTAGATCCGAGGGTTGCCGGAGATCGGGAAATCCTGACCCCTGCAGCCTCGAGTGCCTTGAATTTTTCTTCTGCGGTACCTTTACCGCCAGAAATGATTGCGCCTGCATGGCCCATTCGTTTTCCCGGAGGTGCAGATGCGCCTCCGATGAAACCGACCACCGGCTTCTTAAAGTGTTTCTTGATGTAATCCGCCGCTTCTTCTTCTGCAGTTCCACCGATTTCACCAATCATGATGACACCTTCGGTCAATGGATCGGCATTGAATGCTTCGAGCACATCAATGAAGTTGGTTCCGTTTACCGGGTCGCCGCCGATTCCCACGCAGGTACTTTGTCCAATACCGAGCTTGGTGAGCTGATGAACTGCTTCGTAAGTCAGGGTTCCAGAGCGAGACACCACACCGATTTTTCCGGCGAGGTGAATGTGGCCAGGCATGATTCCGATCTTGCATTGGCCCGGGGTAATGATTCCGGGACAATTAGGCCCGATCAATCGTGATCCGCGAGAAGCGACATAGCGCTTAGTATTAATCATGTCTGCAATCGGAATGCCTTCGGTAATACAGATGATCAGTGGAATGCCCGCATCGGCAGCTTCACAGATTGAATCTGCTGCGAACGGAGGCGGCACAAAAATCATCGATGCATTTGCCTGCGTCTTCTTTACCGCTTCTTCGACCGAATTGAACACCGGAAAACCTTCGACCGTCTGGCCGCCTTTTCCTGGGGTAACACCGCCGACTACTTTTGCGCCAGAGTTCTGGACGCCATAATCGTTACAGCCTTTCGCATGAAATAATCCCTGCGATCCGGTGATTCCTTGAACAATCAGTTTTGTATTCTTATCTACCCAAATTGCCATGATCTACCTCGCCGCCTCTACGACTTTTTTGGCTGCGTCGCCAATGTCGTCTGCTGGAATGATTTTTAAGCCACTTTCAGAAAGCATCTTCTTTCCGAGTTCTACATTGGTGCCTTCGAGACGAACGACCAGGGGAACTTTGAGTTGAACTTCTTTCGCAGCGGCGATGACGCCATCTGCGATCACGTCACACTTCATGATACCGCCAAAAATATTGACGAGAATCGCCTTTACCTTTGTATCCTGAAGAATGATCTTGAACGCTTGAGTGACTTTTTCTTTCGTCGCTCCGCCGCCGACATCGAGGAAATTGGCCGGAGTTCCGCCATTCAGCTTGATGATATCGAGCGTGGCCATTGCCAGACCGGCACCATTGACGAGACAACCGATGTTTCCATCGAGTGCAATGTAGGCCAGGTCGTACTTCGAAGCTTCGACGTCTTGAGCATTTTCTTCGAGAATGTCGCGCATCGCGACTACATCGGGATGACGAAACAGAGCATTGTCATCAAAATTGAGCTTGGCATCGAGTGCGAACAACTTGTTGTCCGTAGTCAGAATCATCGGATTGATTTCGACCTGCGAACAATCCTTTTGCATGAAACAGTTATAGACTCCACCGAAGAAACTCACGGCCTCTCGCATCAGTTCGGTCGGAAGCCCGAGCGCCAATGCGAGTTTACGTCCGTGAAACGGTTGATAACCGATGGTTGGATCGATAATGGCGCGAAAGATCTTTTCTGGCGATTTGTGGGCCACTTCTTCGATTTCCATCCCGCCTTCGGTAGAAACCATCATGACCACTTGTGAAAGGGCCCGGTCGAGCACCACACCCAAGTAGTATTCTTTTTTAATGTCCGAGCCGGCTTCGATCCAGAGCTTGTGCACCTTTTTACCGGCAGCATCGGTTTGTGGAGTAACGAGCACTTTACCCATGATGGTGTTTGCAGCCGCTTTGACGTCATCGAGGGTTTTGCACACCTTGACTCCGCCTGCTTTTCCGCGTCCACCTGCATGAATCTGGGCTTTGACCACCAGAACCGGAGGGTTGAATTGACTCTTCAGTTTTTCGGCAGCAGCAACCGCTTTTGCACCGACATCTCCGCCTTCTTCAACCAGCATTCCATTCGGAACCGGTACCTTGAATTCGCGGAGCAGTTGTTTTGCCTGATACTCATGAATATTCATTCTTAAAGTCCCAACCGTTTCATGTCATCCACGAGCCCTTTGACTGCGGCAGCGGATTTACCGAACATATCTTTTTCTTCGGCATTCATTTCGAGAATAGGAATGCCTTCGAGCCCTTTAGCACCGAGCTTAACGAGAACACCGCAAAACAAATCCTGAACGCCGTATTCGCCTTTGAGCAGAACTGCGCAAGGAAGAATTCGTTTCTTATCGCGAACAATCGCTTCGACCATCTGAATGGCCGAAGAAGCTGGAGCGTAATACGCTGAACCGGTTTTCAGAAGCTCGACGATTTCGGCTCCGCCTTTACGAGCGCGATCGACAAGCGAATCGATGCGATCTTTTGCAACCAACTGGGTGAGAGGAATTCCGCCCACAGTGGTATAACGAGGCATTGGCACCATGGTATCGCCGTGTCCGCCGAGTGTGAATCCTTGAACATCTTCGACGCTGACATTGCATTCCATGGCAACGAAGGAACGAAAGCGCGCGCTATCCAGTACGCCGGCCATTCCGATCACCCGTTCGCGAGGAAAACCCGTTGCATTCAAGGCAACGTGGCACATGGCATCGAGTGGATTTGAAACGATGATGAGTACGCAGTTTGGTGAATATTTCGCTACGTTTTGCGCACATTCTTTTACAATTTTAGAATTGGTCGCCAGCAAATCATCGCGACTCATGCCTGGCTTACGAGGAAGGCCTGCAGTGATGACCACTACGTCTGAATCTTTCGTCAGAGCATAGTCGCTTCCGCCTTGAACGTTCGAATCGAACCCTTCAACCGGTGAAGCTTCGAAAAGATCGAGTGCTTTTCCTTTGGCTGCATCGCCATTGATATCGATGAGAACGATATCTCCGAGTTCTTTGCTTGCTGCCCAATGAGCACAAGTAGAGCCGACAAAACCTGCTCCGATAATAGAAATTTTTGGTCTTCGAGTAATGTTAGACATTGGTGATTCCCTTTTCTGTAATTTACTGGATGCTATGAACCTATCGAGAAAAGGCCCGCTTATAAAGAATAAAAATCAAATACGGGAATATCTGAAAAACGACGTGCTGCGGTGCAATTAGAACCAAAAACTGACGATCAACGTTTATGGTGGATACGAGTAGCGCTCGCCAGACATTGATACTGAAGAATTGGACGGTGTAAGCCCTGCTTTCGAGCCTCAGGAGTCGAACCTTCGTACCAAAAAAGGTTTTCTTCAGTGCCATTTACCTTCTGATCTTCTTCGCCGAACACTAAAAATGCCTTGCCAAGACCGAGGCCTTTGCAAATCTCGTTTGGGATATTTTTTTGAAAAATCCAGGCAGTCTCTTCGCCGTCGTGAGTCAGGGTTTTTATCGTATAACGGCCTGTTTTATCCTGCTCGTAGGTAGCGCAAGTGTTGCCAAAATTTTCTTGCTTGATGCACTTACTGATCATGGCCATGGCACCAGATGATGCTGCAATTTGGGTCACCAGAGCGAGAGTGAGAGCTGCGATAAACGTCTTCATGTCAGAAACCATACCAGAATGGTCTTCTTTTGTAAATATAATTTATGTAATAATTACAGCCGCCCACTCATTGAAGGAGATTCGTTGAGTCACTCCATTACTTGACTCTTTTAATCTTAAAAGATACTCTCCCGCACATGTGTTCGCATTTCCGTAAAAAAAATAAACCCATCAAACCAGGCATCGTACCACTTTTTTGAAAACCGCACTTCTTCTCCTCCTCATCCTTCAGGCGCCCTTCTTCCTGCCTTCTCCAGGCATGGCAGGAATCTTTGGATGCAAAGACTATACAACGCTGCCGAACGTCTCGGCACAAGAGATACAGAATTTTTCAGAAGCCGTGGGCTTAACTCGCCTCGAAGAACTAAGTAGAAAATCAGTTTGGAACAGCAATTACTGGGAAATTCGAGCCGGCCTCGTCGACAGAGGCATGATTGGCAAAGTTGCCAGTTACATTCAAAGTCATGCGGATTGGTCGGCAGAAGCTAAAATTGCAGTATGGCGGCATTTTTCCGGGCGGTTTATGAAATTGAATGTGTCATGGGAAATGTCAGAAACCAAGGGCGCGAATCAAAGCACTATTTTTTATGGAGCAAGCCTCTATTGCCTGCTCATTACAAAAGAAGGAAAGCTCTATTACGGCAAAATTTCGCCTGACGCTTTCAATGATCTCGAACAGTCTCGTCGAGGCACAGTCGACTTACTTGGGCGAGTCTTCAGCGGATTGGGCGGATTCAGCGAAGTTCAATCATCCACCAATTAATCGATTTTGTTTAATTAATGACAGATGATCATTTTCACTCATCCAGTGATTGTCACCCGCAAATAAAAGTGCTAGCCTCTGCGCACTCATGCGCGGATTTACACCTTCTCGATTTACAACACTGCTTTCGATCTTCGTCCTTTTGAGCACTCAGTTTACGGCATTGCCGGCGAGCGCAGGCACGCCATTTTCGTGTTCTGATGACGCAGTCTTATCTCCTACAGATAAAACCGAGATCACTGCGTTTTCAAAAAAATGCGGTCTCACCCATCTCGAAGAAATGAAGCGTGATTCTTATGTTCTGAACTTTCAGCAAATCAAGAATGGGCTGACTGAAACAGGGATGATCGTCAAAGTCGCAAAGTTCATCCTCGCGCATCGCGAATGGACGGGAGAAGTAAAAGTGGCAACGTGGCGGCATTTTGCACGTAGATTTCAGGATCTCGGCGTCAGTTGGGCCATGTCTGAACGCGCCGGTTCGAATGGTGAGACCATTTTCTTCGGCGATAGCCTCTATGCCTTGCTCTTTACGGCCGATGGAACCCTCTATTACGGAAAAATATTTCATAGCTTTTATGTAGAAATGACCGCCAATCGCCGAGGCCCGATCCAGGTGGGAAACTACGCTTCTCGGGGATTTTCACCCGTTCGATAATTCGATTATTGTTAAACTGAAGTCATGTATAACCACCAGTAAAAACAAAACACTCTGCTATTGCCTTGCAAAACAAACTCTTTTGGTAAACAATTCTTCACCAAAGGACTCTCTATGAAAAAAGCCTACCTTTTCTTCGTTATTCTTGGCGCCTCACTCTTGAGCCACGGTGCCCGCGCGGACGATGTGAAATGTTTTTTAATTAAACTGCCCGTAGAAGACCAACTACTAACATTTCGACGTTGTTTTTACTTCACTGCCACGTCAGCCATTACGATTCATATTCAAAAAATTGTCGACACCAATCTGTTAACCAACCGCGATCACGAGGGCCCGATTCTTCTCGATCAGACTGATGTCAATAACGCTTGTCGCTGGTTAAAGTTCAAAAGCGAGGGCCATCAATTAGTCAAAGGACAATCCTACGATCAGCATATGGCCTGGTTTCGGTACCTAAGCCCGAGAGAGTTAATCAGTACTTATAAAACGTCGCCCATTTGGTTTCTCGATGGCCCACGCTACGACGATTATTCAATGGTTTATCCGATTGATCTCGGCTGTTCGAACTAACTATTAAAAAAGGGCCGGCAAATTGCCGACCCTCCGATCTGCAGGATCAAAACATTATTGGCGAGGAGTGCATTGGTATGCTGGCGCCCAGTAATCGCGATCACTGTTAGTGACCATCAATTCAAGCAATCCACCATTAGTCATGTCGGTCAGAAGCTGATTCGAAGCATGGGCTCCCAAAACGTCATTCATCTGGGCCGCTGCACCTTTAAAAACACTCCAAGGGTGAGAATCGATCGAATAATAGTAACCGCCATCGAAACGGCTATCATATTTTGCATAAGTCTTGGTGGTAGTCGGACGACTGAAAACAGTTGGGCCTTTAAAACCGACCGAAGCGTCCTCAACACTCGCCACCGCAGATGCCGCGGTAGATCCCACTTGAAAGCCTGGAAAATAAACGGTGATCTTGTCCCAAGTGTCATGCACCACTAAGGTCATTTTTTCGACAGTTACGGTTTTTTGGCCACCGGTTCCGAAAGAGTGGCAATCCCAAACCCAAACGGTCGCGTTGGCGAGAGAACTGCTGAGTAATAACGAGAGAGAAAGTACGAGAGTTTTCATGAGTAGCGTTCCTTTCAAAGGAGGTTGTTAGTTTCGCCACTTAAATACATACACTCAGTGTACAAAGTCAAATCAGGTAATCGTATATTTTTAGGTACTGTTCACCGTTAACCCAAAATTAACAACCTGAGTGTACACGCGCCCAGGACCCATTTATAATTGAGTTAGAACGCTCTTGATCGCCTTGAGGCCCAACTCGAGGTCTTCATCCGAGATGACGAGAGGTGGAGCAAATCGAATCGTATGCGTGTGCGTTTGTTTCGCAAGCACTCCGAGATCAAGCAATTCATGGCAAAGATCGTATGCGGTTTTGAGCTCGCCTTTTGCATTCTTGCCGTGCGGAATGATTTCGACGGCATTTAAGAGTCCTTTTCCGCGCACCTCTTTGACAATCGGTGAGTTCAGCGACTTCAGTTCTGCTCGAAAAATTTCGCCCAATTTTGCCGCGCGCTCGATCAGGTGCTCTTCGATGATCACTTCGATCGCGGCACGCGCGACCACGCACGCCAGTGGATTTCCGCCGAAGGTCGAGCCGTGCTGCCCGGGCTTGATCGTGAGCATGATCTCGTGACTTGCAAACACTCCCGATACCGGAAGAACCCCACCCGACAAGGCTTTACCAACAATCAGAACATCGGGTTTTACACTCTCATAATCGCACGCAAACATTCGTCCGGTACGCGCAAGCCCGGTCTGCACTTCGTCTGCCACAAACAAAACATTCGAGCGTTTGCACAAGTCGTACGCCCGTCTCAGGTATCCCACATCAGGAACCTTCACCCCGGCTTCGCCCTGAATCGGCTCGACCAGAAATCCGGCCACGTGCGGATCGCGAAGCGCAATCTCGAGCATCAAAATATCATTATAAGGAATGACCTGAAACCCCGGCATCAGCGGTCCAAAGTTGGTGCGCGAATCCGGATCGGTCGAAGCCGAGATGACCCCCAGGGTGCGACCATGAAAATTTCCTTCGACCACGATGATCTTGGCCTGATCCTGCGGGATTTTCTTTACCTCATAACCCCATTTGCGCGTGAGCTTGATCGCAGTCTCGACCGCCTCTACTCCCGAATTTGCAGGTAACAATCGCTCGTACCCAAAGACATTACAGATCCATTTCTCGTAAGGCCCGAGCTGATCATTGTAAAACGCCCGCGAAGTCAGGGTCAGTTTTGCGGCCTGATCGGTCAGTGCCTTGATGATTTTCGGATGGCAGTGCCCCTGATTGACCGCACTGTAGGCAGATAAAAAATCGAGGTATTCCTTGCCATCGACGTCCCATACTTTTGCACCCAAACCGCGCGACAACACGACCGGAAGTGGCGCATAGTTCTGGGCACCGTATTTTTTTTCGAGTTCGACCAAGGTTTGGGCTTTAATAGAAAGGCTCATCCTCAGAATATATGCTAAGATACGAATTCATGTCGAATGCCAAAGCAGGCCCCTCTAAAATCAAGGTCGTTTATCGCGACTCGAGCATTCTTGCGGCACATAAGCCCGCAGGCATTCCGACCTATGCCGAATCACGCTCTGCCCCTCCCGGTTGCAAGGAAGTGCTCGAAGAACAACTCAACCAGCGCTTGTTTCCGATTCACCGCATCGACTCGGACACCGAAGGCCTGGTTTTGTTTGCCCTCGATTCGCGCGCTGCTGCCGCCTTCATTCGAATGTTCAAGGAGCATCGGGTAAAAAAGACCTATCTTGCCTGGTGCGTAGGAACTGCGCCCGAACGAGGAAGTATCAAAACCCCTTTAAAGAAGCATAAATCTCCAGAGACAGAATCTGCCCGTACCGACTTCGAACGCATCAAGGTTCAGCACGGTTTTTCCTACCTCAGGGTTTTTCCGTTTACCGGTCGCTTTCACCAAATCAGAAGACACCTCGATACTTTCGGACACCCTTTGGTCGGCGATCCCAAATATGGCGATTCGAAAAACTGGCAGGAATTCTTTCGCGGCAAACCTCCTGCACTTCAGCTCTTAGCCGAAGCAGTCGAATTCGAGCATCCGGTCTCGCGCAAAAAAATTCTGATCAAAACGCGCGCCAGCTAAGAATTAAACTGAATTCATTGATTGGATCAGGGATGAAAAAAGTACGGGCTTCTGTCGAAAATTTAGACAAAAACCCGCAAAAAAACCGGGCCATTGCCTTGAATTCACTGCACTATTTCGTCATACCCGCTGGCACAATCCTCGCATTTCATCAGGTATGAGAGAATTTGGGATTTTGAGCATGGCACTTTCGCTTCTATTCAGCGTGTCTGCCTGTGGTGTAAAAACCCAGTCCAGCATCAACTCGAACAACAGCTTCGCTCAGACCTGCAGCCTGAACCCTTATACCGGTGGCTCGATTGCCTGGACCACTTCAGGTGGTGGAGACCTCGCATTTACGGTTCAAGAAAACTCGGCCTGCCAATTCATCATTCATGTTACCCATCACAATTTTCAAGCGGTCAACACGACCCTCACCCTGACTTCAAACGGTAATCCCTCTGTTTATTTATTGGTTTCTCAATTGATGAATGGCTACAGCCCCCTTCAATCGAATAGTTCAGGCGGATACTCAGGATCTTGGACCACCGTCGATCTGACTGCCTGCTCCGGATCCTGCCAGAGTGGCAGCTACTCGAATCCATCGATTGTGGGCGACAGTTCGAACTCCCTGTACAATCTCTACAATTATGTAGTGGCCCAGCTTTGATTTTAGGAATATAATCCCCGTACCCACATGAAATTTCCAGGTCGCAGAAAGAACAAACATTTTTTTCCCATCGCCGACAAGGAACGGGTGGATGTCAGCGCGCAATTTGCGCTGGATGAATCGTTTCACATCGTGGGTATCGATCAACTCCTCGTCGATATTGAATGCAAGGTTGACGATGACTTTCTCACCCGCTACGGGCTCCGCAAGGGGCAATCCCAACTGATTGAAGACCAGGTTTGTGATGAGATCTATCGAAACCTAAAGGCCCAGAATCGGGTCGCCGGAGAATTTGCGGGCGGCACCGTCGGAAACACCCTTCATAATTTTTGCACCCTTTCAGAAGAGCGTGCTGTTTCGCTTGGGGCGATCAGCCGAAACATCACTGTGGGCGATTACGCATTCAAATACATTTCTTCGACCTCGTCGAAAGTCGACCTGAATCACCTGCAGCCCAGCGACCTCCCCATGGGTCGGGCCATTTGCTTTGTCACCCCAGATGGCGAACGCACCTTCGGCATTAGCCAAGGTTGCATGAACCAACTGACTCCCGATTCGATTCCGGCTTCGATCATCGAGAAATCTTCTGCCCTTCTGATCTCGGCTTACCTGCTTCGCAATAAAAGCTGGCCAATTTTTCAGGCCACACTGAAAGCCTGCGAGATTGCCAAAGCGGCCGATGTACCGATTGTTCTCAATCTGGGCACGAGCTCATTGATCGAAGAGAATCGCGATTTTTTCATTCAGTTCATTAAGGACCATGCAGATGTGGTCGCCATGAACTTAGAGGAGGCAACGGCCTTAACTGAAATCTCAGATCCGTTGCTTTCGCTCGAAAAAGTTCTCGAATGGACCAGCTTCGCCCTTCTGACGGTCGGCGCGCACGGACTCTATATCGGCGCTTATGTCGATCAGGCAGTAGCCCGCCCCACCGAGCAGGAACTTCGCTCGAAATCAATTGCCCGTTATAATGAATTCGAATATTCACGCGGCATGCGTAAAATCGATTGCCTGCACCCGATCAAGATTTATTCACACATCAATCCTTACTTGGGCGGCCCGCAAGTTATTCGCAATACCAATGGAGCTGGTGATGGAGCCTTATCCGCCGTTTTGCACGACATTGCAGCCAATCGTTATCATCGGGTGAAAGTTCCAAAATCACCCAAGCACAATTCAAGGTACCTGACGTATTCATCGCTTTCGCAAATTTGCAAATACGCTAATCGCGTCAGCTTCGAAATCCTGTCGAAAAATTCGCCACGCCTTGCGCGAGGCTTGCCAGAACGAGAAGAGAGTCTCGACGAAGCTTACTGGGCTACCTGATTCTGAATCATTAATTAAGAACTACAATACTTAGCTGCGTTTTCAAACAGTGCGAGCCCTTGCCCCGGAGCGGCGGCGCGAGTCGGATTCATGTACCAATCTTCCATATTGGTCCAACTCAGAAAAAATTCAGGGTGCGGCAGCAAGCCGAAAATCAAACCCGTAGGATCACAGAGTCCGACCACTTTCTGAGAGCCATCTTCTTTCAAACAACTGAGCCCCAGCCGCTCCAAGCGGCCTTTTGCTTCGATGAAAGCAAACGGATCAATGACGAATTCCGTATCCAGCTGATTGAGCGGAAGCTCCATCGTTCCGAGGCCTCGAAGCCAAACACAACGATTACCGGTCGGAGTGACTTTGATCCACTGCTCTTTGACTTCGGCCGTTTCATTCACTCGAAATGCATAATCCTTGCCGAATACCTTCATATGCAACAAAGTTTGAAAGCCATTGGCCACACCAAGGACCAAGCCGCCTTTTTCTGCAAAACGCGGCAGATTCCAACCCAGGCCATTCACCAATTGAATAGCGAGCGCTTTTCCGGCACCCAGCGCATTCGAATAAGTATTTCCGCCAGGCAGAACTACTACTTTATATTTCAGACATAACTGGTCCTGATCGATCTTGTACTCCATCAGATCGTCAATCGTCAGCACCTCAGACTCGAAGCCAACGGTATTGAGTGCGTGAGAAAATGCACGAATTCCGCGACAGCCGGGAGAAGCCACAATCAGTGCTCTGAACTGGCTCATACTTTATCCTCAATCGAGATGGTGTGGGATTGTTCATTTTCATCGCGGATGACCAGAAACGGCGAACTGGTAATTCGACCCACGAACTCGTAATTGATGTCCATCGCACGCCACTCCTGCTCAACCACGAAACGTTCATTTTCATTTACGCTGACGAAAAAACCAGCGGCAAAATGATGTTGAATTTTGACTTCAGCGCCGAGCTTATGTTTTAAGAGCGCATAGGTCAGGGTGTCGATCACGCCGATCCGGTCCTGGGTTGATTCGATGGCCACCGCACTATGGATACTTCCTTGATAGCGGCCTTCCATACCGGCCAACCAACGAGTTGCCGGATCACCGAAATTTCCTTGCAACCAGTAAATACGATCGTGCACCTGTTTAAAATCCTCACTTCGGATGCCGCGAATATCTTCGATTTTAGAAATGACCTGAATCGCGAGCCAATGGGCATTGATCTCAGGCTTCGAAATCGTTTCGATCTGTGACAGATGAATTCCAAAATTCTGAACCGCATCGTTGAGAGTTTTTTGCCAGGAGGAAAGCCCATTCAAAAGGGATACCTGCACCGACTGAATCTGCCCCCCGATCGCCGTACACTTTCTAAAAAGATACTCGAGGTATTCAGGATTGAACTCCTGGCCACAGAGATCGGAAAGCACCATGGTACCCATCCAGGTGCTGAGATTAGGTCTCAGCACAACCGGACTTGAGATACTGACATGATAAGTTTCGGGTTTCAGAAGCAAGTCTTCTACCGAAAAGCGATTCTTAAATTTAGCCGGCTGAACATGCTCTTCTTCGAGGTAAATCGGTTCGGCACAAAGCGCGGTCTCGACCTTGTTGGTCTTAAAGAAATCGGTGGCATGTACTTTGGTGCGCAATTCTCCTTGCTCGAGAATTCTGATTTCGCCCGTTAGCGCGGTTGAACCGAAGTGCAAATACGGAATTCCGCGCTCTTCGAGTTCTTCAAGCACGTAACTGCGCTTTTCTTCTTTCACACCCCAAATCTGACTCAGTGGAAGTGGTGCTTCGAGGTATTTGGTAAACCAAGGCAAAATGCCATCGAGCACGAGATCGAATCCATATTTTAATCCCGAGTTCGGATTTTTCAGTACCTGAAGCAAGGTTTTGCCGCTGGCAGGTAACGCAAAATCGACTGCCTCGGAAGCATTCATCCGCTTGATCGCCGCCTTAAAATTCTCGACCAGAATCAAATCATTAAAAGCAGGACTTTCGTGGTGACCTACAAAAATCAAGTCGACGATATCGCCTTTTGATGACTCTCGTGGACGAACTTGCCCCTCTTTCATACTGAGGGCAGAGGACCAGAAATACGAAGAGGATCCTTCGTGCGAGTCTTCGAAAACCTTCATTTGAACGACAGGAGTACCCGTGGTTTCGGCAATGCGTTCGAGCGCAAGTTCGAATTCATCACGTACGCGAAGAGGATGTGCATCATTGTACTCGCCTTGCCACAAACGATGCTTGTCGGGCAAAACCCCGAGCACAGTTTGCAGGCCGATATTTTCATTTTCGAGTTGTTGCTTTGCCAGATGAAACTCGGTTTCGAGTTGCGTATCGAGATGAATATTGTCTGAGGCAAAACGAATCTCTGCCCGGATCTCGTAATCATCCTGCGAATGGATTTCGGCTTCTGCATTCGTAGAAACCGGGGCTCGTAAAAATTCGGTAACCTTGTTCCAGTCGGTGGTGGCCGCTTGTGCCTGCGCTTCTGGTCTAAATTGCAATAATCGCGAGCGGGTCATCGACTGGGTCGTCATCAGGTATTTCGCGACCTGCTCGGTCTGAAACCGAGAATTCCGCTTCAGCTCTTCTTCTGATAACAGTGACCACGACTCAAACCGTTCGTGCGAAAACCAGTTTCTCGCCACCCACTCGAGATCGGATTGGGCAAGTTTAAGGCCTTCCATCAGGAGGAGTTCGCCCGTCACCACTCGGTCTTGATTCGATTTACGCCCTAGAATCGTTTGAAGCGCTTGAAGAACCACGAGTGCCGCCTCATCATGGTGCTGCAAACGTTTGCGTTTTTCGATGCCATGAAAAATTCCGGGACGAAACGGCGACGCTTGCATCAGATCAAAAAGCGATCCGGTCTCTCCACCAGCTGAAGGCAACAGGTCTCCCGAAAAAAGCCAATCGGTGACGGAGTTCCTAAATGCAGCCGAAATGGTCTGCACTACCTTGTCGCGAGGGGCATTGAGCTCGATCCAGTATACCTTGAGTTTACGCACCCAACGAATTTTCTCGGCAAGGGCCGGATGAATTTCAGAGAGCTTCTCATGAATCGCTTTGGCTTCCGGATCAGAAAAATCCGCCTTCAATCCTGTTTCTACTCTTACGAACATGATGGTTTACCTAAAATCATTTGCGCCAAATTTACAATGCGATGCTCGAATCCGTCTTTTACCTTGGCGTCGAGCCATGGCGCAGGTTCTACGCAAAACCGCTTCCATTCTGAAAATCCATTTTGCAATGCCTGCTTCTGCGCATAAACCACCGCTTCATGCCAGGAGGTCCGTGCATAAAACTCGTCGAGTTCACTACCTAAAACGCGACCTTGATGACTGATCACCAGATCTTCGAGATTCAGACTGTCTACCAGGATAAATTCCGGATTTTTACCCGAAGTTTCGGCAAAACGCAGCGGAACAGAATGGAGCTTAACATGCGATTTTGAAACGGCAGCTTTGACGATCGCCGAAATCCACGCTGATCTGAGCAGTAACTCCTGAAGCTTTTCGGGTTTCCAGCCGGTGATCCAGAGCGCTTCAGAAAAACCGATTTTTCGTTGAAACGGATGACCGGTCAATGTCAATTCCATCATCGGAAAATCCCACTCGCACCCCGCTTGCAAAGTTGCGATCGAGGCCGTTTTGGGTAGCGCAACCGAGTCTACCTGCAAGTGCGACAGCGTTTTTTCATCGAGCACGAAGTGGCAGTGAATTTCGAACGGAATCTTCTGAGACGGCTGCCCAGCACGCCAAAACGAATAATCCCAAATCGCCCGCCCCATTACTGTCGAAACCGGAACTTTCTCTTCTTGAAAATATTCGCAGACCGGAAACACCGGAGTTTCGAATTGAAGATCGCCCCGATAAAACTGGGTTTCGGACAGGACTTCTTTTGAATTGAGTCTTTTAAATGAATCTTCGCCGATGACCCCTAAATAATTAGTTCGCGCAGGAACCTTCTCCGAAAGCTCATTCAGCATCGCACTGATGTGGGCGGTGGTGGCACTCGAAGTTTGTGGAATGCTCGACGCTGCTTTTCTAAAACTCAGTGCATCGGGTGAACGCAAAAATTCTTTCCAACGATCGGGCGATTGCACCCACTGATTGAGGTGCGCAAACACCAACGAGTTCGCCTGGCCGCGACGAGCGATCGAGTCCGGCATTTTTCCCCAGCCGTACATCGAAAATGAGTCGAGATGCTTATGGATTACGGCGTGAGGCTGTCCGGGGAGCTGCACTGAAACTGGGCCGTAAGAATCCTTGGTCACGCTTCTTAAAAAGGGATCGAGCATGACAAAAATTTATCGGTTATTGATCCATTTGAGCAAGGGGATTCAGATAGAGGCGGAAAGTTTTATCGCGATGACGGCGGATAGCGTATGCGCCATCACCCTTCTCATCGACCAACGACGAATAAAAGCCGGGATCCAGCTCAGAAATTTCTTTTACAGACTTACCTTCGTATTTACCGAAATCTACAATCACCATCGACTCATCGATCACACCGGTGACTGGACTATGGAACTGACTCATAACTCTCCTCTGCCTTTTCGGGGCATCGATTAGCAAACGCGCTCTCTCTATTATTTTGTAGAGTCAGGAGAATGCTGGCAAGAGTCAGAACCTTGACTCAAAAACTGAAGCGGTTTCAGGGGGTTAAGAATTCGCAATCCCCACGCATAACGCAATATGACAATCCGAATGCATTTCACCGCCTACACCTGACCTATCTCAAACCGAGGGAGGACCTATTTTACATGGCCTGGGGATTCAGGCATTTTGACGTCATGATTTTGAAAACAATGACTATCGCACTCTTTCTTTTTTCTTCGCTTTCGATCACTGCGAATGCTTCCGATCAGGTTACCGGCAATTGGACCTATCGCAGTTTTCACAATGATCCGAACCTGACCGATGGGGATTCGACCAAGCTCAGCGAACTGCTTTTTGGAGAAGGAACCATGAAGTTGGATATGACTGCAAATCAAAAGATTTCAGGCACCCTGGATTTTGGTCCGGACTACATCCTCGACATTTCCGGCACGCTTCAAAACGGCACAGGAGATCTACCTGATGTAATCAAAATAACGGCTACCGGCCGTAAAGGCACTCATACTGCCGGATGGATCTACGCCTATCAGGCCTACCCGACCGTGACTTGGCCGAATGGAGTCAATCAGCGGGCGTCATTCGTCGGTTCTGCCATTCGAGTGGTTCCTCATGATGGCGGAGCAGCAGGCGTGACGGTTTCATTCATCGCCGTGAAACAAAATTAACTTTTTTTCGCATTATTTTAACCTGGGTCTAAAAATGCAGTTTGAGTTTGGAGTTTTTAAGGAATTATTTACCGCCGATGCGATCCACTCCACCCATATAAGGCTGAAGTGCTTTAGGAACATGAACCGCACCATTTTCGAGCTGGTGATTCTCGAGAAGTGAAATCAGAATCCGTGGGGTCGCCACCGCAGTGTTGTTCAAGGTATGAATGAATTTTACTTTGTCTTCCTTATCGCGATAACGAAGATTGGCGCGTCTGGCCTGCCAATCATGAAGACTCGAGCAACTGTGGGTCTCGCGGTACTTCTTCTCGGAAGGCACCCAGCACTCGATGTCGTGCATGCGAAACTTGCCCATTCCCATATCGCCCGTACACACTTCAATTACCCGGTACGGCAATTCAAATGCTTGGCAGATCTCTTCAGAGGTTTTCAGAAGCTCTGCATGCCAATGCGAAGACTCATCCGGATCATTACGACAGAATGCAAACTGCTCGACTTTGTTGAATTGATGCACACGCATTAAGCCGCGCACATCCTTACCGGCACTTCCGGCCTCTCGGCGAAAGCACGGAGAAAACGCACCGTAACGCATCGGCAGTTGGGCGTCAGTAAGGATTTCGCCTGAATGTAGTGAAGTCAACGGAACCTCTGCAGTTCCGGAAAGGTAAAGGTCGTCTTCGGGTAAAAAATAAACCTGATCGCGGCCCGCCGGAAAATGGCCGGTGCCATAAAGTGCAGCTTCACGCACCATGGCAGGAACCGTAATGATCGTTGAACCTTTTTTGGCCAGGTAATCGAGAGCAAAACGAAGAACAGCAAATTCGTATAGCGCCAATTCGTTCTTGAGCGCAATCATGCGACTTCCTGAAACGGCTGCCATCTTTTCGAACTCGGCCCACTGGTTTTTCAGGATTACATCGACATGATCCTTGAATGCAAAGCTGAACTCCGGCGGGTTGCCGACTTTCTTGCGCTCGACATTCTCTGAATCATCCTTGCCGATCGGAGCATCACTTGCCGGAACCATCGGAGTCAGCCACAGCAACTTTTTGAGCTCTTCGTCCTTGGCCTGGGCCTCGGGCTCGAGTTTCGAAATCTCCTGACTGATGGCCCGACCACGCTCGATCAGGCCTGGGCGTTCTTCGGGAGTGGCCTTGGGCATCTTCTTAGCGTTCGAATTTTTCTCTTCTTGAAGGAGTTGTAATTTTCTTTTGTAATCGAGCGATTGTTGATCGAGCTGCAACAATTCATCGAGGTTCAGATTGACCTTTTTGAGTTGAATCGCTTTTTTAACGAGATCTGCATTTTCACGGATGTATTTGATATCGAGCATGAAACTAAGTGTAACTTCAGACCGGAAAAATTACAACTTGGCCCACAATAGAAACCATTGAATCCACGCGATTACCGGAGGTCCTTCATCCATGTCTCGTAAACATGCGAATAGTAGTCATTAAAGAAGCTGTTTTCATCGAAAATCTTATCCACGAGACCACCCAAGGGTCCAAGTGAGGTCTTTAAGGCGTCCTTGATTTCTCGCATGTCGTTCGGATTGGTTTCGATCGTTACATCGACCGAAATCTGAATCTGCCCCGTAGCGCACGCACTGCCACTTCGCTCGACTTCGATGGTCGAATCAAAACCCTTCAGCGCGTAGGTCTTCAGAGTTGGATCGTAGTAGGAGCCATCATCGAGATAAATCCTGCCGGTCGATAGATTGCACTTTTGGGTAAAACCCGCACCATCCGGCGTCACCGAACAGATCGTCAGAAACTTTGCATAGTAGCGCTCCGCCAGATCCTTAGGCTGCAGGTTGAATAAAACCACCGCCCGACTCGCAGCCGGTTGAGGCTGATGCGAAAGATCGAGATCAGGGGCCTGAGACAACCAACTCACATTCGACTTCGACATGTTCAACAGCGAGGTATCCGGAAGGAGCGGAATCCCGTAGCGATGCCCCTCTCTAACCGAATACTGTGCATAATCGGCAAAAAGCACGTACACCGACGAAAGCGAAGCATAAGTACAATAAGGTTTGGGATGGATATGAGTTATACCGGCTTGTGCTGATGGCAAACCCAATAAAAAAACAAACAGTGCATAACCGGTAAAAAAACGTTTCATACCGACCCCGCCGGATGGATGGGGCCAAGAATCTGATCAATATCCGGAGTCTTGGCCGGTGGTTTTGCCGCAAACAACTGTGCAATCAGGGTTTCGATCTGCGCCGAAAACCTTTTTGCAATATCCTCGAATGAGCTGATCGAATCGGCGATCCGTTTTAGCTGTGCGCGATCCTTCTGAGCTTCCTCGAGCAACTGTTGTGAGGAATCTGAAATCTGATTCGACGCCACATCCATCGAGGCCAAATGCCCGTTTGCCGTATTGGCTTGCGAACACCCAACGAGACAACTGATTGCATTGAAGACAAAGAGAAATCGTACTACCTGGCGCATGATTGGCAATTCTAAGCCTTTTTAAGCTAAAAAGCCCTGTTTAAACCTCAAATACACGACAATTCCACACTGTGAACAATTCCGTTTTGAGGCGATTCGATCTATAATCAAAGGCATGCCAAGACACCAACCCCGCACCGATCGCTCAGTCGAAGCCACCCGACTGCGGCGCTTACGCGAATTCCTGAACATTTCACAACGTGAAATGGCCCGGGAATTTCAGGTTGCCCACACGGCCATTTCGTCCTGGGAAAGCGGTGCTCGCACCATTCCGGGCCCGATCCTCCGCCTCATGCAAATTTATGAAAAGGAATCAGGCTTGCCCGAAAAAGCCGAACTCACGGATTTGAATTCAAGCTGGCTGAGTCGAAACTTCAAACTCTCATCGGCCATCGCCGGTATGGTTACCCGAATGGCCGGAGAATCGTTCTTGCGCTTGATGGGTGCCGAACCCAAACCGTATACCGAAACGGCAGCGATCAAACTCGCCTCGACTCTGGGCGAACTCAAGGGCCTGATGATGAAGGCAGGACAGATGATCAGTTACACCGACTTCGGATTGTCCGAATCGGTTCGCGAAAAATTCGCAATTTTACAGGATCAATCGACTGCGCTTGAATCGAGTCGGATTGAAGCAGTCATTGAACAAGAACTTGGACAATCCATCCTACAGGCGTTTAAGTCATGGGATCCAAATCCGATCGGAAACGGCAGCATCGGGCAAGTCCACGCAGCGCAGGCAAAAGACGGCACCGAACTCGCGGTCAAAGTGCAGTTTCCCGAAATCGAACGCCTGATGGAATCAGACCTGCAATACACCCGCTTCATGGACGTATTGACACCGATCTTGTTTCGCAAACAGGATCGACAGTCGCTCGTACAGGAACTTCGCACCCGAGCCAAAGACGAATGCGATTATCTGAGAGAAGCCGAATCGCAGAAGGAATTTGCACGTATTTTTTCGAATGATTCGAACGTGATCATTCCGAAAGTATATGATGAAAATTCGACTGCCCGGATTCTCTGCCAGGAACGGATTCATGGAAAAACCTTTTCGGAATTCGTAAGGACCAGTTCACAGGAAGAAAAGAACCAGGCAGGTAAAATCCTCTTCCGCACGGTCTTTCAGTGCATTTTTCGGCACGGCATCCTGAACTGCGACCCCCAGCCCGGCAATTACCTTTTTTTGGACGAAAAGATCGCCTTCCTCGACTTTGGCTGCGTAAAGAAGCTTTCGCCTGAGTTTGTGTCGCAGTGGAAAGAATACCTGCTCGCCATCATGAACGATGATCGCAAAAATGCCGATCAACTGATCGTGGCGATGGGGTATGTTCCGAACCCGAAGCACTTCGATTTTGATTTTCAATTTCGAATGATGAAGACGATTCACGCACCGTGGAACGCCCACCAACCCTTTCGCTTTAGCCGCGAGCACGTCATCGAAAGCTGGAACCTGACGATGCAGGAAAACATCAATCGATCGCGCATGAGTCTTCCCGGCGAATGGGCGTTTGTGAACCGCTTGCAGTGGGGCCTTTATTCGATCTTGGCAATTCTAGGAGCCGAGAACAATTATCGAGAACTCATTCTCGATGCCGGACTCACTGACTGTTAGTCGAAGGTCCAACGGTGTGCGCCTTTTCGTCGCGGTAATCCCATACCGATGAAGGCTGACCTGAATAAGCAGGATCAGTCTCTTTTACCGTTCTGACACCCTTAGGACCTTTTCCATTCACATCGGGATTCGAGCCGTCGCTATAAACTTCAACAGTTCTTACTCCCGCAGTTGTTGGTGCAGAAGCGTATTTTTCCTGAAGCTTTACTCGTCCGAGTTCGTAAAGCGCAATGCGGGCATTGCCGACGTTCACGTCATGATCATGTCCGCATGGAAGGTACACACTCAGGTCGGAAATTGACTCGAGAGATTCACCGGCATCGATTCGGTTCTGCAAATTTTGAAGGCTTGAACGAATCACCTGCTGTGGAACACCACTCGCACTATAAGTAATATAGTAAGAGCCTGAGGTTTGCGCCATTGCGCCTGCAGATACGAACAAAGATAAGATGATAGCAAATTTCATAATTACTCCTTGAGTTAAACTTTCAAATGCCTAGAAATGGCCTGGATTATACTGTTGTTCGGAAATCGATTGTTTGTGGTACTGCTGATCCAAAAGCTCTTGTTTGGTTAAAACCGGCTGCGCGCTATTTGCTGGAACGGCCAACTTGGCAGGCACTGCCTTTTTGCCGGCAGTTTCAGTCGTTACGACTTCTACATTATTAATCGGCTGACTGGCGAATACGTGAGTGTACTCTTCGCGATTGGCTTCCTTATGGATCTTCCATTCTTCTTTAGAAACCACTTGGGCTTGCGCAATTGAACCACTGATTAAAAAAACACCTAAAACTACTGAAAATTTCATACTGATCTCCTATTAGTAAAAGTGAAGGTATCAAGATTGACTCAATGCGTCAAGATTAAAATCACTATTTCTTATGCTTGATCAAAAGACAAAATTAATAAATAAATTTAGTTTAGTTTTTCTTTCGAGGCTCGTCTGCTTTGCGCCAGACCTTTTCGAACTCTTCCTGAAATCGCGCCACAATTTTAGGTGACGTCAGGTAAATCTGATTCTCGTGATTCGCTTGGTACGCATGGTGGGTGTAATTGAACGAGCCCGATTCGAGCATGGTTCCGTCGACGATCACAAACTTGTTGTGCATGATTCCGCGTTGATGCCCGTAACGAACATTCACCCCCGCTTTCAGCAACAGCGGTACCGCAGAATGCTTGCCCTTGGCCTGCTTACGATCGACCACCACCCGTACTTTTATTTTTTTGCTCTGAACCAAAAGTGAGTGAACAAGCGCATCGAGATTAATATCGTAGATGGCAATATCAATCGTCTTCTTAGCACCATCGATCAAACTGACGAGCTTTTCGTCGCATGCTTCGTCTGGCGAAAAACAGGTCTCTTCGTTCTGAGGCGGGCGGTTGAACATCCCTGCCTGAATCACACCGGGCAAAAACAACATCGACACCACAGCCGTTAAGCGAAACATTTGCGAAGCACTCCCAACACAGTATCGACTTCTTGCTCGTTACTGAAGGCGTGAATTGCAAAACGCACAAATCGTCCGCGCTTGGCGAGAGCGATCCGTTCATCGCGACAAGTTTGTAGAAATCGAGTTTCGATAGCCTCAGGAAGAACCACGCTGGTGGTTCCGCCCTTTTGCCCAAACGGCGTAATCAAATTCAAGCGCCCCACCCCTTCGAATTCAGCCATTCCTTCACGAAGCTTTTTCGATAAACGCGAAATTTCAGTGGCGATCACTTCCATTCCTGCAAGCTCATGCACTTGAGTCGCAGACTCTAAGCCCAGCAGGGATAAAAAATTCAATCCCCCCGGTTCAAACTTGCGAACCGTTTCGATCTCAGTCAGTGCAGGATCTGCAAACGTTCCCCAGCGCCCGAACGTTCCGCCCCCGACTACCACCGGATGAAGCTTCTTCATAAATTCATCGCGACACACCATAAAGCCTTGGCCAATGGGTGCGCACATCCATTTATGAGCCGCACCCACCACGCAATCGATAGGCAAATCCTGAAAGGAAAAAGGCATTTGCCCCAAGCCTTGAATTCCGTCGACCACGAACGAAGCCCCGACTTCGCGACAGCGATTTCCGATGGCGACGAGATCGAGCGGCGTACCGGTTTGAAACTGTACCCACGAAACACCGACCAGTTTTACTCCGGGCTGAATCGCCGACAAAATCTGATCCAATGAAACAGAAAGGTTTTCGTTTGAAGAAATCACAACGAGCTTCGCGCCCGCGCGATCCGTAGCGACTTTCCAAGGATAAAAACTAGACGAGTATTCCTGATCGACGGTGACCACCGTGTCTTGTGGCTTGAGCGAAAAACCAAGCGCTGCCTGAGAAAGCCCACTGGCTACATTCGGCACAAACGCCAATTGATCGGGAGTGGCTCCGAGAAAGCGAGAAATGGTTTCACGAGCCGTTACTGATTTCGGAACCCAATCCTGATCAATGAAAGAACCCTCGCGATTGACCTGTTCGGTCAGTGCCACCACTCGCGCTGCCGCCGATTTTGAAATCGGACTCAGCCCCGCAGAATTAAAATGAATTCCTTGGCGATTTGAAAACTCGTTTTTGAACGCTTTTAGATCATGCATATTCGTGCCCCGTCTTGATCATCAGGTTGAGTTGGCGCTCGAGATCGAGAGTTAACTCGTCCCAGTATTTAGGCGATTCGAACTGCGGAAAAGCACGCTGAAACGCAGGATCATCATAACGTTTTGCAATCCAGGTCGCATAATGGATCATCCGAAGCGCACGAAGCGCCTCGACCAATCGCAAGCTCCCTTTCGGAAGGTCGCGCATCATGTGATAGCCGTCGATCAGTGATTTCATCTGCTCGGGATCGGGCGCAAGCAACCAAAGATCCTGAACCGGTGGCCCGACCACCATATCGTCGAAATCAATAAACGAGGGCCCGGTCTTTTCGTTCCACAAGATGTTTCCGGCGTGACAATCACCATGAATCCGCTGAACGGGTTGCCCCTGAAACCATTCGGTCGCTTGTGCGACAATCGCTTCAACCACGCGGGTAAAGCGATCCTCGACCTGCGGATTGACCACTTGGCTTTTCAGCAAGAATTCGAGCGAAGCGGTACCATAGGCTGCAGGATTAAGATGAATTCGGTGCTGAGCTTGGCGCTGCGACCCCACGACATGCATGCGGGCAATCAGGCGGCCCAGCTGCTGAAGTTGATCAGGCCTGAGATCTTCAGGCTGCCTACCCCCTACTTTGGGATAGATACAAAAGAACAAGGACTCAAACTCACGAAGCGTATCGCCCGTTTTTTCAAAATAGTGCGGCACCACCGCCGGCACTTCAGCTTCGATCACGTCTTGCATGAACTGGTGCTCTTCTTGAATCTGTTCGCGAGTCCAACGTCCCGGGCGATAAAATTTGACAACATGGCGCTTGGCGAATGGTTTGGCCTGGGCATCTTCAGAAGGTTCGAACTCGACTTCATAGACCCGGTTCTCGAAACTGGCGAGCGTTTGGCAATAGCCCGTGCACATTCGCTTTTCGCCTAAAACAGGAAAGCGCTCTAATGCGTCCAGCACCTTATCGGGTGTTAAATTAAAGAAGTATTGAGTAGGGCCATCACCCCAACTGAGGTTGCTCATGAAGGACCCATTCTACATTAAATTTGTGTGTCTGACCCAAATTTGTTAGAAATGCTGCATGAATCCAACTCAAAAAAGCCAAAAAAAATCACGCTCTCCGCTGCTCGTCATCTTCACCACGGTTTTCCTTGATCTCGTTGGATTCGGAATCATCATCCCTCTGATCGGGCTTTACGGTCGCGACTTTGGCGCCACCACTTACGAGCTCATGATCTTGGGCGCGATCTATTCCTTGATGCAATTTTTCTTTTCTCCGATCTGGGGAAAACTCTCCGACCGCATCGGCCGCCGCCCGATTCTGCTCATGTCACTTTTGGGATCGACCACTTCTTACTTCTTATTCGCGTTTGCCCATAACATCTGGTTTTTGATTTTCACACGGGCATTGGCCGGAGTCTTCGCGGCGAATGTATCGACTGCTCAAGCCTACATTGCAGATGTCACCGAAGCCAAAGATCGCGCCAAGGGCATGGGTCTCATCGGCGCCGCTTTCGGAATTGGCTTTACCCTCGGGCCCCCGATTGGTGGCATTTCTGCTGCAAAATGGGGCCTCTCTGCTCCGGGCATCATTGCAGGCACGCTCTGCGGCCTGAACTTTCTACTCGCGATTTTTAGACTGAAGGAAAGCCTTCCCGAATCCATTCGCCAGGACAATCTGAAGAAACCAAAAGTGGGAGTACGCCGCGAACAACTTCACACCCTCAAGCGTGTGGCACGCGATCCGAAGCTGATGCTTCCGATCCTCTCTACTTTTTTTGCCGTGTTTGCGTTTTCAAATTTTGAGCAGGTTTTTTCGCTTTTCCTTCAGGGAAAGCTCGATCTCACTACCGAAATGGCCGGGTATAAAACCGGAATGATTCTGATGTGGGCCGGCGTTTTGGGCGCGGTGGTTCAAGGCGGCTTGATTCGAAGACTCGCTCCGAAGTACGGTGAAGTAAAACTCGCCGTCGTCGGATTTTTTCTTCAGGGCATCGGAATGATTTTATTTTCGCAGAGCCCCACCTTTGGAAGCTTCTTTTTAACTGCCATTCCACTCGCTCTTGGCTCGGGCCTGATCAATCCTTCACTCGCTGCGTTAGTATCAAAACGCGCGGATGCGCATGAACAAGGCGCCGTCATTGGATTGAAAGAAGGCATGAGCAGCCTCGCCCGCATATTTGGTCCACTTGTCGGGTTCTTAGCGTTCGGAGTTCATGCGACTCTCCCGTTTTTTATAGGGGGCGTCACAGTCGCAATTCTTGGATTAATTTGGGTAAATCGCGAATTCAAATCCAGTAGTTCGCCCGTCTCAACGCACAGCTAGACCATCATTCTTTCTGATCACCGCCAAAAATTTTCCATGATCGTCGTTGATCTTTGAATTTTCTCCCGTCATTATTTTTATATCGTTCGTATAAAAATTGTCGTCCCAAGGACCGGGACAGGGGGGAATTTAAATGAAAGCAGCTTTTTTGACTGCCGTTTTGGCAGTTTCACTGAATGGATTCACAGCTAGCGCAAACAATGCCAGTGATGGTGTTATTTACGGAACCGATAACCGCGTCGACCTTTATCAGGTCACTAACCCGATGTACGCCACACTTGCCGCATCTACAGTCGCTTTGATCAAGACTGATTCGATTCAGCAGGATTCCTCTGGTGTGGTTGCCATCAAAGCAAGCTCGTTTCAGAGCTTGATGCAAGTGTGCTCGAAAGAGCCGTTTGCAGACCAACCGTCTGGCGCATTTTGCTCGGGCTCACTCATCGGAAAACACCTGATGCTGACTGCCGGCCATTGCATCACCAGCCAAGACGAGTGCTCCAGCACTAAATTCGTATTCGGTTATGCCGTGACCAAAAAAGGGCAATATCCAAATTCAGTTCCTGAGAAGAACGTCGTGGGATGTAAAAGCATCGTTTATCGCCAGCAAGTAGATGATGGCGCAGACTTTGCGATCATCCAGCTCGATCGTGACGTTACCGATCGCACCCCACTCACCCTGGCCAAAGGTCGCATGCAAAACGAAATCACCGACGGAACCCAGATCATGATGATTGGTCATCCATCCGGCCTTCCAACCAAAGTTGATCCAGACAAGAAAGTTCGCAGCGCTGCTCCAAATGGCTTCTTTACTGCCAATACCGATAGCTACGGCGGAAACTCAGGCTCAGCGATCTTCAATCAGAAGACCGGTGAAGTCGAAGGCGTTCTGGTTCGCGGCGAGCAAGACTTCGAATACTCCGATGCCGGTTGTTATCTGTCGAAAGTTTGCCCGGATGACGGCTGTCGCGGCGAAGACATCACCAAGATCTCTTCAGTGATTCCACATCTTCCAAGCGTTCTTTAGTTCCTGATTTAAATTGTGAAATAAAAAGCCCCTCGGTGAAGGATTCGCCGGGGGGCTTTTTGCGAAAGCTCAACGAACATCGTAGCGCAACTCCGTCAAAAAATTGCCTTATAACGCGTATTAGCTCATCAAGGAATCTAGCTGAAGGATAGGATAGCTTTGACGGGGGTTAGGCTGCGATGAGCCCAGTGTTCCGTCTTCTAAGCAGCTCTTCGAACTCTTCGAGTTTAGACTGTAGTTCTTTTTGCAAATGAAAGGGATTCAACAC
>CAIKYX010000224.1 GCA_903831745.1 Oligoflexia bacterium
CTTTCGAGGGTTCAAATCCCTCATCCTCCGCTCTCGGAAATGCGCAGCATTTCCTACGCCGGAGGATGCCGTACGTCCGGCTATTCATGCCGGACAGTCATCCGAAGAGTGCTGATCAAGTTGCAATGGCGAAGGTTTAAATCCAACAGCCGCCAGTGCGAAAAATATTTACTGCGCCCATCCGAAGTAATCGAAGTATTCTTCGACCGGAGGATTCGCATAGCGGCCGAGTGCGCGCGTCTCGAACACGCGTAGACGAAAGTCTCGAGGGTTCAAATCCCTCATCCTCCGCCCTGCACAGCCCTCACGGGTAACACACAGATAGTTAGAAGAGTGATGGCCTTACGAAATTTAGGATTAAACAAAGTCCGGCTAATAAGAAAAAGGTGATGAATACGGTCATCCAGATTGGGTAAGAAGGCACTTTCGGAGAGTTGAGCAAAATAATAATTCTGTCGAAAAACTTTTTAACCCAACTTGAACTACCTTTTCCGTACTCATGTTCAACAAAATTAGCTCTACTTTGACTTAGCACAATTCCATGGATTGCTTGTCCATAGATCTGGACTTCGATTTCAGCAAGTTTATTCGAATCATGAACTTCTGATGCCCTAAGTCTTGCAAAAGTAAATAGGGTCGCAAAAGCAATTGACATCGCTAAAAATGTAGAAATTGTTCTTGAGAAGCGAGATGTTGTCCCGTTCAGAATGATGGTGAAGAGGAATGACTCTCCAGTAATAGCAATCATTGGTACTTGCCAAAGGAGATTATCAAATTGCAATCTTCGAACGGAAGCGGCGGCTTCTAGCCCTTTCAAGAGTTCGTAATCGGTAATGTTCTTGCTTCTCATAGCTTGAGAACTACATTAGATCTTTGAAATTCCATCTGAGTCTTTTTTGACCCACTCCACATATTGACCTGAGTTCCATGAAATTTTCCACCGAGCTGCAGTAAAAAAAGGTTCTTCCTGCTCAATGATCGAACCGATCCACCCTTTTTTAACTTTATAACTTAAATCTTTATTAGCAATTACTTTGTCACCAATACTTAATCCCACGATTGACTCCTTTTTCTCTACGAGCCAGAAAACCCAGCCTTTAAAGGAATACCGTCAAGATCAATTACTTTTGTGCACCTAGAGTGTCTTTTTTTGTCGAGGTGGCCAAAGGATTGGATCCTTTGGCCACCAGTGTGACGAATAGCAACCACTCTCTGATTAGCTAGCCATTGAGGGCTTTCACTTCATCAGCGTAAGAACCTGCCCATGATTGATATGAGGAGCTTGCGGCAATAATTGCCTTGTTGGCTTTAGTCATTAATTTTGAATCATTTTTATTTATTGCAGTTTTAACCATGCCAACGGCCAATTCATAAGCAGTTAGTGACTTTTTCAGAAGTGCGTCAGACTTGGGAAATCCGACTGAAGGTGTGAGTGCCTTCATTTTCCCAATTGCAACAAGAAGTAAATCGCTTTTCTTTGAGGCATTCGCCTTATAGGTAGAGAATTTTTTACCAAATGAGAAGGTTGGTGGATTTGAAACTGCACCAGCCC
>CAIKYX010000225.1 GCA_903831745.1 Oligoflexia bacterium
GGGCGTATTCAAACTCTGAAGCATTCCACAGGCCGCGTAGATATCATCTCCGCCCGAGTACCGAACGGTCGCAGTCACCCCGCGAGAAACGAGCGAATGCTGAAAGGCCTTAACGTGTTCGGGTAAGGGTCGATGATAATCACTACCGTCAAACCGATTAAAAGGGATGAGATTGACCTTACAATTCCAATCGCGAGTCAGCTGAAACAATCGCTCGGCATCTTCTTGAGAATCATTCAGATCACGAAGCAAGATGTACTCGACCATGACGGTCTGGCCGACCGTGATGGCATAAGCCTTGGCTGTATTGATCAGCGCCTGGATAGGATGCTTGCGGTTGACCGGCATGATTTGACTGCGAAGGTCGTCCGTCGTTGCATTGAGCGAAATCGCGAGCCTGACACCAGTCTTTGCCAACTCAGGAAGCGCACTGACTACCCCGCTCGTGCTGACGACAATCCGTCGACGCGAAAGACCGAGTCCATCCTGTGCCAGAAAATGTCGGATGGCCGGAATGACATTTGATAAATTATTCAGAGGCTCGCCCATGCCCATGAAGACGATGTTGGTGATCGGTTTGATTTTATTGAGCTCGAGCACCTGCCCCACAATTTCATTTTGGGTGAGGTGTCTGATCAGGCCTTGCTTGCCGGTCAGACAAAAATCGCAGGCCATCGCGCAACCCACCTGAGACGACAAGCACGCAGTAAAACGTTTTGCATCGGCATCAAACTCGGCTTCACTTAAGCCTTTGCGTTGCTTGAGCGCGCGCGGAAGGATCACACTCTCTACCGTCTGGCGGTCAGAGAGCTCCCAGAGAACCTTGACGGACTGGTCCTGGCTTTCAGTTTGTTTCAGAAGTTTCAGCATGGAATGATCATTTCAGCACTCGTAAGGTGGCAAAGCCACTCTTACTGAGTGCCTTATCCAGTTACTGTAGTTTTAGCTTGGAAATCATCGATGGATCAATCTTTTTTCCTGGATCGGCGAGAACGGTCGTCGATTGGGCATCATAATAGAGCACGTTACCCGAAACGGCAGCTCCTACACCGACGTCAAAACCAAATCCTACGTATACCGCCTTCGACTGATAAAGGTCTTTCATTGAATAATCCGTGTTATGAACCCAAGCTAAGATCTGGTCGGTCAGATCGAGACCGATTTCGAAAAAGAAATTCAGCCCAAGGCCGGCATTCAAATCGCCATCTAAACCGACATACAATCCTTTTGCACTTCCACCCGTGCAGGAACCAAAACAAAGTGCTGCATAGAATCCGATTTTATCCATGGCTCCGTAACCGAGCAGTGCACCCATGATGTTGTAGTAAGTCGCTTCGAGTTTACCTCGACTCATGAACAGATCATACTCACCGCCAGTCTGCACTCCGACTCCGACCTGGGTGCTGGCCATGCCCCCGACCGCAATCGAGGCAGGAAAAGCCCCGAGTTTCGAAATGAACTGCAGTGCCCCTGCAAAATTTTTATCAAAACTATCGCGATCAATATGCAAGCCCCGCCCTGCAATCTTGGCAGAAATCAGCTGATACACACCTTCGGCCAGTACGGCCTGAGTTTCGGGCGTCATATCCGGGCCCACCATGATTTCGTTTTGCATCTGCTGCACCATCGACCGAGTGCTTGAAACGCCTGGAGGCACAGGAGGAATTTCTTGCGACCGCTGAACCACTTCTCCCAGCACTTTTGGAAAACGAGCCTGAATATCCGGCCGGATCTTGTCACTGACAAAATGACTGACTTCGGCCTGCTCTACTTCATTCAGACTTTTGAAGTCCAAAGTGCCTGCTCGGGCAACTGTTGTACCGAACATGCATCCCAAGCTTAACCAAAGTCCGATCGTGTTTTTATCCATGTCGCTCCTTACTGCGACGTGGGTTTAACAAAATTTGTGTACTTAATCAATGATTATTAAATTGTATCGATTTACTTTTAAAATGCCTGAATCTGCTCTGAGCTCGACCGCAGAATCTCAAACCCATCCTCATCATAAGTCATCGAAACCACGATCATTTCCTGGCCTGCCAGGTTCTTTTTGATGTTCTCGACCCGGAGCTCTGCCCGCTCGACCAATCCCTCTCGGCGCTCATGCAGCAGTTTGATTTTGTTCGCCAGCACTGGGTTTTCGGAGAGATACTCCTGATACTCAGTCAGGGTTGCGTCCTGAGCCGCAGATTGCCTCACCTCGACCTGATTCAGAATCACACTTTGCAGTGGAATCCGCTTTTGCTTCAAGAACGCGATCAACCCCTGCAGCTCGAATTGGGCAAACGGCTCGACCGTCGAAACCGCGACTACCGCCACTTCCTGTTGGGTAAAAAACCGGGACAACCATTCGCAGCGCTCGAGAATGCGATCGCGAAGAGTGGCAAAGGTTTCAAAAAAAATCCGACTCTCACTGAAGATTCGTTCTCCGAGCAGTTTTTCTACCCAGCTGAAGTTCATGACGGAAGTAAACCAGTTCTTCTTTTTCGGCATGAAGATCTGAAAAACCCGACTCTCCATCAGATTCTTTACCTTGTCCGGAACATTAAAAAAGTCTTTCGCGTGAGCCGCAGGCGGAGTATCGAGCACAATGAAATCGTATTTTCCGGCCTGAATCATCCGAGTCACCCACTCATACGCCGTGTATTCCTGAAGCCCGTAAATCATGTTGCTCATATTGGCGTAAAGAACCGTGTTTTTCAGTTTCTGTTGCTGTATCGGCGTCAGCGTCTGCTCGACAATCTGATTCAGGACATATTTTGCATTCAGGATGCCAACCGAAAGTTCATTCTCGGGCGCAATTCCAAGCTTTGCTTTTACTTCTGCAGACAGTAACAGCGGTTCACCGCCATTGATCAGCGATTCTTCCTTGAACCCAAAAGCTTCGGCCAAACGCTTAGAGGGATCGATCGTGACCACGAGCACTCGCTTTCGCAAGCGAGTGGCCGCAATTCCGAGACTTGCCGCGATCGTCGTTTTGCCTACGCCCCCGCCACCGCAAACGATCAGGCATTTTTTACTAGCCAGTGCCTCTTTAAGCATTTTCGCCCAGCTTCCGGATGCGCGAGCCAAAATCGGCTTCTTCCATCGGATTAAAAGTTTCGGGCGCGATCCAGACGTGATCTTTCATTTCTTCGCTTAAGCGTTTCTCGGCTTCACGAAGTCGTCTGATCCGTTCGAGATCGATCATCAGCCGATGCGTTTTGCTCTTCAGGCTGAAGCTTTCTAGAATCTGCCCTTCTTCTTCGGTAAAGGGATTAAACGGCGCTCGGTTTAACAAAAAACCACCGAGCGGAATCTGCTCTTCTTCGAGTGCGTGCTTGAGCTCGATCGCTTCGCTGACCGGCAGAGTCTGAGGAAGCGTGACAATCCAAGCGGCGGTTTGTTTTTTATCATAGAAGAACTGCTGCCCCTCTTTTAAGCGATCCGCAATGGGGCCGAAAGGAATCATCTTCAGCAATAAATTTGGAAGTCTTGCCAGCCCCACCATGTGACCCGTCGCCGGCAAGTCTAGAATGATGACTTCATAGTCCTTACGGAGCTGCATCAGCAAGTGATAAAAGAAACCCATCTCACGAAAGGCAGGGGCTCCGTCGAGGAACCAGCGAATTCCCTGATTCGACATCACCATATGAGTGAGGGTAGAAATCTTTAAAAAGGAGTTCAGGAAATCTTCTTGTCCGGAACTGGCCGAAATGCAAATCGCACTTAAGTTCTTTTCGAGAGCCTCAGGTTCACCCGCAAAATGTTTCTTTCCGAAAAAACGTGCGAGAGGCGATTCCCAGCCGGAGTCGTCTTCGATCTCTGCTAGCAACGTCCGTTTGCCTTGTGCCGCACTCGCGCGGGCAATCGTGGCAGCAAGAGTGGTTCGACCGACTCCGCCTTTGCCGGTAATCAGGTTAATGCGTCTGAGGTCACGAACGATGGGTGCCGGGTCGAAGGATAAATTTTCGGACATTTCCTTTACTCTCTCCTATCAGCTCAAAATCGCACTTCTCTGGCTGATGAGATATTATTATCATGGGGATCGGGTGATCCTCTAAAAATTTGTTCAAAAAAGAATTCATGCGCTCATGCGAAAGCACATCCAGACCTCGAAAGGGTTCGTCCAAAATCAGTAGTTTTGGCTCAAAAATAAGCGATCGTAACAGGGCAACCCTTTGCCGCTCCCCGCCAGAAAGCTGGGTCACCGGTGCATTCATCCTCGATTCGAGACCTAAATCCTTCATTCCGGTACTGACCCGCTCCGACGCCCGCGCTCCTTCGATTTTGTTAATCTTAAGCGCAAGCATCACGTTATCGGTCGCATTCAAATGCGAAAGCAGAAGTTGATCCTGAAACAGAATCCCAAATTGCCTGCGGTGCGGAGGCAAGGCTTGGATCAAAGTTTCTGCACCCCCTTCGTTCTGATACCCCATCTCGCCGTGACATGCTTCGAAACCTGCAATCGCACGCAAAAAACTGGTCTTACCGAAACCGCTCGGAGCATGCACCCACAAGCGCTCACCCGCCTTTATCAGAAAATCATCGCTCTCGATCGCCATCTCTGGTCTGACGACTTTAAAATTTCGAACAAAAAAACTATCTTGCTTCATGATCCCGCCTTACCCACAAAATTGCGCCCATCGAGACTGCCATCAACAGCAGTGTTCCGTAAAATGCCTGATCGAGCTGAAACCGCATCAACTGATTCTGAATCCAAACCGAAAGCGGCTCGAAGCCACCCCGTGAAAACAGAATAACCGTGCTCACCTCCGCAAGTGATAATCCAAAAATGACTCCGGCCAGCCAAAACACATTCTGTTTTAGGCGAGGCCATTCGACCCAAAGCCAGGAACGCAGCGGATGAGCTCCGATGCTTTGAAGTGCTTCTTGCTCGAGCTTTCGGCTGCGATCCAAAAGCGGATACAGGATTCTACTCGCCCAAGGAGCGAGAAGAACCACTTGAATGCCGAAGCAAAGGAGAATCGGTGAATAGTCAAAGCCATACGCACTCCACCACGCGAGCGACAATACCATGGGCGAAATCCAAGCTCCCGCTTCGGCTAATCCTCGCCAGCCCGTCAGGTACACGAGCAGGGCATAAGAAATCACTCCGCATGAAACCCAACCTGAAAGGGTCACTCCCGTAATGAGTGCATCCCTTAACTCAGCCGGTAATAGAAAAAGCACGCTTAATGCCAAGCCGCCCACTCCGATCAATATTTTTTTGGAATAAGACTGGGAGGATCCAGAAAACCATTCTATGCCTACCTGCTCGATTTCCTTTTTCACTTCGGATCGCATCAATAGCTTCAGCCCCACTCTGATGATCAGCACGAACAGAATCTGCCAGAGCGAAAGCGCCAAAGCGTGTGCGTAATTGACATGCCCCAAACGCGTGGCCGTATAGATTCCTACCTCGAGGGTTTCGCGCGGGGGCCCACCGCTTAATAGAACCACGAGCGAAAAACTGGTCAAATACAGCCAGGACTGATGCAAGAACGAAGAAGCGATGACTCGTTTTAATTTCGGCAGGAAAAAGTATCGAAGCATATCCCAGAAATTTGCACCCAACGACTGAATCGCCTCGCGCTCACGAACATCAAGATCACGAAGCCCGGTCAGCAGGGTTACGACAATGAATGGAACCCCCGCCAGCACCCAGGCGAAAACCACCGATCGCAAAGAGAAGATGTCTTCGACCCGAAACAATTTCAGGACTGCGAGCACTAAAAACACATAAACAAAACTCGGAAACACCCAAAACACTTCTAAAAACTTTCGAACCCACCTTGCGAACAGCGTTCGCGTTTGATCAAGCCAAAGCGCCATTGGAATCGCGATGAGGGCAGAAAGCATCAAACTGATCAGGGTCAGACCAAGAGTCAGGCGAACCGTATAGAGGGTTTGAGACTCAAAGAACCATTGCTGCCAATTCTGATAAGAAGAATCTCGCATGACAAAGCGAACCACAGGATAGACCAAACCCAAAAAGGAAATCAGAAGAACCAGAATTCGACTAGTGAGTTTCACCCTGAACCTCTTTGGCAAATCTCTCGAGCATGCGATCTACCTGATCTGCATTGAGAGAAACCGGAGAAGCCTTCTTGATCGCAGGAACGGTGGCAAACATTTTTGGAAGCGGCAGTTCCTTTAAAACCGGCATCATCCATTGGGCTTCGACCAATTTAGTCTGAACTTCTGGAGTGTAAAGAAATTGCAGCCATTTTTCATTACAAGGATTTTCGGTCAACGGGTTACCCACCCGATTCACCAAGGCAAGCCCTTCAACCTGAAGTGGAAAACCTTCCTGAAACTCGACATAGCTGTAGGCATCACGCTCATGTTTCGAATCGTGATACGCAAGCGAAGTCAGATAACTCCAAACCATAGGCGCTTCCTGATCAAGAAACATTTTATAACTCGAATCCCAATTCGGCGCGAGAGTGAGCCATTGCTCCTTGAGCAGCGATGTTTTCAGAATCCCATCAGCAAACGCCAGGAACATCAGTCCGGGACTCGCAGCACGCGGATCTTGCAAAATGAATTTCTTTTTGTACTCAGGTTTTAATAAATCGACTAGCCGGGTGGGCGGTTTTAGCCCCTTCATGCCTTCTTTTCGATAAATAAACGTCAGCGCCCCATAATCGATGGGATAGAACCCCAGCTGGGTTCTGGCCGCAATAAAATCGACAAACTTCATCTTCAGATCGCCCGTAGCCACTGGGCTAATATACAAATAGGCCCGAGCGCGATTAAAAAAGAGCTCATCGATGCCCATCACCATATCGATGCGCTCGCGCTGTTTGGGTTCTTCGAGATAAGACAGAATCTGCGAGGCGCCAAGTGTGGTCTCAAATTGAAGATCGCAACCGGATTTCTGTTTGAAGTCGCCCTTGACCCGGTCGAGAAAGCCACCTTTGGCCCCAAGACTTGAATAAGTTAGAATTTGAAGTTTCGGGCCTTCTGGTACTTTCGATGTGCAACTGGTTCCGAGTGCAATTACCCACAAAAATGGGATAATGAAGGCACTTGCTCGCTTGATTTCCATTGAGTTAACATGAAACATGGTTTACCCAATGACAAAGGAAAAATCGTGAATTTGAAAACGAGCTCTCATACAGCGGATTTAATTGAAAGAACGCAGGAATTGAAACGGAAGAAAAACGCCGTCATTCTTGCCCATTACTATCAGGATCCTGACATTCAGGATGTTGCGGATTTTATCGGTGACAGTCTCGAACTGGCTCGAGCCGCCCAAAAATCAAAAGCCGATCTCATCCTCTTTGCCGGCGTACATTTCATGGCGGAAGGCGCAAAGATTCTCAATCCCAGCAGAAAAGTCATCCTTCCAGATCTACGTGCAGGCTGTTCGCTTTCAGACAGCTGCCCACCCGAAAGATTGGCCAAGTTCAAAAAAGAAAATCCGGATCATTTTGTCATCAGTTACATCAATTGCTCTGCCGGAGTCAAAGCACTGAGCGATGTCATCTGCACGAGTTCAAACGCAATCAAGATTGTTGAACGCGCTCCGAAGTACCGTCCCATTCTTTTTGCCCCTGATCGCAATCTTGGCAGGTGGATTGCCGAAAAAACAGGGCGTGAGATGACGCTTTGGCCAGGAAGCTGCATCGTTCACGAAACCTTTTCGGAAAGAAAAATCATCGAACTGAAAGTACATCATCCGGATGCAGAACTGATCGCCCATCCAGAATGTGAAGAATCGCTTCTAAAGCAGGCCGATTTTATCGGCAGCACCTCGCAACTTCTTAAGCACGTCATCGAAAGCGCTAAACAGACATTTATTGTTGCAACAGAAGCCGGAATTCTGCATCAAATGCAAAAACGCGCACCGACCAAAACTTTGATTCCGGCACCTCCAAATCAAAACTGTGCCTGCAATGAATGCCCGTTCATGAAACTAAATACTCTCGAAAAACTGGTGCATGCGCTCGAAACCGAAGGGCCCGAAGTGACTGTGCCTGAAGCCGTCCGCCTGCAAGCAGAGCGATCGCTTCGACAAATGATGGATTGGTCGTAACCAAGGTCGGGCCCACCTTTTTGTTTAGCGTTGAGTCATTTTGAATCGGAGAGCTGCAAAAAACGCCGTTCGACCACGGCATTGTTAACAGTGTCCCAATAGAGCTGGGTCGTTTGATAGTCGTCCGAATCAATCGCCCCGACTCCATCTCTTTTGATCTCGTTTAATTGATAATCTACCCAATTCTGAAACAAGGCTTCCCGCATTTTTTTAACCTTGGCATCGGATGGCGGAACCGTCAGCCATCCTTTTACCGTGCTTGCTGCGGGACTGACGATCATTTCGGCAAGATCGAGAGTGATAAAAATTGAAAACAAGGAACCGGTAATGAGCATGAGCGCCTTCGGAGTCGCGCGACTTCGATAACGAGTAGTCATCAGAGCCAGGTATTTTTCTTCCGTTTTTTCGTAACCCAGGTTGTACAAATCTTCACCGAACTGCGAACTCGAAAACTTTCGGGTCAGGTTCGGATCTACCTGAAGCCCCAACAACTTAACCGGAAACAGCATGGTCTTTCTTGCCACCCTGATAATTCGCTGCCATTGGGTCGGTGGAATATTCTTAATCGAGTAGCCATAGGTGTTCAAGACTTCCTTGAAAGCTACCGAGAGAAACAGCCGCTTGACTTCATAGTGAATAAAATGATCGCGGGTCGATTTCGGTGATTGCATCAGACTGATTGCTGCATCATCAGGCAAACGACGTGAGGTCGCGTAATAAAGTTTTATCAAGCGATCAAAGGTATCCGTGCCCACTACGTCTTCTTGATCTACAATGGCTTTAAGCTGCGAAACAAGCCGTCGACTCTCGATCGAATCGTTCAGCACCGAAACAGCGGGATCGAGATTCGCATATCCGATCTTGGCAAAAAACTGATCGAGATCTGCAAGCATTCTTTCGGGAGTCAGAACCTCATCTGCTGCACGCGGCTCGTTCATGCATGCGAGGTATTTTTCTTCGCTGAACACTTCGTACCACGGTCGAGAAAAAATCCTAGAACCGAACTCGAGCAGCTGTTCGATCGGATTCGTTGCCCACAAAAGGAGTTGATTACATTTCTTTTGGTTTGCAGCGTAAACCAAATTCATCGAAAGCTGGCTGAAAGAGAACACTATAATGAAGAGAGCGGCTCGACAACTCACTGGCGCAAAGTGTACCGTAACGTTCAGAAATCCGCAAAAGGATAAACTTGAATTCAAGGAGCCTGCTATGAAAATTGCATCTATTTTTTCGTTATCGATTTTATTTCTCACGATCAATGGCTTCAGTGCGCAAAACGCACATGCGCAAGACACAGTTCAGCCGGCCAAGATTATTTTGCTGTCTGACAAGAACAGCTCCGAGCCCAAAGTCATCGCCATGGCCACGTGGGCAGATGGAGACTCGAGACGAGTCGCATTCTATACCTGTCTGGGCGAGAACATCCTTCAGAACGCACAAAACATGGAAGCTGCTCTTTCGACCTGTAAGCATGAATTCACACTCACGAGCGGAAGTGACGTCGAAGCATTTGTAACCATGGTAACCGACTACGCTAAAGATCATCAGTACTCCTCAGTAGCCGGCTGGTCAGTCGCCGTACCGGTGATTACTGCAGGTTTGATCGATATCTTTAGAGAAGTTTCATGGTCTCCTAAACCGGGAATCATCAGCGCGTGGAATAAATATGCTTTCAATGTGTTTCACAATAAATCGCAAAAATACCTGAAATCCGGTGAAGGTGCGTTTTACACAAAACAATTTGATAACTTTAAACGCCTCCTGAACGCGGGCGGTGCCCCGGGTGGAAATTATCGTTACACCGGCTTCGTAGATGAAGCTGCCGCGGTGAAATACGGCCGACTCGAAAAACAGTTTTTAAGAATCAAAGGCTGGGGTGCCGCCACTATTGCTTTAGTAGGTGTGGGAACCATGATCTACGTAGCCATTCGAGCTGGCGACATGACTGCGTCACAAAACATCATTCCTTCGGTCACCACCATTGCCACGACTACTCAACAGATGTTTCAGGGTAAAGATGGCGCCGCTCAAGAGGTTTCTGTGCATGCTCTCATCGCGGCTTTTCGTGATATGGGTTATACCGATTTCGGCAAATTCGGCGTTAACCGAGACGCACAAAAGCCAGCGAATGGAACAGACTCCACTCGCCGGCCTTAGTTTTAATCACAGTTTAATTCAGATCTACAGCTGATCAGGCGATCTCGCCTTGTCGAACAAGAAGAGCACGATCGATGAGAGCGTCTCTGCCGAACGAAGCTTCGAGTCGCGAGCCGTCAGCGGGTAAGCCTCGGACTTGGTGGCAGGAACCAGATCGCCATTGTCGTCCGGAATCATGACCGGATTTCCTTTGGCATCCTTGAGTGGAATCTTAACCACATGCTCAGCCACTTCCGGTTTTGCCCACACTTCGTCGAGCTTCGCTTTCTTCACCCATTCCGCAGGAATCGGTGCGCATTTTCCTGGAATGTTTGGATCACAATCCCAGTTCCAATTCATGTTACCGAAAGGACGATTCACGCTAGCGTTGATTTTCCAACCGTCAAACAATTCGTGATGGAACATGGATTCTGGCATTTCGTCGAGACTTGCCATCCAGAGAAAGTCAGGCTGATCGGCGTATTTGATTTTGCCATTTTTCTCGCGGGAACGATCGCCCCACTCACCGCCTAGGATATTTCCGTCGGCATCAAGCTCGAGGTCGTAAACGTAGTTTTTGACCTTGGTCTTATCGTTATCCTGGCTATCGGTATCGTGATGATGCTCTTTCTCTGCCCAAAGGTAGTTCATGTAAGTCACGTCTGCAGCCACACCGACGAGATAAACCGCTTTTGGATTACGTCGAGAATTGTAACCGTCCTTTACGTTCTTGATCGGAACTCGAGCCTGCAAGATCGAACCTTCGTTGCCGGTGATCGGATTGAAGTATTTCAATTCGTAGCGGGCTACTGGATGATTGTCGACCTTGTGGTTATTGTCGGTCTCCATGACGAATCCCATGCCATCCAGAGCCAGACGATTTACGAGAGTGAGCGTAAAGACACCCGGATCAACATCGTTACACTCGAAATTGGTCACTGCTCCTTCGATCGCAGCTCCGTTGCTCGCATCCGAATTCAAATCAGGTTTTTTGCCCTTGTCGTTACAACGCGCTCCTGCGTAACGGTATTTCATCGAACCATAGAAAGGAGTGTTGGTTCTCGCGAACAAATACGAGCCCAGCGCTTTCAGGTCGTCCGGCATAAAGGTAATATGATGCCCGAGAGCACCTGTAACCGTAATGGCATGAGTCGGACGCGGCAGGTAGATCGAGGCAGGTGCCCAACCGTCACAAATTCCATTCCAGTATTGGATACCATGCAGAAAGGTGCTTCCGTGGGTTGGATTCCAATATTTATAGAGAATATTATTTACCCGCGCGTAGGCTGGACTTTGAGGATCGTCCTCGAACATGTCGCCCACCCCTTGAGAAGCATCCACCATTCCATCCGGCGAGCCGTCCTTTTTAACGACGCCCATTCCGAAATCATTTCTGAAATCGATTTCGTCCATGACTGCTTCGGTAAATTTAAAATTCAAATCTCCCAAAAGAAGATCGTATTTTTCGGCGGGAGAAAGCCTGCGACTGATGTCTTCATCACTCCAAGAAGTCTTAGGATCAGAAGTCATGTTATCGACGACTTTTTGGTGATCCCGTGCAACGGTTCCGCTCGCCACTCCATAGCGCATCAGAAACTGTCCTTGCGAAAGTGGCGCCCAATGCAATTGATAGTGGTCATTGATTCCACCCATGATATCCGGCCAATAACTACTGCTCCAAGGTTGAAACTTGGCACCACCTTTCGTGAGCTTCAGCTTCTCGATCTCGTACGCGTTTAAAACTTTCGCAGGATGACCGAGCAGGTTTTCCATTTTCTTAGGAACGTCTTTTTCTACTCGTGCTTGCGCGGTAGACATCATTCCGACCATCAGGGTGAGACCGATCATTTTATTGAAATTCATAGTTGATCTCCTTAAAGTTAATTGCAGTGATTTTTGTTGTGGTAATTCGGTAAGTATACGTTCGAAAGTTCAATGTCAGTGTTCAGCTGATTCAAGGTAGTACCTACTCCGTTTTTGACCAGGGTCATTGAATCGCGAACCGCACCCGAATGATCGATGAATGAAATCGAGCCATCACCGTAAAGGATATAAGAATAACCTTTAACAATCGGGTTCGGACGAAGCGGATCAGTCTTATAGCTGATGCCGCGCGAATCGACAGTAAAGAGCACATCATTCTGATCGATGTAGTAATTTCCACCAAAGAATTTTGGCTGAGTATCTGGCGTAAATGGCGCCGAATAGAAACCAGTTTGCGAATCAATGGTAACGAGTTTTACAGTCGGTTTGCCATTCACCGTATCGCGAATCGCAAAATAATTTCCGCCGACCGCGAAGGCGCCCGGATATTTTGGATTGCCTGCAGCGTTCCAGCGGGTCATCATCTCGCCAGCCGATTTAAAGGTAGTCAGGTAACCTTCTTCATCAATGAAAAAGTTTCCGCCGGCCAAGCGAATATTCGGAGTAATGATCTTGGTATCCGAATATTCGTTACCGAATGAATCGATCATGACCAGCTCTTCGGTTCCTTGTTTGGTGTAGAACACTCCACCCACTACACCCGGTTGCCACTGACGAGGCGCCGGATTGTAAGTGAAGATGCCGTCAGCACTCAAGGTGCCGAAGGTGTTGTCCTTGAAGAAAAAGTAGTTGCCCCCCATGACGCTGATCGGGGCCAGCCCGTTTTCATAGGCGTACATGACCGGTGTGTTCGGGATTTTCTGCGGCCCTTCACCAGGTACCCAGTAAGTGTAATCGGATGCGTTTGCCTGCATTTTGTAGATCGTTCCTGATTCTGCAGGGTTTTCGCCCTTCAGATAGCGAATCAAAGTCTGCGTTTGATAGGGGTGTGGATCGACGAAAGTGTCTGCGTGGGCCGAAAGCCCTAAACCTAAGATGCTGAGAAGTAAGAGAGATTGCGTCAATTTCATGGGTTGCTCCGTTCCGGAGGCCGAAATTAACAAAGTTTGTTTAATTAATCAATCCCGTTAATAAATTATTTTTGTGTAATAAATAAAGAGCACATCACGTGCAATTCTGGCTACTTGCGGGTCCAGGTCGTTCCTGCCGGCGAATCCTTGATTTCGATACCGGCGGCTGCCAGCTCATCCCGAATCTCGTCCGAGCGCTTAAAATTCTTGGCCAAACGGACTTCACGTCGCTCTTGCAACAGCTGGTCGATCTCGGCATCGGCGAGCGCTTTTTTACCTTCTGCCTTTTGCCGATCGAAGCGAATGGCCTGCAGCCGCTCGAGGGCCGCTTCGGAACGCATCCGCCCTACTCCGATCACAGAACCGATTTCTTCTTCGATGACTTTGATCAATTCATTTGCGGCTAGAATGGCGGAAGGAGTGTTCAGCGCATTGGACTCTCCTGCGCAACGGTTCCATTCACGAATGAGCACAAACAGTTCTGATACCGCTCCCGCTGTATTCAGGTCATTGGCATAATGTTCGCGAATCGCCGTTCTTGCACGATCGCAATCGATCAAAAAGCCGCCCCAAACAGGCTCGACCCGCTGATCTGGAATAGAAATCTTCTTTTCACGCACATCTTCGGCAACTTTCTTCGCGGCGTAAATGCGTTCGAGACTTTGCAGTGCATTTTCGACCGTGTCTGGATTAAAATCAATGATCGAACGGTAGTGCGAAGTAAGTAACATGTAGCGAGTGACTTCGAGTCCATATTGGCTTAGAAATTCGCGCGCCCCCACTACATTTCCTAGGCTTTTAGACATTTTTTCGCTCGAAAAATTTAGCATCGCATTGTGTACCCAATAGCGCACGTACGGCGCCTGATCGGTTGCAGCCTCGGCTTGAGCGATTTCATTCTCATGATGCGGGAAAATCAAATCTTCACCGCCGTGATGCAGATCCATCTGTGGTCCGAGCCATTTGCAGGCCATGGCAGAGCATTCGATGTGCCAGCCAGGACGCCCGAGCCCCCACGGTGACGGCCAGGTAGGCTCACCCGGCTTGGCAGGCTTCCAAAGGGTAAAATCCATCGGATTTTTCTTGTTCGGATTCACTTCAACGCGGGCCCCCGCCTGCAAATCTTCGAGTGGCTTGCCCGAGAGCTGGCCATAAGTCGGAAACGCATCGATCGAAAAAAACACTTCGCCGTCTTTTGCGACATAGGCCTTTTTATGCTCGATAATCTGTTCGATCATTCGGGTAATTTCAGGCAAATGATCGGTAACTTTTACTTTATGGGTGGGCTCCTCAAGCCCAGCCATGGCGTAATCTTTTTCGACCTCGATGATATACTTTTCGGTGATCTGCTCGCACGGAATCTGGTCATCGATCGACTTCTTGATGATCCGATCGTCGAGATCCGTGTAGTTCCGTACGTAATTGACTTCGTAACCAAAGTGCTTGAAAAACCTGAAAAAAAGGTCGCTCGTCAGCGCTGCACGCAAATTACCGATGTGAATGAAATTATAGACCGTCGGTCCGCAGGAATACATTTTCACCTTGCCCGGCTCGATCGGAACAAAGAGTTCCTTTTTATGGGTTTTGGAGTTCGTGAGGTGAATAGGTTGGCTTAAACTCATTCCAATATCTTGAGCGTATGCAAGGTGTTATGTCAAGAATCGGGTCGAATCTACCGGCAATGATAAAAATCAATTGACTTAGTTTATAAACTGGTTTAGTTTACATGAGCTTCTCTGAAACACAGGAGGATACTACATGTTTAAAGTCGGAGAGAGTGCTGTCTACCCCGCCCACGGAATCACCTTGATTAAACGCATCGATGAACGAGTGGTTGCCGGCACCAAAAAGAGTTTCTATGTTCTGCAAGTCCTTGAAAACCAGATGACGATCATGGTTCCCACAGAAACGGCCGAAGCGGTCGGTCTGAGGGGCATTATCTCGGATGGCGAGGTCTCGCAGGTTTATCGAATCCTAAAAATGCGCGATGTAAAAATCGACCAAACGACGTGGAACCGGCGTTATCGCGATTATATGGAAAAAATCAAAACAGGCTCGATCTATGAGATCGCAGAGGTCCTTCGCGACCTTTTCCTGCTCAGGCACAGCAAAGACCTGTCGTTTGGCGAGCGTAAAATGCTCGATCAGGCCAAGGCATTTATTGTGAAGGAAATCTCACTCGCCAAACACGCCCAAGAAGCGGTCATCGAGCAGGAAATCCAACAGATTTTTACCGGCTAAGTTAAGAATATCCAATACATGGTCGAGAGGGTCGAATTATGTTATATTCCTTTTCAAAGGAGTATTCCATGAACTTACCTAAACTCGAACTCGTTAGTTTTGATATTTGTCCGTACGTACAGCGTGCGATCATCACCCTCAAGCATAAGAACATTCCGTTTACGTTCAAGGAAATCGATCTCGACAGTCCACCCGAGTGGTTCTTGAAGATTTCTCCGGCCGGCCGGGTGCCTGTACTTTTGGTGCAAGAGCAGAATTCAGACGAAAAAACAGCCATTTTTGAGTCAGCGGTCATCAACGAATACCTGGATGAAATCACCGAGCCCCACCTGATGCCAACCCAGCCTTTGGCGCGCGCCCACGAGCGAGCCTGGATCGCTTACGCGTCTGAGCTCTTCATGACTTCCTACACTCTGGCCCACGAAACCGACGAAGCCAAAGCAACCGAAACCCGTAACGAGCTTTTCGATGATATCAGCAAACTCGAATCCGCTCTTTCGACTGGCCCCTATTTTAATGGCGAGTCGTTTTCTCTAGTAGACACCTCTTTCGCCCCATTTTTTCTGCGACTGAGTTTTTCGAACCAACTTTGGTCACACCCAGCTTGGAAACAAATGCCAAAAACCCGCAAATGGGCCGAAGCCTTACTCGAGCACCCGGCGGTACGTGCATCCACGACCGAAACCCTTCAGCGTGACTACATCGAGTACATTCAGGAATTCAATCCGACCTACTTCGCCTGAATTCGACATTATTAAACTCAGTTCGTTGAATTATCTCTAAAGCTGCATTTTTAGCGGCAATGACGCGCATTTATAATAATTGACTTATTAAGTTAGGTATTGTCTACTATGATTCCTCTCAAACTATTTGCCCGATATCAGAGAGCCGAATCATGAAAATAAACCAAAATTTTGTTCTGTCCGTAATTTCTTCACTCCTTCTCGCTTCGTGCGCACCGCAGGCGACCAAGAAAGCCACTGTAATTGCGCAACCTACACCAAACAGTCAGAACCCGAGCGCAGACCCAGGTAAAGAAAAACCGGATGCTGGAAAAAACTTAGATCCTAAAGCGGTCGATAATAAGAAGAAAAAGCCTGCACCAGGAACAGACACTCCCAAACCTGCCCCTGTTGAAATCAAGCCAGAAGAAAAAATCGAAGGCGACATTCTTACTTCATCTATTTCTGCGATCGCGTCTTCAATTCAGTGCGACTTTCCGTATCTGAACGCGAATAGCAAACCGCCAGTCACCCAGTGGGGCGAAGCAAAGTTAAGTGTAAAAACTCCGGATGGCACAGACAAAAAATACATCAAAGGCTCAAACTACGTTTTTGAACTTCCAATTCACCTTCCTCCGGTTAACTCGGTTCAAAAAATCACCAAACTCGAAATCCAATTCACGGGTCTTAGAACTTATGTGGCCGCCCCTGACTCGGATCATCCAGTTTCGGCACAAGTTCTCTGCTTGCCTAAAACAAAAATTTGTAGCGGAATCAAAGACGAATCTGACACGGCCAATTTAAATCCAGCGTATTTCGGAACGGGCCAATTGTTTTCAAATACCCATGATTTCTCTACCCTGATTGCACCAGTAGGTTATTCGGTAAATGGTGAAGAAAAGGCACTTCTTACGGAAGCCCCATCTGCGTCGCTTGATCTTTTCGCAGCATTCGGGATCGACAGCAGTAATGCAACTGCTGTAGCCAAATTTCTCAAAGACAATCTAGAAACATCAACTCAAGCACCTGGCTATTTTGTTCTTCAGGTAGTACTCGCGAACAACTCTTACGCGGATGCCGTTACGGGTGTCTTGGAAGCGCAAGTAGACACGTCTCTGATTGGCGCTGGTTATCCTACTCCGGTTGCAGCCAAGCAGGAAGATGTCGTGAATCCCGAGCCTCAGCCAAAACCTGAACCGAAGAAAAAGGAAGTAGTCGTTACGCCTCAGCCGCAGCCTCAGCCAAAACCTAAGAAAAAGGAAGAACCTGTCGTTACGACTCCTCCTCCTGCACCAAAGCCTAAGAAAGAAGTAGTGGTCACTCCTCAACCTCAGATTCTGCCTGCACCTATTCCACCAGTGGTGATTTCTCCCCCAGTAATTACGGTTGACCCACTCACCGTGAAGGTCGCCCCGATTGTACTTACTGAAACTAAAATCTCTGTAGACCAACTTTTATTCAATCCGATGCATAAAAACATGATTGATTTTAAAGTGACCGACAACGGCAACAAGGAATGGTTCAATCAGCAAGTCAATTTCAAATATGGCTATAACACAAAGTTTTCGGCCGAAGAAGTAGCTCAAAGCAATCTCGATAAGCTGAACTCAAGCGATGCTACCTATTTGAAAAAGTACTCAGTTGAATTGGGCAAAGACATTGCAACTTCAAGCCAGAACACTGCTCTCGACCCAAACAATGGTGTGGTCGGAATTTTTCAGGTAAATTATTATAAAAAATCAAAGGAAGTGCTCCGTCACATTCGTTTAACGACTCGAAGCTACCCGCTTGCCGGCGAATCCGCCACTGCGACCAAAACTCGCTTGGAGAAATTTTTCAAGGATTCAAACGCCCTGATTCCAAGTGCTATAACCGATCTCAAAGACCTGATGAAAGATTTTGATCAATACATCATTACGCTTAACGGTCCGGGCGGCAATCCGATCTTTAAAGTGATCGAAGTGAAAAAGCCATCTACCAGCGGTGGAATTCCACAAACGACGATTACCAACCAAACCACTGTAAAACTGGCTCAGCCGTTAAAACTTAAAACTCTGAAAGCTAATTTCGACCGAGTCAGTAAAGGCGGAACCAAGGTTTATACCAGCTCGGGATCCACCCAGACTCACTTACTGATGATGGAACACCCGAATACTATCGGCGGTGCGGATTACGCATGGGCAACTCAGCGAAAGCGCGATCTAGAAGCAAAACTGAGCTTACCTACGAATCCAAGCCTTGAAGGCGTGAGATTGCTGGGCGCGGGTTGCGGTGGCACTGTCGTCGCATCTTTTAAGAAAGCAAAGTACCATGGCGTCGACTGCTATGAGACCGAACTTCATTACTACTACGTGAATACGAATGACCTCAGCAAAGTTCATGAACTCATTTACACCAATAAAACCACGGATGCCAAAACTGCGAGAAAAATACTCGAACGCGATGAGGCAGTTTACAAAGATCTGAAAAAAACGGCATATCAGCTTCCTCAATAAAAGAAAAACACTATGAAAAAATCTTCAGTTCAATTAATGGTTCTTCTTAGTCTGAGCGTCGCCTGTTTTTTCTCAAGCCCACTCGCTCACGCACAAGTTAAAGACAAAGACTATTCGGACGAAACTCTTATCGAACCGGCAAAGCCGACCGATCCCGGAGTCAAGAATCCGAAATACATGTACGAAACCGAAGAGCAGGCTGAGTACGCGTCTGAAGCCGACCGAAATCGCGCTAAAATCGTCATCATCGTCAATAAGGCGAATAGCGGCTGGCACAAACAGAGCGTGACCGTTTACCGTGAGGGCGAGCAACTTTATCATTGGCTGGTGTCTACCGGTCGCGAAATTCACGAAGTGCGTTGGACGGGTCGGGACGGTAAAAAGCATCACGCCGTAGATAATTTAACTGGCAATTATGATGACGATGTTCAGCACATCTTCACCTCGACACCGACGGGTCGAAATTTTCATCCGCAAAAACTCGAACAGCTTCATCATTCGAATGCCTGGGATGCCGATATGCCTTGGGCTATTTTCTTTAGTGATGGAATCGCACTGCACTCGACACCGCACACCAATAACCTGGGGCATAGGGCTTCGGGCGGATGTGTGAGATTGCATCCGAAAAACGCAAAGACACTTTATATGCTCGTCAGTAAATACTCGCACAAAGACGTACTCATCATCATAGAGAACGATAATCGACGCACTAAGCCCGAATAGGGCAATCAGGCTGATAAGTTGTCGGACACTTATTTAATATCTAAGTTGTCGGACACCTATTCACCTATTTGAAGTAATCGAATGGATAACAGCCGATTTCGTAAGCTTTATCGGCGATGAATTTCATCATCTCGTCTTCATTACGATCCATGGCTTTAAAGTTTCCGCGAATCCGGCGATTTGCCTTCATGCAGAATGCTTCGGCAATGGCCACTTCCATTTCGGTGCCCGCTTCGCCTTTTTCTTCGAGCACTTGGGTTACTCGAGAAAGAGTGCAAAACATCGCATAGAGATCGATCGCCACGTCGGCAATGCGTTTCTGCGCAAATTGCTTGAGGTGGATTTCCTTACCGTGACGTTTCAGCAGCACTTCGGTTTGAGCTGAAAGCTCGACCGTATACTCCTCGAGTAATCCCGCAATCTTCTTCAGACGGGGATGCGACTTCGTCATGGTTTCGCCAAATACATTTTGCTTTACCTTACGAGTGGCATAATCGGTGACCACTCCCAGGCCTTTAAGCGGATGCTGAATCGCTTTTGCCAAACCGGAAAGTTCTTGTCCCGGCCCCTGCATTCCTGAAAGGGCGACAAAGCAGCGCAGAATTTCGTTGGTTCCTTCGAAAATTCGATTAATTCGAGAATCGCGAAGCCAGCGCTCGTACGGATACTCTTTCATGTAACCGTTTCCGCCCCAGATCTGAATATTTTCATCAACAGCGTCCCAGAGCATTTCCGAACAGAAAATCTTGGCGGCGGCACTTTCCATCGAATAATCCATGTCGCCACGGTCGATCAGGTTCGTGGTCATATAGACCATGCTTTCGGCCACGTAATTGTTAACGATCATCTCGGCGACCTTTTCCTTGATCATTCCGAATTCACCGATTTTTTTCTTGAACTGGGTTCGCTCGTTGGCGTGTTCGATCGAAGCTTTGATCGCATTTTTGGCAACTCCCACACAACCTGCAGCCAAGCCCAAGCGTCCGTGATTCAGAATTCCCATCGCCACTTTGAATCCGTAACCCACTCCGCCGATGATATTCTCGACCGGCACTTTGACGTTGTCGAAGTGAATGGCGTTTGTCCAAGAAGCACGAATTCCAAGCTTATGCTCGCCCGGGCCTACCGAAACACCTTCGGTCGGAAGCTCGACGGCAAAACAAGTCACTTTCTCTTTCTTTTCACCGTTTTCGACCACATTTGTTTTCGCAAATACGGTAAAGAAACCGGCAATGGCACCATTGGTGATCCAAAGCTTGTTTCCGGTCAGGATATAATGTTTTCCATCAGCCGAAAGCTCGGCCTTGGTTTGAATCGATGCCGCATCCGAACCCGAAGAAGGCTCCGTCAAACAAAATGCAGCGATCAATTCGCCCGTAGCCAAACGAGGCAAAAATCTTTTTTTCTGTTCATCATTACCAAATAACAAAAGAGCCTTATATCCGATACTTTGGTGAGCTCCGAGCGTAACTGCGAGTGAACCATCGAGAGAAGCTACTTGCTGCATGACTCGGGCGTATCCGCTTTGCGGCAATCCCAATCCACCCATTTCTTCTGGAACGGCAATTCCCGTTAATCCGAGTTCAGCCATGGCTTGCACGACTTCTCGAGGCATCGCGCCTTTTTCATCCCACTCTGCAGATTTGACGACATCCTTACCAAACTTGTCGATGGCATCCACGATCATGTTCACGTTCTCGGCGAGCTCAGGCTTCAGCTTGGGATACGGAAAAATGAACTCCTCGCGGATTTGACCGAAAAAGAGCGATTTCATAAAACTATTTTCTGATGCTGACATGGAAGATCCCTTCACTGCCGACAGTTTGTCCTGACAAAATGTCAGACGCGTTACATAATCACGGTGTAAACTAATGCCTTGCTTAAAGGATAATCACTATTTTTCTTTCATACAACAGTCACTTATCAATATTTTCTAAATAATTATTCCGCTGGTATCATTTTTGCACCTAGTCTCAGTGGATGACACCAAGCACAGGGATTGGCTTTAAAAAAATCATCGAACGTTTTTCCCGTCCAGGGACAGGCCCTCGACCAAACTTAAGCGTCAATTCTTTGTCGAAAATTTCAGATCGCCTTACTTCCTTCACCGGTGGGCCAAATCAGATTGAATCGATCACCAAAGCATCCGCCGCACTTTGTTTCGTCTTAAGCGCCTGGTTTCTTTCAGACCTGCTTTCGATGACGGTCGAGAAGTATCTACCGACACCACCGGTTTCGGCACTTTCGAAAAGAATGGCGTCTTCCGGCATGGTAAATCCCATGGACTATGAAATCATCGGCAATCGAAATCTCTTTTCAAGCAAAGCGATCAAGAAAAATGGCGATGAAATCGATCTGACAGCAGAACCGGTTCAAACCAGTCTTCCTCTTGCCTTGGTCGGTACGGTTATTTTCAGAAACCCGGCCCGTTCGATGGCTGCAATTCAAGATAAGGGCGAAAACAAGATGTATCCCGTACGCGCTGGCGACGAAATCATGGAGAAAGTTCAGATTCTCTCGGTTGAGCCACGCAGAGTGATTTTCATTAACACTCAAGCGAGACGAAAAGAATTCGTCGAAATCCCTGAAGATCCGGCCACCCGCTTAAGCAACGCTTCGATCTCACACGCTGCAATCAATACCGCGCCTACTGAAGAAACTCATTTTAACTTTCCACGATCTGAAATTGACGCCCAACTCGGAAATCTGCGCAATCTTCTGACCCAAGCGCTGGCCAAGCCCGTGATGCGTGGCGGACAGATGGTGGGTTTTGAATTGGTGCAGATTCAAAAAGGAAGTTTTTACGAAAAGGCGGGAATGCGCGAGCACGACATCATTAAACGGGTAAATGGCGAACCCATTACTGATGCTGCAAAAGCCATGGCGCTTCTCGGAGACATTAAAAATATGGCGACGCTGGGTTTGACAGTTGAACGCGGCGGGAAAGATACGGAAATCAATTATGACATCCATTAATAAAGAAACTGCGACCCCTGCTTGGTCGACCAAAATGAGTTTTCTCTTTGGCCTCTGCGCCCTTCTCGGAGTCCTCCTTCTGATTTTTTCTGAGATTGGTCTGGCCCAACCGACTGGTGGACGAGGCGGCTTTAGACCAGGTGGTGCCGCTATCGGTAGTCCGATGAATGATCCCTACGCCGAAGACGATGAGTTTGACGAGTTCGATGATGAGGCAGGCGGTCCGAACATTCCAAAAAGCGTGAATCGCGGAAATCCAAATGCCGGCCTTCCCGCCGCGCCGATGGGCGGCAATTCAGGTGGCGCTCCTGGGGCTGGAAGCGGAATCAGCATGGGTGGAGGAAGTTCTTTTGATGACAAGCCCGTGGCAGAAGTGAAACGAGGCCGCAATGGATATCAATTGACTGGCCCTGGAAGTGAAAAAGGAATCAAATCAAAAAAAGAAGCAGACACTCTGAGCGTCGACACCGAAAGCGGCGATGGAATTCCTGCCAGCACCGAAACTATTACCGATTTTAATTTTCCGAACGCGAACGTACTCGATCTCGCTAAGACCATGGGGCGTTTGACCGGAAAAAGTTTCATTCTCGATAAAGACGTCAAAGGAGACGTCTCGATCATTTCGAATGCTCCAATTACTGTCAGCGATGCTTGGCGGGCCTTTTTGACGGCGCTCGATATGAATCAGCTCGCAATTGTTCCGACCGGAAAATTCCTGCGCATCATGAGACAAAACGATGCAAAGGGAAAAAACGTCCGACTCTATTCAAACAGCCAAGCGCCCAATACCGACGCATTAGTCACAAAAATCTTCAAGATCAAGTACATCAACTCGAAAGAGCTCGAGAACGTGATCCGCACTTATGCTAATATGGGTGCAAGGATTTACGGGCACGAACAAACCAACACCCTGATTATCACGGATACCGGTTCGAACATCGACAAGATGGCGAAGATGATCGCCTTTCTCGACGTCGAAGGTTTCGACGCCGGCATCGAAGTCGTTCAAGTAAAATACGCATCAGCCGTTGAACTTCAAAAATTGATCGACACCCTCCTTCCCGGAACCCAAGCTGCGGTTCCTGGAGCCCGTCCGGGATTTCCGGGTGGCGGCTTTGCCGGTGGTGGCGGATCACGAAGCACGTTCTCTCCACGCAGAACCAAGGAAGGAGGTTTGGTGAACAACATTATTGCTGACGATCGCACCAACACCCTCATTGTTCATGCAAACACCAAAGGAGCTACTCAGGTTCGCGAACTCGTCGCTCGCCTTGATCGCAAGCTTCCGGCCGCTGCCATGGGCGGCGGAAAAGTTCACGTCGTTTATCTGCAATTTGCCGATTCGGAAGAAATGTCTAAAACCCTGAATAACTTTAGCTCGAATGCAGCCGGTAAACCTGGTGCTCCGGGCGGCTTCAATCCGGGCGGTTCTGTCGGTGGTGTTGGCGTGAACCCAAATGAAAACGCGCTCTTTGAAGGCCAGATTAAAGTATCTTCAGACAAGCCTACTAACTCACTGGTCATCACCGCTTCTCCGAACGACTACGGAACACTCTTGCGCGTGATCAACAAGCTCGATATTCCGCGTGACCAGATTTATGTTGAAGTCGTCATTCTCGAAGTCGACGTTCAGCGCACGAGTCAGTTTGCTGCAAACGTGCTCTTACCGGGCGGAACTTCGGTTGCACCAACCAACGATTTGGCTAAATTACTTGCGAATCCGACCAATCCTCCGCCGGGTCTCGTGTTGAAATGGCAAAATGGAAGTGCCGGAACGATCAATCTGCCATCCGGTGCCGGAGCTGCAACCAATTCGGTTACGATTCCAAATCTGGCGTTCTTGTTGAAAGCATTCCAGCAGTACAGCGGCGCGAACATTCTCGCCACACCACAGTTGATGACCATGGATAACGAAGAAGCCACCTTCGACAGCACCGACAAGGTACCGATTCCTCAGGTCAATAACGCCGGTTTAGGAATTCAAACGACTACTTACAGTTACTTGAGTGTTCCTCTTAGCATCAAAATTAAACCGCAGTTGAATAAAGTGTCGAACTTCATTAAGATGCACATCACTGCCAATATCAGTGATTTTACCAACAAATCAACTACCGAGCAGGCGCAAGCCACACTCGAAAGAAAAGCGGAAACCAGTGTAATGGTTCATGATACCGACACCGTCGTTCTAGGCGGCTTGATCCGTGACAAGACCTCTGAAGTGGTTGCCAAGGTTCCCCTCCTCGGTGACATTCCGATTCTTGGCTGGTTGTTCAAATCAAAATCCACCCAGATCGACAAGAGCAATCTCTTGCTTTTCATCACCCCGAAAATTCTTCGTCAGCCTGAAGCCGTGCGCGCAGTGCTCGATAAGAAACTCAAAGAGCGTGATGAGTTCGTAGAAAAAGAAATGGGTGGCGAAGACGACCACCGCGAGGCTCGCAATCAGATCATCCGCAGCCTTCCAGATCCTAAGACGATCAAGAACTATACGAACAACAAGCGCATCATGAATCTCGACGATGACGAGCAGGTAAAAGAGAATTCGAAAGAAGCGGCCATGAACAACAATGGTGCAGGCACCGAGACCAAAGACAGTCTCACCCTTCCTGCGGCAGAGCCGGTTCCAAGCAATCCTCCTCCTGCACAGGCACCAGCCCAACCGTCAGCGATCATTCCAGAGCGAATCGAAGTGAAGCCGGCAAAACCGACTGAACCCGCACCGGCTCCACCCGCTAAGGATGTTCCGCCACCACCGATGACCGCTCCGAGTTCTGATCCATTCGCGGTTCCAGGAGCCACTCAATGAAAGAACGTCGCCCACCCGAGCGCTTAGGAGAAATCCTCCTCAAGCACACCTCACTTAAACCCGAGCAACTCGATCTTGCCCTTCAGGAGCAACGAACGAATGGCGGGCTTTTGGGCGAAATTCTTTTAAAGAGCAATTACATTCTTCCGCACGAAATGATGAAAGCCCTCTGCATTCAGCTGGGCATTCAGTTTGTGGATGATTTGAAGGCAAATGATATCGATGCGAATCTGATCAACAACCTTCCGATCAACTATGCCAAAACGAAAGAAATGATTCCGCTGTATAAATTCCAGGACGCACTGGGAGAAGTACTGACCATCGCGGTTTCAGACCCATTCAACCCGACGATTGCCGAAGACTTGCAGGCACTCACCGGCTGTCGAATCAAAACGGTCGTCAGCACGTCGATGAGAATTCAGGATGCAATCAACCGCGTCTATGAGCGTTCGACTGCAAAAATCGTGGGCGACATCGAAGGCGAATTCGCCGAAGCCGATCTCGATCTCGAAGGTCCGATCGATATTCTCGAGGCCACCGAAGATGACGCTCCCGTCATTCGCTTCGTGAACTCACTGATGTTTCGTGCGATCAAGGAAAAGGCTTCAGATATTCATATCGAACCGTTCGAAAAAGAATTTGTAGTACGCTTCAGGATCGACGGCGTGCTCTACGACATCATCAGACAACCGAGACGTGCCCATGCGGCCATTTCTTCGCGAATTAAGGTCATGGGTCAGCTCGACATCGCCGAAAAACGCTTGCCGCAGGATGGCCGGATCAAGATCAAACTCGCGGGCAAGGATGTCGACATTCGTCTCTCGACCGTACCCACTACCTGGGGCGAACGGGTGGTCATGCGTATTCTCGAGCAAAGCGGCACTCCACTCGAGTTGGGCCGTTGCGGATTCTCGCCACGCTCGGTAGAGGTCATTGAACGCCTGATTTTCAAAAAATTCGGAATCATTCTGGTCACCGGACCTACCGGTTCGGGTAAGTCGACCACCCTTTCTTCGTGTTTGATGAAGCTCAATTCAACCGAGCGAAACATCATGACCGTCGAAGACCCGGTCGAGTATCAGATTCAAGGAATCAATCAGGTTCAGGTCAACACCAAGATCGGCTTGACGTTTCCGAGTGCACTTCGTTCTTTCTTACGTCAAAACCCGGATGTGATCATGGTCGGGGAGATTCGAGATCGCGAGACTGCCGAAATCGCGATCAACGCTTCACTCACCGGTCACTTGGTGCTTTCGACCCTACACACGAATGATGCCTCCGGCTCTACCACCCGTCTCGTGGATATGGGGGTCGAGCCGTTTCTGATCGCCTCTTCTCTTTTGGGTGTGGTTGCTCAGCGATTAATTCGTCGGGTTTGCACTAAATGCCGAGTGCCAGATAAGCCTTCTGATTTTCAACTGCAAGAAATGGGAATGCGCACGCCTCCGGCTGATGCTGTTTTCTACAAAGCCGTTGGCTGTCCAAGCTGTTCACACAGTGGTTACTCCGGTCGAACCGTCATTCATGAACTCTTGCATGTGGATGATCATATCAAGAGTCTGATCGTTAAAAACGTCGATGCGGGGATGATCAAAAAGGCAGCGGTCGAACGCGGAATGATCACCCTTCGTGAAGACGGCATTGCAAAAGTGCTTCAGGGATTGACCACGATTGATGAACTCTTCCGGGCCACCCATGCGGAGGACGTGTAAGCCATGGCCCTCTATAATTACAAAGCAATTACCGTAGACGGAAAAAATACCAAGGGCCAGGTCGATTCTGACTCCGTAAAAAACGCCCGCATGAAGCTTAAAAAACAGGGCCTCATGGTCACTGAAATCGTCGAAAGAAACGCGATCAATAAAGCCGGTACCCAAAGTGGCGGTTCACTCTTCGGAAATCGGGTCAAACAAGATGATATCGCGGTGATGACCAGGCAGTTGGCGTCGCTCATCAAAGCGAACATTCCGCTCGTCGATGCGCTCAATGCCTTGGTCGAACAGATCGAAGTGGTCGCCATCCGTACGATTCTGGCGCAAGTGCGCGAGTCGGTGAACGAAGGGATTTCGCTCGCCAAGGCTCTCGCCCAACATCCAAAAGCATTCGACAATATTTACATTAACATGGTCGAAGCCGGAGAAAGCTCGGGTACGCTCGGTCTCGTATTGTTGCGCCTGGCCGATTTGAAAGAAGCACAAACCCGCCTGAAGCGAAAAGTGGTCGGCGGCATGACCTATCCTGCCATCATGTTCTTCGTCGCCATGGCCGTGCTCTTCGGGATCTTCACGTTTGTCATCCCTCAGCTGCAGAAAATTTTCGTCTCGATGAATAAAGCACTTCCATTTACAACCGAGATTTTGATTTGGATATCAACACAATGCGTGGCCTGGTGGTGGGCCATCATCCTATTCTGGGTGGTTGCGATCTACGGGTTTACCCGTTATATTAACACCCCTAACGGACGACTGAAGTGGGATCGCTTTGCGCTATCTGCTCCTGTTTTCGGCAAGATCACGCTGATGATCGGAATTAACCGGTTTGCAGCAACGATGTCTACGCTTCTCAGTTCGGGAGTACCGATCCTGACGAGCATGAGCATCGCAAAAAATCTGGTTGGAAACGTGCATATTGCAAAGGCCATTGAAGATGCCCGCGGTAACATTACCGAGGGTCAATCGATTGCCGATCCGTTAAAACGAAGCGGAGAATTTCCGCCATTGGTCATTCACATGATTTCGATCGGTGAAAAAACCGGTGAGTTGCCCGCGATGCTTAAAAACGTAGCGGACTCGTATGATGAACAGGTTACGGCCGCTATCGACGGCATGACCGCGCTTTTGGAACCCGCAATGATTATTTTCATGGGCGGAACCGTTGGCTTCATCGTGATTTCCGTCATCATGCCGCTCATGGAAATGAGCAATTTGTCTCGATAATTTTTTGGAAGGAACGAAAGGTAAACAACATGAACATTAAAAAACACTTCGCTTTAAAAACCACTCGCACCCTCGCCTCTGAAGGCGGCTTCTCACTCATCGAATTGATGATCGTGATCGGCATCATGGGCCTCTTGATCGGAATCGTCGGTCCTAAATTGATGGAGCGATTCGATTCTGCAAAAGTAAATACGACCAAAGTTCAGATGAAGAATCTGATCAACACCCTGAAGACTTATCGCCTCGATTGCGGTTCTTATCCGACTACTGAGCAAGGTCTCGATGCATTGGTATCAAAGCCAAGCTCGGGCCCGGACTGTAAGAACTACGCTCCAAGCGGCTACATCGACAAGAAAGTACCTAAAGATGCCTGGGACATGGACTTCCTTTACACTTCAGACGGCAATGCGTTTGAAATCAAATCTTACGGCGCCGACAAAAAAGAAGGTGGCGACGGCTACAAGGCCGACATCTCGGTAACGGATGCGGATTAACGAGAGCGGCTTTACCCTTCTCGAATTACTGATCGTTCTAGCCATTGTCGGACTCGTGATGATTGTCGCGGTTCCGAGTATTACCAATACGTTTCGGTTCTCGGTGCAATCCTCGGCCCGCGAAATCGCCACCTTGATCAAGGACTCTTCGAACTCGGCCCAGGTCACGGGCAAGATTCACCGGATTGTTTACGACCTGAAGAACGAACAATATTGGGTCGAATCGACCAGTGATGACACGCTCATGCAAAGCGAAGAGTCTCGCGCTTGGGCCGAAGACCATGCCCATGACTTCAAAAAGAAAGACACCGAAGAAGAAGAGAAAAAGAAAAACGGTGGATTTCATCAGGAATCGAGCCTGACAAAAAGAAGCGAACGCTTCCGATCGGTGTGAAGTTCAAAGACGTAGTCACGGAACAGCAGCGGGCCCCCATTACCGAGGGTCTGGCTTACACTCATATTTTTCCACAAGGAATTACCGAGCTGACCCTGGTGCACCTGACAGATACCGGAACGAATGAAGTCTCGCTCATCGTCAGTAATCTTTTGGGCCGTTGTTCAGTAGAAGGGCACTACATCGAACCAGCCGAGGTATTCAAGAAATGAAGAATCAAGGATTCACCCTTCTTGAAGTGATGATCGCTATCGGAATTCTGGCCATCGGAATCGGCGCCATTCTGGTCGCCGAGAACAACAGTCTCGATGTGACCTTGCGTGCAAAACGGATGACGACCGTAGCGACTCTCGCTAAAAATGCAATGATTCAAGCCGAGCGCGATCTGGCCGGGAAAGACTTCAAGGAAGTCAAAGAAGAATCCAGTGGCGAATTCGCGAGCCCCTATACCGATTACAAATGGAAACGGAAAATCAAGGAAATCAAGTTCCCGGAACTGACTGGCGGCAAAGACAAGAAAAAGGATGAAATATCGGTTTCGGATGAAAGTAGCGAGCGGGTCATCAAGATTGCGACGAATTACCTGTCTAAATCATCCCGTGAAATCGACATTACTATTACCTGGAAAGAAAAGGGAGAAGAGCAGAAGTTCAGCGTCAGCCAATATTGGGTCGACCTGAAACACGAATTCAGCCTCAATGAAGAACCTTAAAAACTCACAAGGTTTTACCCTTCTTGAAGTCCTGATTGCACTGGCCATCCTTGTGCTTATCGGCATCACTACGTCCAAAGCGGTCATCGATGCGGCGAAGCTGAAAGAAGTTCTTCGGGATGAGACCGAATTTTCGAGCGAGTTCCGTACGTCGACCAGCTTTATCGAACGCGATCTGAATCAAGTTTTTAATCCCCGCTGGTTCTTGGGACCGGATCAGAAAACCATTGATCCCTACGGCGCCCCACCCAGTGATCCAAATCGGAATAATGCACCCCATGCCGGTGGCGGAAAAAACGAAACGCCAGCGATTGCTGCGCTTTCTTCCGAAGAGATTAATAAGAAATTAAAAGGGCTGGCCTTTCAGCCCACGGATTACTGGTCAGCCGTTTTTGATGGAACCGGAATTCGACCTTCCCGCTTTAAGGGCTCAGAAAACTCGATGAGCTTTGTCACCGCGTCTCATTTTAGGGTCTATCGCGAAAAAAAGGAATCGATCTACGCAAAAGTCCGTTATGAATTGGTCAAACAAGCTCCCAATCCGAATCTAAGCAAAGAACAGAATGACAAACTCAGCGGCCTTTTTTCGCTCATCAAAGTCGA
>CAIKYX010000226.1 GCA_903831745.1 Oligoflexia bacterium
AAGGTCGGGCCCACCTTTTTGTTTAGCTTTGCGTTAAATGAATAGAGTAGACCCTATTTTATACGACTTTTAAACCGATGCTGACGCTACCTTCTTCGATATCTGTCACGGTTTCGCAATGAGTTCCGTGAACTCCATCGGCCGTCGCGGCATAGACTAATTTAACGGTCAGCGTCTCATCTTTCAGAGTAGCTTCGTGCGCTTTAACTGCCTCGAGTAATTTTCCTTCGAGAAAGAGGCTCAGCTCAATTCGTGCATCGAGCTTCAGATCGGCATTTTTGCGTGCCTGCTGAATCTTACGCATCACTTCGCGCGAAAGTCCTTCGAGAATCTGCTCTTCGGTCAAAGTCGTATCCATCTCGATCGAAACCTGTTGATGAGCAAGTAGGTTAGGGCGATCGCCCAGACTGCTACGTTTGATTTCAATGTCAGAAATGGAAATAGCTTCGCCTTCTATCGTCAGGGTCGAGCCACCTTCGAGCTTTTCTAGGTCCTGCAGCGAGAGTTTGTCGATTTGGGCGGCGATGACTTTCATTTTTGCGCCCACTCGTTTTCCGAGCACCGGAAAATTCGCTTTGGCTTTTACTTGCACGTAATCTTCTTCTTTGGTGATGTACTCGAATTTACGAATATTCAATTCATCCTGAAAGTAAGTCTCGAGGTTTTTAAGCTGCTCGAGTGCTTTGGCATCTCGATGGATGATTTTCATCGAAAGAAGCGGAATCTTGGCCTTGATTTTTACTTTCTCGCGCAAGTTACGTCCGAGGAGCACTAATGCATCCATTCTCGCCACTGCTTGTTCAAGCTCGGGCTTGATGAAGCGGGCGTCGGCTTCTGGAAAAGCCTCGAGGTGCACGCTTTCCTTGGCCGAAGGAAGCGCCTTCGAGAGATTCTGATAAGTTTCTTCCGATAGGAACGGCGCAAACGGAGCCATTACTCTCGAAAGCGTGGTCAGCACATAGTAAAGCGTCTCGTAAGCATATCGCTTGTCTTCTGGCATGCCTTCACGCCAAAAATGCGGGCGGTTAAAACGAATGTAGGTATTGGTCAATGACTCGATGAAGTTCAGAAGTTCTGGCACCACATTGTACAAACGATACGCGGCCATTTCTTCATTGGTTTTTTTGATGAGTGAGTGCAACCGAGACAGAATCCACTGATCGAGGGGGTTCTGGGTATCGGCATAATCTCCACGGGGTTTGAACTGATCAATACTGGCATAGTTCGTAAAGAACGAATACGCATTCCACCAGCGAAGCAGAATTCGGCGAACGATCTCGCGCACGCCCTTGTCCGAGAAGCGCAGTTCTTCGGCTTTAACCGCAGGCGAATCGATCATGTACAAGCGAAGGGCATCGGCTCCGTGTTCATGCAGGACTTTTTCCGGATCCGGATAGTTGCGAAGACTCTTCGACATCTTCTTGCCGTCTTCAGCCAGGATCATTCCGTTTACGATTACGTTCTTGAAGGGGGCATGACCAAAAAGTGCCGTACCGATGACCATCAGGGTATAAAACCAACCCCGAGTCTGGTCGAGGCCTTCGGCAATAAAATCGGCCGGAAAATTATTCTTAAAATCTTGCTCATGAGTATAGGGATAACCCCATTGGGCATACGGCATCGAGCCTGATTCGAACCAACAATCGAGCACTTCATCAATACGTTTAAGCGGAGACTTTCCGGTCGGAGACGGAATGGTAATTTCATCGACAAATTCTTTGTGAAGGTCGGCGACTTTTTTGCCCGAAAGTTTCTCGAGTTCATCTCGTGAACCCACGCAGATGATTTCGCCTTCTTTGTTCTTCCAGATCGGAAGGGGGGTGCCCCAAAAACGATTACGAGAAATGGCCCAATCTCGAGCATTCTCTAACCAATTTCCGAATCGACCATCGCGCAGGGTTTCTGGAATCCAGTTGGTGGTTTTGTTCGAAGCGACGATTTGGTCTTTGATTTTTTCGACTGATACGAACCAGCTCGATACCGCGCGGTAGATCAGTGGAGTGCCCGAACGATAACAAAAGGGATACGAGTGAACCAGCGTATCCTGTTTATAGACACGTCCTTCGCTCTTAAGCTTCAGCATGATGTCTTTATCCGCTTCTTTTACCCTGCGGCCCTGAAAATCAGAAACTTCGGAGGTGAACATCCCGTCGTCGTCGACCGGGTTGACAATGGGCATGCCCGCTTTTTTACAGGCGGTAAAATCCTCTTCACCGTAAGCAGGCGCCATATGAACAATTCCGGTACCGCTTTCGGTGGTGACGTGATCCGAGTGAATGACTTTAAAAGCGCCTTCGCTTCGTTTCTTTTCGAAGTAAGAAAAGAGTGCGGTGTATTCGATTCCAAGCAAGTCTTTTCCTTTAAAGGTTTTCAGGATTTCGAAATCCTCAGCAGGTTTTTTCGAATAGGCAGCGAGCCTTGCTTCCGCCAGAATAAAATGTTTTCCGGTCGCAACTTCTTTAACCAACGCGTAGTCGAGTTCATCACCGACTGCGAGGCCCAAGTTAGATGGAAGTGTCCACGGAGTAGTCGTCCATGCCAAAAAAGCGGTTCCATCCGGTGCGCCCAGTTTTTTTAATCCCGCGGCATCGATCGGAAACGTCACGGTTACTGCGGGATCTTGCACTTCGCGGTAATCGAGATTTGCTTCGAAATTAGAAAGGGGAGTAGAGACTCCAGTCGAGTAGGGCACTACTTTTAGGCCTTCATAGATCAGGCCCTTGTTGTAAAGGCTTTGAAATACCCACCAAACGCTTTGCATGAATTCGACGTCCATGGTGAAGTACGCTTTTTCCATGTCGACCCAGCGGCCCATGCGCTTGACGGTTTTTTTCCAGTCGTTCGAATAGCGATCGACGATGCCTCGGCAGGCGGCATTGTAATTGCCCACGCCGTAGGCAAGAATATCTTTTCGTGAATGCAGGTTCAGTGTCTTATTGATTTCGAATTCTACCGGCACGCCATGACAATCCCATCCGAAACGGCGTTTAACCTGATAACCTTTCATGGTCCAAAAGCGCGGAACAATGTCTTTTAAGGTGCCGGCGAGCAGGTGTCCATAGTGGGGAAGGCCGGTTGCAAACGGAGGGCCGTCGTAAAAGCTGTAAGGCTTTGAGTGTTCTTTGCCTTCCATGCTTTTTTCAAAAATGCGGGCTGAATCCCAGAATGAAAGTTGTTTTTCCTCGAGTGTCGGAAAATTAACGTCGGATTTAACGGGTTCAAAGCTGCCCTGTTTGCTGGATGATGCTGTCATATCCTGACAGTGTACCGGAGGAATTTGGATTTATCTATGATTGCGCATCGATTGAGCCCCCGTTATCATGATTCGGTCATCAATTTATTTGATAGAAATAATGCATGGAGGTAGTTGATTGCAGGAGTCGTCTATGACATTTCTTTATCTGACATTAGCTGCGTCGTTTACTCGATAAAATCACATATGCAATCAAGGTCGACGCCATGACTACCATTGCTGTTGGCAGACTTCCGGGTACAGGCCAAAGTCCTGCGATGGCAGAAAGAAGTGCGCCGATGCCCATTCGCAAAAAACCTTGCAGCGAAGCGGCGCTTCCGAGATTTTTGCTAAAAGGAGCGAGCGAGAGCGCAGTGGCATTCGGAGAGGTCAGTCCTGCGCAGGCGAGTATGGCAAACAGGCAGGCAATGGTTCCGGTCAGCCCGTACCATCGAAAAGAGGCACCGACCAAGAAAATGAAGCCGACCGCAATTTGCATTTGAAGCGCAGTTTTATATACCTTTCTGCTTTCAAACCATTTTCCGAGCAAAAGATTAACCTGGCTTCCGCCGATCACTCCGACCGAGAGGAGTGCAAAAATAAGCCCATAGGTTCGAGTGCTGACATGAAGTTCATTCATGAAGATCGCGGGGGATTGGGCGATATACACAAACAACCCAGCGAATGAAAACGAACTCGAAATGGTGTAAGTATAAAATTGTTGATTCGAAAGAATCGCCTTGAACTCTTTTGCTACAGGAGCGATTTGCAATCGAATGCTCGGATCGGGGGTATGTCCCTCAGGCAGAAAGAACGCGGTGACGAGCAAGATTAAGAAAGTGATTGCCGTTAATGTGATAAAAATTGCTGACCAATGAAAATGCATCAGCATCATGCTGCCCACGGTAGGCGCAAGCAGCGGTGATACGCCCAGGATGAGCATCAGAAGCGAAAAAACTTTCGGTCCGTCCTTGATCGGAAAAAAATCTCGAACCATCGCGGTTGCTGCAACAGATGCGGCAGCTCCACCTAAGGCTTGTATAAACCGAAAGCCGATTAATACTTCGACGGTGGGGGCAAATGCGCAAACCAGCGTGCTGATCAAGTAGATGGTGAGTCCTAGATACAGTGGCCGTTTTCGCCCGTAGCGGTCGAGAAATGGGCCATAGAGGATTTGTCCCAAAGCATATCCCAAAAAATAACTCGAGACCGAAAATGAAACTCTAGTCACGTTAGTATTCAGGTCATTTGCGATGGCTTGAAACGACGGCAGGTACATGTCGATCGAAAACGGAGTGATGGTGCTGAGGAGTCCAAGAATAAAAATCAGAAATGCATTTTGCCCTTTAGACCGTGTTGCAATGGGTTCGGTCATCATAATCCTTTGGGTGAAACGTTGACCGACTTTTTATTGAGCTGGGTCGACCTGCGCGTAAATTCGGCAAGCCAGAAATCTAAATCTTGAGTCGAAAGTTTCTTCTTGCCGCAAATGTGATGGTAGATTTTACTGATTCGAGCAATTGAATTCCGAGTAAACCCTTCTACTGCCGAAGTCGGCACATGATGCAATATCTTCACTGTCTCTTTCAGGTAGGTGCTTCTCAGAATTTTTGATTTAACGGCATAATGTTTTCTCGAAAGCGCAACTAGCAAATCCGGAAACTCATTGTAGGCAATTCCAAATACTTTTGATTTTTTAGAAAAGACAGCGTGGGTTGCATACGAAATATCCTGATGATGAGGGTGCGAGTACTCTCCAAATATTCCGTGCGTAAAGACATAATCAAAGGCTGGAAGCTGCGAGAGTTCCTGAGTTAGCAGTTTTAGCTTGAGTCGATAGTTCGGATTGTCCGCAAAACCCAGAAACTTTATATGTTTGATTTTTAGAGTTGCACAGGCTGCGATCAATTCGTTCTGACGTTCTTCGCCTCGTCCTCGCCAGTTACCATCAGTGGCGCAAACCACGGTCCATTCGATGTGTTTCCAGGCCTGTATCAATCCTGCAAAAAAAATAGTTTCATCGTCTGGATGCGCCACTGCAATTAAGCCCTTCATGCTTTTGCCTTTTTTTGCCATGACTCGATAGTAGTACAAAACACGGTTAAGGTAACGCAGGTTTGTGGCGAAAAGGAAAGTGATGAGCCTGGCGCCCTTTCGTCAAATTAATGTCATTCCTCAATTCAGCGTAATTCTTCCGACTTACAATCGCGAGCATTTACTAGGTCGAGCCATTGCATCGGTGCAAGCCCAAATCCTAAAGAATTGGGAGCTGATTATAGTTGATGATGGAAGCTCGGATTCAACTCCGGCATTGGTGCGAGACTTAATGAAGCAGGACTCACGCATCAAGTATGTTTATCAGAAAAATCAAGGGGCGGCGACGGCGCGAAATCTTGGAATCAGCCAGGCTCGTGGATCATACATCGCGTTTCTCGATTCGGATGATCAATTGAAAGCAAATCATCTCTCGTCGCGGTACGATCTTTTTAGAGGTGATCCTGAACTTGACATGGTTTACGGCGCCGCGGAAATCGTTGGCGACAATCGGGTGGTGAGTTTCGATAACCCCAAACAGATTTTGTCACTCGATCACCCGGACGTACGGATTGGCGGAACTTTTACCTTAAAAACAGAGTCGTTGATTCGAATTGGCGGGTTTCCGCTAGTGAGTTACGGAGAAGACTTTTGCCTTTTTAATCGAGCCCAGCAGAGTAGTCTCAAAATCGCACAAAGCCTGCTGGCTACATATTGTTACGACCGCACCCATTCTGATTCAACTACGATGAAGATGTTGGATCAGGTAGCAGCCTGATGATCTACCACTGAAGAGTGCAGTATTGGGTCGAAAGATCGCAGTCCAAATAAGTGAGTACAATCTTCTGGATGTAATTGTTTCTGCGATCGAAGTCATCGAGTGGCGCTAGGGAAACCTTGTTATTGAAAAGCTCGGCAAAAATATAATAGGCGTTCTTTTCTTTGCTGGCCCAGAAGGCATAGCCGATTTCAGAAGTGTTCTTTTCGAACCGAAGAACGTTCTCTGGATAGGCTTTCTTGCCCATGGCTTTGATCGCAGTCGAAAGGCCATTCATCCTGTAGTGGCTGTCTGCGCTTACGGTCAAGCCATCGCCAGAATCGGCGAGAACCTTAAGGTATTGGATGAGATTGGTTCCGTTGATCACCTGCTCGGCAGAGTGAGCGGGCAATGCGAATGAGCCAAAGAGTGCGATGAAGGCGAATAGATATTTGTGCATGGATGCTCCTATTTGGATTTGGCAGCCAAACTAACATAAAGTAATTTATTTTACACTATTTTTGTGGAATAAAAGACTCGACTAATTCACGGTAGCAATTTGGGGAAGGGTTTTTGCTAAACCACTGATCGACCAATCCAAACGGAAGTCCTTCCTTCGGGTATTTGGCTTCGGCTTTGATATAAGTAATGGGTATTTTCTTTTCCTGAATGAATTTTGCCTCTTCGAGAGTGATGGAATTGCCGCCAATCACAATCATTTCTTTGAGGAGTGGGGCGTCTCCGCCAGTAAAGGGTTCGCTTAAATAAATGCGAGAGGGACCCGTCAACTCTCCTTCGAGAGAAGCGTAAGCGGGGTCGTTGGGACGATAATGTCCACCATAAAAGCGTTCGACTTCAATTTGAGTTTCATCGCCGTGCGATGGGTTCTGGGGTTTTACGTTTACCATCGTGTAAGTTTCTTGATAGTAGTCTACGAAATCATCTACTTCGTGTTTGGAGTTTCCGTACGTTCGAATTGAAAGTACCGGGGTATGGTGTTTTTCGTGAAGGAATTTAAGCAGGTGAGATACGTTCGGTGCGTCTTTAATATACGTATCCCCGCCATAGACAGCGAGCCAATTTCCCTCACCATATCGACGGTCGAGTTCGATTGCTCGAACATTCAATGCCCGTTCGGCTTCTTCTACATTTTTATATTGTCCCGAGTCGCCAAAGCCCGCTATAAAGACGGTCGCCTTATACTTTCGCGCAACCGCTAACGTCGCGTCGATATTGCTCGTAAGAAGATGGATGGCGGGCGCCGAAAAACTCGCTTCGGTGAAAAACAGAAAGCCCAACATCACAGTGGCCTTTTGATAAAAGTTCACCAGTTCTTATCGGCTACACGAATATTCGCACGATCATAAAAAAGGCCGTCATTATTGTGACATTCCAAGAGCGTGAGCCCCTGCGACGATTATAAAAATGCTGAATAATATCAGCGAAATGCTTCTTTTCTTCGTCAAAAATCCAGTTTAACATTTGAGTAAGCAGTATTCATCTTAGAGCATCGGAACACCCAGGGTGTTCGCAAAATTTACCAGGAGGGTATTTGTGGCCAAAAAAGGTTTAGGGATCGAACTAGGAACCATCGTCATCACGGCATTTGCAGCGTTTTTGTGGATCGCCATTTTCAGTTATCATACGCAGGATCCTTCATTTTTCACTCAATCAACTCAACCGGTCTTAAATGCCTGTGGCCAAGTAGGGGCCTATCTTTCTTCTGCATTTTTGCAGTTTTTTGGCTTCGGAGCATTTTTGATTCCTATGGCTTTCTTGTTTGTGGCAGCCCATGTGCATTCGAAAGATGGAATGGCCAAGTCGCTTTCATCTTTGGCTGGAATCAGTGTCAGCGTCATATCTTTGACTGTGTTTTTGTCGATTCATTGGAAAGTCTGGCATTGGTCGACCAGTGAGTTTTTAACCGGCGGTATCTTCGGAGCCTGGCTGTCGGTTCCGATGGAGCACGCTTTTAATCGCGCAGGTGCAAGTATTGTGTCGCTTGCGATTTTCTTTGGTGCGCTCGTCGTTTCGACCCCGGTCGGTGTAGCCCACCTTCTTTCGAAATTGATACATGCTACGGGCGTGATCAGTTATCGCTTCGGGCGCTTGGCGATGACTTATTTTGCCTATTATTCGGCCATTGCCCTGAACAAACTTGCGCAGTTCATTGGTATGCAAGCCAAGAAAAGTTTCGAACAGATTCGTGATCGTGCAGAGGCCTACCGTATTGCTAGAGTGGATGCAAAGACTGCTTTGCTTGAAGAAGTGAAGTCTACGGTACCGCAAGGGGTAACTGAAGCGTCGATCATCGCTGCCGCTGCGCCGGTTGCCATGGGAGCGACGGTAGAGGATGTGCCTCAGATAGAAGCCATGCCGGCAGAAGAAGTAGAGTCTGACGAAATCGAAGAGAGCCATATTTCGGTAGCAGATCTGAAGAAGCAGGCTAGTAAGGCATCTGAAGCTAAAACATCGGACACCAAAGTGAACCCGATCATCGAGAAGGCTCAGTTTCAGCCTGAGTTCGAATTGACCAAGAAATTTAAATTCGACAAAAAACGCGGCAAATGGAAGCTTCCGATCATCGACTTTTTAAAGAAAGTGGCCCATGTCGAAACTGCGATCGATCGCGATCGTTTGAAAGAGCGGGCTGGCACCGTATCGAGCAAGCTTGCTGAGTTCGGTATTGAAGGCGACATCACCGCGATGATGGTAGGTCCGGTCATTACGCTTTATGAATTCAAACCAGGGCCTGGAATCAAAGTTTCGAAAATTGCCAATTATGTAGACGACCTTTCGATGGCCTTGGCTTCTAAGTCGGTTCGAATTCTAGCTCCATTGCCGGGCAAAGCCGTGGTCGGTATCGAGATTCCAAGTGAACACCGTGAAGATGTGCTCCTGCGCGAGTTTTTACAGACCGGAGAATTTCAGAATCCAAAATATCAGATACCGGTAGTCATGGGCAAAGACATCGGTGGCCAACCGATCTTCGCTGACCTCGCGCGGATGCCGCATTTGCTGGTATCGGGTCAGACCGGCTCAGGAAAATCGGTATTCATGAACGGCCTGATCTGTTCTCTCTTGTATCGGTTTACACCGGACGAACTTCGATTGATTCTGGTCGATCCGAAATTCATCGAGTTTGCCTTTTATCATGACATTCCACACTTGCTTTTGCCCGTAGTGGACGATCCGAAGAATGCTTCGAGTGCACTCAAATGGGCAGTACGCGAGATGGAACGGCGTTATCGGATTCTCGAAGCCGCGGGAGTGAGAAACCTTCAGAGCTATAACGAAAAAGTAGAAGCGATCAGCGCCGAGGCGATGGCAGATCTACTGCAGGCTGAAGCTCAATCTCAAGAAGAAGAAGGCACTCCCTTTACCGGTGGCGATTGGATCGAGGCTTTCGAGAAAGACGATTCGGGTTCACCGATTATCGGAAAAATGCCTTACGTCGTGATTATTATCGACGAGCTTGCCGACCTGATGATGACGGTAAAAAAGGATGTAGAAGGTTCGATTGCCCGGATCGCCCAAAAGGCCCGAGCAGCAGGAATTCACTTGGTCATCGCAACCCAAAGGCCAAGTACGGATGTTATTACCGGCTTGATCAAGGCCAACATGTCTACACGAGTTTCGTTTTCATTGGCCTCGCAAATCGATTCACGAACGATTTTGGATCGCCAAGGGGCGGAACGTTTGTTAGGACAAGGGGATATGTTGTTCATTCCTCCGGGACAAAACCAACCGATCCGCCTTCAGGGTGCGTTCATTCATGATAATGAATTGAACAAGATTACCGATTTCCTGCGAGAGCAGGGCAAGCCGGCTTATCGCAGCGAAATCCTGATCGATGCGGAAGAGGTTTCTATGGATGGAGATTCGGATGAGGATCTCGATGAGCTTTACGAGCAAGCGCTCGATATCGTCCGCAATTCGAAGACCGCTTCGGCCTCATTTCTTCAGCGCAGACTTCAGATCGGCTACAACCGTGCCGCACGCCTGATCGAGACCATGGAAGCCAAAGGGATCGTTGGTCCGGCAGACGGCGCCAAGCCGAGGGAGATATTGCATCAGTGATCCTGGTTTTTGCGTTACCGTTTTTGTTCTGGCTTACGCCTGCGCATTCACAAACCCCGACGGCTACGCCAGTGCCAGAGGCTTCGGCGTCACCTGCTGACGACTCCAATTACGAGATTGATTACGAAGAAGAGGCAGATGCGCCGGCAGATGAAGAAAAGCCTGTAAAGAAACAAGCCAAGAAGAGTACTTCGTCTGGTCCTGCAGTTCAAGGAACCCATTCGGTAAACAAATTTGCGCCCATGATCAAATCAGAATCAAAAAGCGTCTACAAAAAGAACGGAAAACCACTCGATGTGGATTCGGATTGATAAAGCGCTCTCGATTCCACCGGATGTCCGGTTGGTATTGGGAATCATGTCGGACGCAGGATTTGAGGCTTTTTTGGTAGGCGGCTGTGTGCGAGACAGCCTACGAGGAGTGGTTCACACCCGGGATTTCGATGTGGCTACGAACGCCAAGCCTTCCGATATTCAGGGGATGTTTCCCAAAGCCATCGAAGTAGGTAAGGCCTTTGGTGTATTCAAGTTGATGACACCGAGTGGCCAGGATATCGAGATTGCGACCTTCCGAAAAGAAGGCGAATACCGTGATCATCGGCATCCCTCAAAAGTAGAATTCACCGACGTTGCCAGTGATTCGGCCAGACGCGATTTTACAATCAACGCACTTTATTATGATCCAAGAACGACGCAGGTTCTCGATCTTCATGGTGGCCTCGCGGATCTGCAACAAAAAGTCATCCGTGCAATCGGAAATCCAGAAAAGCGCTTGAATGAAGATTCCTTGCGATTGCTTCGGGCGGTGCGGTTTGCTGCCCGCTTTGAGTTTACCATTGAAGAGCAAACTCGGGCAGCGCTCCTTAAGTTGTCGCCTTTGATTCGAAAAATCAGCATTGAGCGCGTTCGCGATGAGCTCGAGAAAATGATCACTCATGCCAGTTGCCGGGCGGCCATGATCGAGCTAGATGCGGTGGGGTTGCTTGAAAATGTTCTGCCCGAAATATCAGTGGGTAAGCTGAATCAGAAGAAGGTATGGGATCAGACCCTTCGGGTGCTCACCAATTTGGGGCAATATCGATCGATAGAACCGAGTTCATTTTATTGGGGAGCGCTGTTTCTGCCTACCTTGAGGCTACACCCCATCGAAAAGCGTGATCAAGAGGCGAGAAAACTTGGATCACGATTAAAGCTTTCGAACGACGTCATCGAGCAGATGGCTTATTTGGTGCGTGAGACTCCTAAGTTCAAGGACGCCTTTTCAATGCGCGAGTCGACCTTGATGCGCTGGATGCGAGAGCCTAATTTCGAGCTGCTCATGCGGTTTCATGAATTGGATGCTTTTACCTATGATGGCAATTCGGCAGGTCTTGAGTTTGTGAAGTCGATTTATACCGAGGCCAAGCGCAAGTTTCAGAATAAACCGCTTTTGACGGGCGATGATTTGGTAAAGCTTGGAATGAATCCGGGACGGCAATTTACCGAGATTTTACGCGAAGTCGAGGATCAGGCGTATGAGGGCAAGTTGACGACAAATCAAGAGGCGCTCGATTACGTATTAAAGCATTTCGTAAAATAAATAGTCCGGGCTATTTTTGAATCATGGTCGTGAACTCTTGAAGAGCCACGCTGCCATTTTTGCGCAGACACCAAGATTTGATGCGATTGGTATCGTGGGGCTGACACTTGGCGACTCTAACAGCCTGGTCGAGGCACTCGGGTGCTTTTGACTGGATATAGTTCGTCAGGCGATCGCGGATACAATCGGTAGGGGAGTAAATACGGATGAATTGTCCGTTTACCTGTTTGATCCAAGGTTTGATCTTGGAGTCTTCTGCTACAGCCAATGGGCCATAGGTGAAGCTCAGCAAGTATTTGGGGCAATCAGGGTGTTGAAATTGCTCGTTCTCGGTTTTTTTGAAACCGATTTTTCCGAGCACATTCTCTACGCGTAAATTGCTGCCAATCGGCGCAACAAAATTGAGCGTAGCTGAATGACAAGTTCCTTTAGAATAAACAGCTGCGGCCGCGGGGCCTACCAGCACTGACTCGATGGTTTCTCTAGAAAAATGATAAGCAACAAAATGCCAGAGTTCTTCCTCGGTGCAGGATTTCAGGTTGGGCAACTGCATCCAGTGATTATGCTCTATTTTCGGTCATCTGGGAACTGTTCTCTTTGAATAAAATGCTTTTTTACTGGGCAAAATTTGCTTCATTGAATTCGTTGCAATCTGAGTTTGAAAAGTGACGATGAGGCAAATTCGTAACAATGTGCGTTAAATTCATCATTTTTGATACATCGCGTTTATGTATTAAATCACCGAGTTACTGTTTTGCTGCGGGGTGCTCGTCATAAAGGTTTCAAGCTATTTTCAGGCCCTTCCGATCCTAAATCATGGCCGTAAATTGTCGGTCGGAAAGAAGTTCCTAGTGATGAAGAATTCAAGAAAGTTTTTACATTCGATGATCTCCGTTTCAGTACTTGCTGTGGCAACGACGCTGCCTATGCTTTCACGCGCGGATGACTCCAATCACGTCTCTGCGCATGGCACGGTGATGGGCAAGCCTGTATCGGTATCGCAGGATTCAGACCCTAGGGCCGATGGTTTGGGCGTGCAAACGCAAACCCAGGTCGAGTTTGCAGGAAAGTCTAAAAGTCTCAGCCTCATTAGCGTCGAGGCGTTGCCTCGCAATGGTGTAGAAGCGTTGCCTGCCGCGTCCCCAGCTGCTTCGCCCTCTAATGGTAGCATTCCTTTGGCGACCACCAATTGGTACATTGGTGGCACTCAGATCTGGGCCGGAAACCTCGCGTTTGAAAAGGGCAGTCTCGTCTATTCTGGTGGAATTGCGCCAACCGAAATTCCATTTCCACTTTTTGCGTATCCTTTAGGCCCGGTGCTGCTTCAGGTAGATGCTGGCGTTTCATTTCAAGGAAACCTGTCTGCGAATCTTACCCCAGGACTCTCTTATCCTTTGCAGGATTCGACTTTGACCGGAAGTCTGCAAGCCAATCTCTCGGCCGCAGGATTCCTTGAAGGCTACGCACGCTTTTTGCTCATCAAAGCCGGTGTCGGTGGTCAGATCAATATCATTGATGGACTAACCGGCGTAAAAACCGAAATTTTTCTGAATGGCCAAAAGCCTACGCTCGCAGGTTTCGGTAAAGTGCAGCTGCTGAACGGAAGCATTTTTGGTTTCGTCGATACTGCCTATTTATTCGGAAGCTGGAAACGAATTCTCAACCGTAACTTCTACAGTTGGAATGGAAAATGCTACGCATTTGGAGTAGGAACATGCGCACCATAATTTATTTTACCTCAGGATTGATGGCTTTATTCGTAGGGTTGCTTTGGACTCAGAATGGAGGAAAGCGCCCGGTCGAAACTATGGAAGGGGCGCGGACTTCGCGTGATCCTGCCTCGGTATCGACCAACGAGCAGCGAGTAGAGATCTATGATTTCGAACGTCATGTTCAGGCTTCTGTGCAAACGGGTGATGTCAGTAAGAAGTTCGCAGATTTGAATTATCAGGGCGAGTTCACGCTTGCATGGGTGAATCCGACTACCGCTTTTGTGGCATTTACGCTAGAGCGGGGCACTCCATCAACGATTGCGTTCGAAATCAAACTGAAGGATTGGGCGATAGAGCAAGTTCTCTCGGAATCGCCGAAATCAGAAGCCGAAGAAGATGCATTGAACATTCTGAAAGATTTTTCGAGCATTTTGGCCTATCGCTCGAGCGAAGACACCAACGGTAAATACCAGGCTCGTTTTAGCGAACAAAAGGACGAGCGGGGGCAGCAGGTGATCCTGAAGGAAAAACTTTCTTATCTCACCAATGACGGATCGAGCCCACGCTTCGAAAAGTCAGTGCATGAGATTAGTTTCGATGCCGAAACTCATGCTTTGGTTTCAGCGAACGGTACGGAAAGTACTTCAGTGAGAAACGGCGATTCTCGTTTTCTTTGGACGAATTCTACTTATCATTTAAATCGTCGCGGAATTGAAAACCGCAGAATGGCGAGCACTTCGACCGAGAATTTACATGAAAGCGGTCTGGGATTGAGCGCGCAAACCACGAGCGGACCACAGGTCTATTCCTGGTCGCAAATTCTTCAATCACTCGACACGATCGGTAGTATTGCGACTGACGAACGTCTAAAACTGTTTCATGAGCTGGTCAAAAGCCTGAAATCGGATGGTAAGAATCTCTCTAATTTTATGGCCTGGACGTCGGATCACGGAGCCGAAATGGGTGTGCGTACTTTTGCAATCGGCGCGCTGGCGAGCGCTGGAACCCCCGAGGCGCAAAGTGCACTGGTTAAATGGTTTCAGCAGTTTCCTGAATCGCGTTCTGTCATTTTAAATGCGTTTACGACGAGTCATGCAAGTTTTACGAGTGATACCCGTAGTTTTCTTACCTCTTTGCTCGAAGATACGAGCGAAAACTCTTACCATGCATATGGTGCGGCCTATGCCCTCGGTGCGGGAATGAAAAATGATTCTAGTCCGAATTCGGAAGATGTCAATCGTCTCGAAGCGCTGGTTCATTCTGCAACGACGACAGAAGGAATGGCGGTTGCCTTGGGTGCAATCGGTAATTCCGGAAATGAAGCTTTCTTGCCAGTGATCGAACGCAGTCTGACGGCTGAGGATGATACCGTTCGCGAAAAAGCAGTGCTGGCGCTAAGATTAATGCCGGTGGCAGACACGCTCGAGCTGGTCAATCACGCATGGGCGGATGCTTCGCTTAAGGTAAAATCAGCAGCAGTGCAGGTGATTCATTTTCAAGGCGATGTTGCGAGTTATAAGAATATTCTGAATGAGTGCGTTCAAAATACTCCCGAACTTCATGATGCGTGCTTGCGCGAACTCCAATAGGTGTCCGACAACTTAGATAATAAATAAGTGTCCGACAAC
>CAIKYX010000227.1 GCA_903831745.1 Oligoflexia bacterium
AGATATTCTTGTCGGCCCAAGTGTAACTTCCGGTAAGCGAGAGACTTGTGTTTTTGCCGATCAAGAAGTGAAAAGCACCTTGAAAGGTATATTGGCCGTAATTCTTATATTTAAGGTTTTCATTCGCGGTAACGGCTGCCTGGATATTCACACTTTGGCTCAGCACCAAATAAGCATAGACCACACCGACTGCAGAATAGAATTGCTCAGAGCTATGCCCCAATTGATTGGTTTCTAAAAATTGCACATCGGTATAGATCATCGATGCACGAAAGGCGAGATCGACCTTTTCTTGTCCGTGATCCGGGTGTTTGGTCCATTCGCCGCCTATTTGCAAAGAATTTCCCTTGCGAAGGTTTTTGCCAGTGGCAGTGCCGAACTGATCGATGATAGCGAGGTCGAACTGTCGAGTTGCACCGAAAGAGCGAATTCCGGTAAACCCAACGCGCGTATCGAACTCATCGCCTTTTTCGTCATAGCTACCATAAGAGCTCGACCCCTGTACATGACCGTAGTCGTAACCTACACCGGCACTTGCCGAAACCTTGTAGGCATCGGTGATGAGCCCGACTTCGGTTGATGTATCGCTATAGACCATCAAAGAAGTATTAGGCGCGGTGCCGTTGGGCTGGGCCATGCCAAAGATATGAAAATTGTAATAGAGAGGGAGCCCTTTTTCTGTGGTTGCGCTCGTTGAGCCAACGGCGGCCGTGGTTTGCGTGAATCCACCCGGAATGGCGTCGAGTTTTACTGTCGGATCGTCGATCGAAACGCCGCGAAGCGAGTTGTTGGCGATTTCTTTATAGATGTCGGCTGCTTGTTTTCCAGGAAAGTTCTGATAGTCGTAATGGTAATCGGCCTTATTCTTTTTCTCAGAATTTGAAAAAATCAGATAATTGTAGCGCAGCGTTTTGTTGTCAGTTTGTTTGTCGCTGATGGTGATGACGAGGTCGGCTGATTCTTGTGATTCGGCTTTCTGCACATAAGAGTTTACGATCGGGTTTTTCTCAGCATCAAAGTAGTTTGCCACAAAATCATTAAAACCAAAGTTTGGAACCTGCGCGATCGAATACGCGGGGTCGAATCCGTTGATGAAGTAAATTTTCTTCCGCAGACCGGCATCTTGGGCGGGTGGGTGAAAAAAGATTCGGCTTTTTGCATGAACTTCCTGGGCTTGTGCTGGATTGATGGTGGTTTGCCCCTGGGCACGACTAGATGAAATTGCAGAAAAAAGGCAAATAACCGAAGCCAGAATGAGATAGATTTTCATGGCGAGAAAGTACATTGGTATTATGTATTAATCTAGGGCAAATTCAGTAACTATTGATCCTGGCGCATAGCCAGTAAACGAAAGATACGAAATTGGGCTGCGCCGGCGGTATACATGATCTTACGGAGAGTATCGTATTTTACCCGTTTATCGGCCTGAATGGCGAGAACGCCGTCAAATGGCAACGGATTTCCTTTTTCGTCTCGAGCCGGTGACTTCGCACGAAGGACTTCTGCTTTTTCGCGAGCTTTGTTCAAGGCATCATAAAGACGGGCAATGCGCATTCCGCCTTCATCCAGATCTTCTGGCTTGAATGCATACGAGGCCTGATCAGTGCTGAGTGCATCCGCAGTTTTCAGAAACTCAACCACTCGTCCATTTTCGAAAGTAATGGCCTCAGGCGTGACGATGAGGTGCAGACTGTCTGGAGTCATCTCTTGAGTCTTAGATAACGGAAGCTTGATGCCTGGAACCGAAGTAAAAGAATTGGTGCTGGTCGAATAGCTCTTCAACAAGAACACGAGAATGATGACGAGAATGTCCATCATCGAGGTCAGCTGAAGTTCGAAGTCCTTATGAATTTTTTTGCGACCCCGGCGGTCCCGGATACTTCGTCGAGCTGCCATGGTTATTCTCCTAGCAGGTTTCCGAAGACGATGTCACCAAACAACGTCTTGACCTGCTCCTGTACGCCAGTTTTTTCGTTCTTCACTGAAATGATCGGATCTGTTTTATCGAGAACTTTTGAGGTATCGAGAATCGCAACGATCACTTCGTAGCTTGTGTCTTTTTTCGGAACGAGAATGATTTTGTTTTCACTCGGAAACTTTTGTTTGATGGCGATCAGCGACTCGTGAAGCTTAAGGGTATCAATCGAATTATCCGGACGGTTTGAAATCGTCATCTGCGGAATCTGCTCAAAGGGGCTCCAAAGCAGCACATCTTTGTCATTGACGGTCAACGTAAGTTGCAGCGGCTTGTCCTTGAGCTGAATTTCGTTCTGCTCGGAACTGACGATCGGAAGTGGCGATTCGATCATGGTGAACGCAAGAAACGCCATCGTGTACATCAGAAACGAAATCATCGTCACCAATGCATCGAGCATTGGAATCAGATTGATCTGAATCTCTGCCGGTGCCGTGCGACGTCGTGTGGATGGGCGTTTGAACACTTTAAGTGCCTCTCCTTAGGTTCGTTCTGCTGAGTGTTGAACTTTTCGAGCTGAAAGAAGGTCGAGGAGTTTTACGCTATGTTCATCGATATCCGAAACGATGCGTGAAGCCTTGGCTGCAAGAAACGAGTGACAAACCATGGTCGAAATCGCAACCACGAGACCGAAAGCGGTCGAGTACATTGCTTCCGAAATACCGGCAGAAAGAATGGCTTGGCGTTGAGCAGGGTCGGCGAGGGCAACCGCTGCGAATGAACGAATCAAACCGGAAATGGTTCCGAGGAGACCGAGGAGGGTTGCGACGTTTGCAATCAATGCGAGGTAAGGAAGATTGCGCTCTAACTGAGGAATAACTTCGAGAGAGGCGGCATCGAGAGCGTTTTGAATTTGCTCTTCGCTTCGTGATGCTCTCATCAAGCCCGCTTTGATTACTTTTGGAAGGGCGGCATCTTTTGCGCCATTACAAACGCGAAGGGCGCCGTCGAGATCATTCGCAAGAATGTATTTTTGAACTTCGAACATGAACGCAGGTCCGTTGATGCTCAATCGAAGATAAAGTTTTACGAAACGTTCGACGATAAAAGCGAGTGACACTGCCATCGTGATTGCGATGAGTTGAGTTGCAAATCCACCGTGCTGAAATGCAGCAATGAGGCCCACTTGAGTTGCTTGAGATTCCATCGAGCTTTTCTCCTTAGTTGAAATTTAATTCCTATATAGAATAGGGAAGAGGATGGAAAAGATCAATTTTATAATGCACTGTTCTCGCTAGAGTTTTGTTTCTAGCGCATCGTTCTCTAAGTTTTGTGTAATTTAGAGAGCTATTTTAAACTCAAATGGTTGAAAGTAACCAGATGAGGCACTAGCGATGTGGCTTTGCCACTGGGGGGTGCTGGAAAGCTAGATTTGCTTTTCGATTGCAGTCACGAACGACTCTTTAGGCTGGTTGCCCACGAGTTGATCGACCAGCTGTCCGCCTTTAAGTAGGATGACAGTAGGGATACCGCGAATTTTAAAGCGTTGCGCTGCGTCAGGGTTTTCGTCTACATTCAATTTGTAAACTTTAACTTTGCCTTCGTATTGATCGGCGATGGAGTCGATGGTTGGTCCTAATGCCTTACAAGGGCCACACCATTCAGCCCAGAAATCAACGAGCGTAAGGCCCGCATGATTCATCACTTCGGTTTCGAGGTTAGTGTCGGTCGCTGTTAAAACATTTTTTGAATTCGCCATAGATTTGTCGTACCACTAAAGAAAGGAGTTTGTAAAATGAGTTCAGCAAAGGACTATGTCCTCGCCACGTTTGATGAATCCATGAAGGCCAAAAAGGCTTTTCTAGAGAGCTCACTCGAGCCCCTTTTGAAAGCATGTGAGTTGATAGCCACCCGAGTTAAAGCAGGGGGCAAGCTGATGATTTGCGGAAACGGCGGTTCAGCTGCGGACGCCCAGCATATGGCAGCCGAAATGATCGGTCGCATGCTCATCGAGCGAAACCCGCTTCCCGCCATGTCGCTTACCACGGATACCTCCAATATCACTGCGGTAGCGAATGATTACTCTTTTGAGCAAATTTTCGAGAAACAAGTGCAGGGGCTCGGCCGTTCGGGTGATGCGCTCCTTTGTATCTCTACTTCAGGTAACTCTAAAAACGTCCTTCGTGCGGCAGAGGCTGCGCGCCAGAAGGGAATCGCCGTGGTTTCACTTACGGGTGGAACTGGCGGTAAGCTTAAAGAAATTTCTGACATTAACCTTAATGTGGCACTGGGAAAGAACTCCAGCCGCATTCAGGAGACCCATATTTTTATCGTCCACTCACTCGTCGATGTAATGGATCGGTACTACTTTCACGAGAAATGACCCACTACTCAAGCACCCAAAAACGAATTGCTGCCAAGTTCCTCGATTTGCTCGTGGTGCTATTTCTGGGCTTGGCCTGGAAAGGCGGGCCCGGATCCATCTTCGGTTTTATCTATTCGATGGCCTCGGACGCGCTCCCGCTTAGAAATTTCAACGGGCAAAGTCTCGGCAAGAAAATCATGGGGATTCGTGTGGTTTCGGAACGCGGCAAATTCGGGCTAAAAGCATCACTCTTAAGAAATGCCCCGGTAGGCCTCGTTACGTTTTTTATGATCATTCCGTTCTGGGGCTGGGCGCTTTCACTCATTATCGGAATTCCATTGGGCCTGATTGAACTCAGCCTGATGATTCGGGCTGAGCGCCACCAACGTCTGGGGGATGTCATGGCCGAAACATTGGTCATTCAAGCCCTTCACTCGGAAGTCGTCCATCACGAAGCAAAGTCTGCTGAACACGAACCAAAGGTTTTATGAAGTCATCGTCGTACAATACTCTCTATTTGATCGATATCTCTGCGTTTATTTTTCGCGCGTTTTACGCTGTTCGAGAACTCACTGCACCGGATGGAACCCCAGTCAACGCCGTTTATGGTGTGGCTTCGATGTTGGGCAAATTGATCGATGAGGTCGATCCCGAATACATCGCCGTTGTATATGATTCGAAAGAGCCGTCGTTTCGTAAAGAAATTTATCCCGAGTACAAAGCCAATCGAAGTGCGCCGCCCGAACCGCTCCTTCCGCAGTTTGACATCATCGAAGAGCTCATTACCAAAATGGGCTTACCTTCATTTCGCGAAAGTGGCGTCGAGGCCGATGACCTGATCGCAACGCTTCGTAAGGAATGGATCAAACAGGATCCGAAACATCGCGTGATTGTGGTTACGGGTGATAAGGATTTGATGGCGCTGGTCGATGCAAAAACCCAGGTGTGGGATACAATGAAGGAAGTGCATTATACCGAGCACGAAGTAACCGAGAAATTCGGAGTAGCACCGAATCAGATCTGCGACTACTTGTCGATCGTCGGCGATTCTTCGGATAATATTCCCGGAATCATGGGTATCGGTGCAAAGGGCGCAGAGACGCTTCTCCGTGAGTTCAAAACTCTGGATGGTGTGATTGCAGCTGCCAAGGCCGGAAAAATCAAAGGCAAAAAAGCTGAACAAATCATCGAGGGAGAGAAGTCGGCGCTTCTTTCGCGTGAGCTTGCAACGCTCAAAGAAGATCTTAAACTTCATCTGTCTAGCAAACAGGCTCGATTTCATTTTACGATCAAATCCGAACTACTCGAATTCTTCAAGCACTACAATTTCAAACAACTCTATTCACGTTACGAAATCCGTCATCGAAGTCAGGAAGGGCATACGCCTTCAGTGTCTGGGCTTGATTTCGAGGCGCCGACTCAGTTGACAGAAACTGTAGCAAAACCAGTTCAAAAATATCATCCCGAATTTATCACCGTAAAGACGATGAATCAGCTCGAAACGCTGCTCGACGAAGTGAAGAAAACCGGTCTGATAAGCGTCGACGTCGAAACCACTTCGCTCGATCCTACTGTGGCCAAGCTCGTGGGCATTGCCATCGCGGTTGATGAACAAAAGGGTTATTATATTCCGGTGGGCCATGCGCAGACGCTTGATTCGCAATTTACCCAACTCGACGAAAAAGAAGTTCTCGATGCGCTTCGTCCGTTTCTCGAATCACGTGAAATTAAAAAAATAGGGCAGAATCTCAAATACGATTTGCGAGTGTTCGAAAATCAAGGGATCAAGCCGCACGGTGTGCATGCTGACACGATGCTTGCTGCGTATTTGCTCGATTCGTCGGGGCAGCACAATCTTTCGTATCTTGCCCAAAAGTATCTGAACTATACAGTAACCACCTACGAACAGGTGGCGGGCAAGGGGGCGTCTGAAATTACGTTCGATCAAGTACCCGTCGACGTGGCCACCCGTTATTCTGCCGAAGATGCATGGACGGCCCTGATGCTCTGGAAAAAACTCGAGCCGCTGATTCGTGAACAAGGACTCGAGAAATTGTATTTTGATGTCGACGTGCCGCTCGTCGAAGTGATCGCGGATATGGAAGAAGCCGGTATCAAGGTCGACGCGCATTTTCTAGAAAAGCTGGCGGTTCGCTTCGATGAAGAACTTCAAGAGATCGAAAAGAGCATTCAGAAGTTCAGTAAAAATCAAACGTTGAACCTGAATTCGCCGAAGCAATTGGCCGTGTTCTTGTTCGAAGAATTGAATCTTCCGCCTCAGGGAAAAACCAAAACAGGTCTGTCGACGGATGCCTCTGTGCTCGAGAAGCTTGCACCATTACATGAAGCGCCGAAGATGTTGCTCGAATACCGCGAAATATCAAAACTCAAAAACACTTATGTGTTGCCCCTTCAGAATCTACGCAGCAAAAAAGATTCGCGCGTTCGAACTCACTTTCACCTGACCGGAACCGTAACGGGTAGGCTGTCGAGTTCTGATCCAAACCTTCAGAATATTCCGGCCCGTTCAAAACGCGGCCAACTCATTAGACAGGCGTTCATTGCCGAAAAAGGAAATGTGCTTTTATCTGCCGATTATTCTCAGATCGAACTCAGAATTCTGGCTCATCTGAGCGAAGATCCGAATTTGGTCGATTCGTTTCAAAAGGATGAAGATGTGCACCGTCGTACGGCAAGCGAGATCTACCACATCAAGCCTGAAGCGGTAACTGACCAGCAACGAGGCGTCGCAAAAGCCATTAACTTTGGACTGATGTACGGTAAGGGGGCCTTTGCGTTAGCAGAAGAGCTGGGCATAACCCGCACCGAAGCCAAAACCATGATTAACGAGTATTTTACTCGTTACTCGAGTGTAAAACTGTTTTTGGAGTCTGAAATTGCCATGGCCCGCGAGCAAGGGTGGGTCGCTACCATCATGGGCCGTAAGCGCATGTTGCCCGAAGCCCGCTCTGCAAATCATTTGGTGCGCGCAAATGCAGAACGCATGGCGATGAATGCCCCGATTCAGGGAAGTGCCTCTGATCTGATCAAGGTGGCCATGATTCATCTGCACGAGAAATTAGCGAAGAAAAAACTCAAAGCAAGAATCCTCCTGCAGGTGCACGATGAGCTGGTGCTCGAAGTGCCTGAAGATGAAGTCACTGAAGTCAAAGCGCTGGTGCGCGAGACCATGGAACAGGCGATGACCCTTAAGGTGCCTTTACGTGTGAATGTCGAAACCGGCCATAACTGGGCAGAGCTCTAATGATTGATGCAAAAACCCTGGTCGATCTCGTTCGAAATACGGCGCCGTACCTGTTTGATGAATACAGGGAGAAGGTCGCGCTTCCGCAATTTCGCTACGTCGAGATTCTGAATCAGGCAGCCATCGAAGCAACCACTGTCGAGTGGACGACGGAGTTTCCGGAATTTTATCAACTCTGTTTGAGTGCTCATTTTGCGACGGTCGGAACTTTTGTGCCGACCGATGTCGATGTAGCAATTCGCCAGAAACTCTGGAAAGGCGTGCATCACGAAAAACGCTTTGTACCGCTTTGGAACCAGGTACAGGAATTCGCCGGTTGGGATGAATCATTAGTTTCGAAACGGGTGGTGATGACCCCCTCCGGAAAAAAACTGAGTGGCCACCAAGGCGAGTGGTTTAGTATTGCGATGGGGGCGTACGGAACTGCGCTCAAAGTGGCTCCTGATTTTATTCCGGAGATTCGCGGACAAATCGAAAGTGTCGTAAAGAATCACGAAGCGGCTTTGATCGAACTGCAGGCTGCTTTTTCGGCTTCGCCGACCATCGTTACCGCTAGAGCTTATTTCGATGGAGTCGCATCGGTTGCCCATAACCTGGGCGATCTCGATCGCATGATCGATGCCTGGGAAATCGAAGATACCGATGTACTGAAGCGTCGGGTGTATCGATCGGGGCACGAAGATGCAAAGAATCCGCGTCCGGCGTTTCTAAAGGCAGGAGAGGTGTATCAGGCCATGCTCGCGAGCGAGAATCATCGGCATTTTGCCCTTCGAGAGCCTAAGGGACTGAGGCGGTCGCCGAAATTTCTATTAAACTACGGCCCGTTTTTTGATGATTGGGGAACCCTCATTGTCGAAACGGGTGTGAATACCGGTATTTTGTCTGAGGGCGATTTTCGAGAGGTGGTCGAAGCGCTCGTCGTGGGGTGGAAAAAGCTCAATCCAAAATCGATCTATGTCTCTCAGGGGTATGCACGTGCACTTTGTGGAATCATGAAAGCATTGCCGCGGGGGCGTGAAGATCTCGAAAATCTGGTACCACCGGTGATCCGAAAAGAGCTACGCGAAGGTGGGCTTCGCACGCTTACGGGGGTTTCTCGCTCGCAATTCGAGAGCCAGTGGGTTCGAAAGCTTTCTCAATTACTAGCGTGATCCATTAGTGGACGGAATTTAATTCGATCGAGTGTTCTAATCCGGTTCCATTCTCAATGGCCTCGACCCAAATCTTCAAGTACACTAGGTCTTTTTTGAGAATGGTCTTGGATTCTGGAACTCCATTTTCGGCCCATTGTTTTACGAGCTGAATGAGTTTCTGCACATCCTGTTTACCGAGGGTGGTGGATCGGTAGTGATAAGTTTCTAAAGTTTGTGCGTCTTTGAGCAATTTGGCAGCGTTTTCTTTGATCAAGCCTTGAATGTGAGCCGGATTATCTTTAGCATAAGCCTCGATATGATTGGCGCCCATTTCAAAAGAAGCGACCACCCCTCTAAAATCATGCCTGAGATCCTTGATTCTTTTTAATTCGGGGGCGATGTGCATGTCTTCGATGGGTGCGTTTTTATCAAACTCTACCCATCGGGTTTGTTCGCTGATTTGTTTCTTCAGTTCTGGATGCTCTTCTATCAGTTTTTTGAGTGTGGCTGCGTTTGATTCTTTGTGCGCGATTCCTAGTTTTTCGATCGCCTTTTCAGGGTCTTCAGGATTCATCATCCCCGCAGTCGCGTTTACCACTTTAAGCTTTCCGTCTTGACCGAGCATTTCGCCGACCCAAAGAACGTCTTGAACTTTTCCCCCAGTGATTGTGTTTGTGTACTTCAGAAGGGCTACGTGGGGATCAAAAATGGTTCCGTGAGTAAAGATCAAACGTCCGTCAGTCAGTCGCGCCACCATCCCAGTCATATACGAAGGTTCTGAATGGATGAGTTTAGCAATGAAAGGGCCGAGGTCGCAAAGTGCGTATGCGCGTGCGATTGGAAGCGCAGAAGCGACAAAAACCAAGGTGATCAAACAAATTCTTTTGAAGAATCTCACATCGAGCTTTTCGGAAAAAAAGCAGATTTTCTTTAGATTGTGTTGAGTGGATGTGTCAAATCAGTGACACTTGCTTAAAGCTGCGCTCGAATCGCCGATTCTATGTTTCGAAGCCCTTTCGAGAGTGCTTCGTCGGTTGGCCAGCCATAGCCGATTCGCATAAAATGTTTGGGTTGTTCGAACCAATGTCCTGGGCCAACGTGCGTGCTGTACTCGCGATTAAGGGTTCTATAGAACTTTTCGAGATCAAGTCGGCTTAACACCGCCGCATTGATTCGCGGAAAAGCGACGCAGCCCCCGGTCGGCTCGACCCATTCCAGGTATTCCTGCGATTCCATCCAGTTCTTAAGAGTAGTAAAGCGTCTTTGTAGGTTGTTAAAGATCAAAGAAATAAAATGGCCGCGTTTGCGATAAAACTGACACGCGATCTCTTCATCCAGCGCCGAACCGCAGATTTGAATCTGTTCTTTCGCTGCAAAAAATTGCTCGAATAATTTCTCGTCACGGGTCATCAGCCAGCCCACGCGAATTCCGGGAAGCCCAAAGGTCTTCGAGAAACTAGCAACACTGATCACATGCGGGGCAAGTGTGGCTGCATACGGAAGGGTGCCATTAAAATTCATCTCGCGATACGTCTCATCCACGAGCAGACGGCATCCGTGTTTGTCGGTGATTTGCACGAGCGTTTTCAGATCGTCCGCGCTCATCACCGTGCCTGTCGGGTTATGGGGCACAGTGATGCTGACAAACTTTGTTTTTGAGGTAATTTGGCTTTCGAGGGCAGTCGGATCGATTTTCCAACCCTTTTCAAAAGTGAGGTCGACGATTTTTAGATTGGCCCCAATTGCTCTTGGGGTTTCGAGATTGGTCGCGTAATTTGGACGGATGACGATCATTTCATCGCCGGGCTCGAGCAAAGTGGTCGAAATGATAAATAATGCCTGTGCAGCTCCACTGGTCAGAAGAATTTGGTCGGCAATAATACCGCCTCCTGTTTCTTGTGCCAGAAGCTGTCTGAGTTCAGGATGTCCGCGGTGGTCGCTATAAGCAATCACCAGGTCATCCAGGTCTAGTTTCAGATCCTTGAATTTAAAATCCGAATACGAGCTCTCAGTTAGATTGCACTGGATATTGTCGTAACCCAGTTGTTCTGGAGCTTCAATTTCGATTGGCATGCGGAGAAATTTCAACGGTCGGGCCCACCTTTTGGTTTAGCTGCGCGTCAGGCGCTGATTGAGCACCATCCTAACAGTAAATTATAAAAATTTAATAAATAACTTAAGTTCAATAATTCTTTACAGCCTATATTACTTTGCCTAATGTAACACCTCTTCAATCGGGAGGCAAAATGTGGTGTGCGGTCCTGCTTCTGTTTGCTTGGTTTTCTCTTCCGGCATTTGCCCAGGAAGAGTTTCCCATTGAAGCGGGCGCTATTCATGAAGACACCCGATGGGCAGCCCCGTATCACGAGGAAATCACTCGCCCGGTGCAGTTCGGGATCATCAGCAATAACGACAATGTTTTTTTATGTCTGCCTTCGGATGATGTCTACAATACCGATCAGGTGGGATTTACGGGGGCGATTCAATTCAAGAACGGCGGAGTACTGCGTGGTTCCGTGATGTGGGAAAACTACCTCAAGCCACTGAACGATAATAACGCAGAAGAGGATGGGCGTTTTCCAGTGCAGTTTTTGGCCGATGATCGGTATCGGCTCGAATATCAAACGGGTGGGGATTGGTCTCTGGGATTGGCGCTCGAGCTCGAACATCGAGAAACGCATTTCAGGCCGAATGGCGAAGTTCCTACGAGCCAAGGAATTCAGAAGTTCTGGCACGAAAAAGCACTGCATATTCTTTATCCCGTTTACTCTTTTCATTATTACGATTCGAATGGCAATGGAGGGGCGAATAATCCGAATGGAAATGCCTCAGCCGATCCGATACTTCAGAACATGTCCGAAATCGCAGGCGCTTTACAAGTTCGCATGGGGCGTAAGTTTCATTTCCTTCGGGGCTTGATTGATGTGCAAGTCGAGGTTGGAGCTTATGCATCGGTCGACAGCAATGGCGGCAAAAACGAATTGAGTTCGAACTCGCATGGCTTTGCAGTTGTGGCCACACGGGTTCACGTACTGAACAAGCAGGATGGGCGCCCCAGAATCTTGATTACCGCTAAAGGTACTTTCTATGAATTTGCAAAACACGAAGAAGGTGTCTCTGAAGGTAATTCCGGAACCATGGGTGTCGTTGGAATTCACACATTTCATTACATAGGTCGAAAAGGCAATTCACTTGAGATTGTTTCTGATTTCAACATTCCCGGAGGGCGAGGAATGAATCAATACGTGAGTGACCACGAAGTGACTCAGACTCTGAAGGTTCTCTATAACTTCGATGCGCTTCCGAGGCGCCGACACAAGTAAGTTCATTGAATCTCGTTCGTTCCAAGAATCATGATTTACAGTCAAAAAGACCGGGAGTAGGCTCCGTGCAACTAACGTTCTCTGAAGGAGGATTGATTTTGAAAAACATTTTAAAAGTATCTTTGGCCTCTGTTTTGTTCATCCTGGCTGCAGTTCCTGCGCGTGCCGAAAAACTTCCGTACCTGAAATGCGACATCAGCTACAATACGCAGAAACATACATTCAATGTAAGCAAGAACAGTTTCTGGGATACGACCTTCATGGATAAGAACGGATCTGGAACTTCGAAAAAAGATTCGTTTTTAATCGATATTACCGACGCCGGCAATCGGATGATTCCGAATATCGTCAACAGTTTCTCTGGTTATTTTAAGGGATATATCAACGTCAATGTAACCTTCATCTATTCGGGTAAAGAAGTGATCAAGGGCGCTAAAATCGAGATGGCCGTGGTTCGAAAAGGACATAATACAAAGTATATGCAATCGAACGAAAACTATTCGTTTGATGCGACCATTCCTACCGATCTCGTCGTCACCATTGACGAAGGCGATCAAAAGGAATTCAATATGACTGAGGCAACCGTAAGCTGTCGAAACGTACTAGAGTAAGCGACTCTCCGGCGCTTACTTAGGTTCACTCAAGTAAAACTATTGAACACCCAAATGGATTCCTTCCGCTTGGGTGTTTTTATGAGTGATGAGGCCGCATCAATGCAGCTTTGCTGCTTGAGGCAGCTGGAATAATTCGGTTGAAAGACTCCATAAATCAGGTATTCTAACCGCCTATGAAAAATTCGGCCAAAAAGTTCAAGCTTGAGCCTAAAAAGCTCATTGAGATTCACGATCTTATGGTGAAATCCCGAGTGCTTGAAGAGCGTTTGATCCGCATGTACAAGCAAAGCGACGGTTATTTCTGGATTGGTGGCCCGGGCGAAGAAGCCTTCAGTGTGCCCCTCGGAATGCATATTAAAAAAGGATTTGGCCCGGATTACGATTTCATGCACCTGCATTATCGTTCTTCTCCGATCATGCTTGCTCTCGGTGCTGATCCGATCGACTCGATGAGACAAATGAAAAACGTTGCAAGCGATCCGTATTCTGGCGGACGGAATTTTGCCAATCACTACTCGAAGCGTGAATGGAACGTGGTTCCTGTGACTTCAACGATCGAAACCCAATACGCTACCGCGATTGGTACCGGCGTCGCGCAAACCCGTAAGGGATGCACCGGAATCACTATCGTCAACGGCGGAGATGCCGGAACGGCAGAAGGCGAATTCGCAAGTTGTCTGGTTTGGTCGTCTCGTCCAAAATTCGAGCTTCCGATCCTGATGATTGTGACCAACAATCAGTTTGGTATTTCTACTCCAGCTGCCACTCAACATGGCGACAAGATCATCGCCGATCGGGGTAAGGCATTCGGAATCAAAACCGCTCATATTAATGGTAACGACGTCGAAGAATCTTGGTTCGCGATTCAAGAAGCCATCAATTATGTGCGCAAAGAACGTAAGCCTTTCTTGATGGAAGCTGCGGTGTCTCGTTTGTACGGTCACTCTTCAGCGAGTGGTGCGAACTTCGTTCCAGGCGAAGCCGACAGCCTCGTGGTGTTTGAGCAGCAATTGGCCGAAGCAGGTGTCATGACCGAAAAGCAAATGAAAGAGATTCGCGAGAATTACAATCAGCAGATGCTCGAACAAAGTAAGGCTGTAAAGCAAGAGACGCAACCTTCGGGCGATACTATTTATGATCATGTCTATTATGGACAAAAGGGGAGGTACTGGTAATGGCATCTATGGCACAGGCCATTCGTATGGCTCTTCATTACGGTGAAAAGAATTTGGGTCTCGAACACATCTTCGGTGAGGACGTCGGTCCACCCCTCGGCGGTGCGTTCACCGTAACCCAGGGTTTGACTAAAAGCTGGAACTCGCCGCTCGATGAGCGCGGAATCGTCGGCGCAGCAACCGGTCTTGCGTATGCAAATGTTCGTTGCGTGGCCGAGATTCAGTTCTGTGATTACATTTACAACACCATCGATTTGTTAAAACTCGCGGGCATGTCGTGTTGGGCAACCAATGGCGATTGGCCGGTTCCGATGACGATTATGACCATCGTCGGTGCTGGAATTCGTGGTTCGATTTATCACTCGCATTCTTTTGATGCGACTGCGACGCACATTCCTGGATTTAAGATCGTTATGCCATCGAACTCACTCGATGCCTATGGGCTGATGCTCGCCTGTCTAAAAGAACAGAACCCGACCATGTACCTTGCGCCAAAAGCATTGCTGCGTGTCGAGAGTGACGAGCAGATTCCTGGCGAGCCAGATTTGTCTCCAGAAGGCCGCAAGAAACTCAAAGAAATGATTGATGCTCCACTGGGCGACCGCTCGAAGTGGACTCCAAAATGGCCGAATTTGACTGATTATACAGTCGAAATCGGTAAAGGTAAGATTGTGCGCGAAGGCGAACACGTTACCGTAGTGACCTACGGTCGCCATGTGTTGATCGCTCGCGATGTTGCGGATCAACTCCGTGGCGAAGGCATCCATGTCGAAGTCATCGACATGCGTACGCTTTGGCCATATGACTGGAACATGATCTCTTCTTCTATTCGTAAGACTAAGCGAGTTATCTTCGTGAACGAAGATACCGAGGTGACTAATTTCGGTGAGCATTTGCTTCGTCGTACGATCGAAGAGCACTTCTACGAACTGCATGCCCGTCCGCGTCTTTTGGCTGGTGCATTTGTTCCAGGAATTGGTCTTGCCGATCATCTCGAAACCGCTTCGGTTCCACAAGCCAGCGACATCTATAACGCATGTAAGGAAATTTTGAATGAGCAAGCCTAACTTTGACAGTGTCCTCGCGGCCCTTCGTACGGTTCAAGATCCAGATCTGAAAAAAGATCTGGTCACACTCGATATGATTCGAGACCTGAAGGTGTTCGACGATGGCAAAGTCACAGTCAGGGTAGTGCTCACCACGCCTGCGTGTCCGCTCAAAGAAAAGATCAAGCAAGATGTCATCGCAGCGATTACTTCTGTTACGGGTACGACTTCGGTCGACGTAACCATGGACGCCGAAGTTCGTAAAAGTAACCACGCAGCCGGTGCTACGGCAGCAAAGACTCTCGGCATTCCGGGCGTCACTCATATCATCGCTGTGTCGAGTGGTAAGGGCGGCGTTGGTAAAAGTACCGTTTCTGTAAACCTTGCGACTTCACTTGCGCTCGAAGGCGCAAAAGTGGGTCTTCTTGATGCCGATATCTACGGTCCGAATATTCCCACCATGATGGGTGTTACCGAGAATCCAAAGCTGATCAAAGACCCGGTTAAAGGCGAAATGTTCATTCCGCCCACCAGTCATGGCGTAAAAGTAATGTCGATGGGCTTTTTGATCGAAGGCGATCAGCCGGTCATCTGGCGCGGTCCGATGCTTCACAATATTCTCAATCAGTTTTGCACCCGTGTGGATTGGGGCAATCTCGATTATTTGATTCTCGATCTGCCTCCGGGCACAGGAGATGTTCAACTCAGTCTGGCTCAGATGATTCCTCTCACCGGAACTGTGCTGGTGACCACTCCGCAAGAAGTGGCACTGCAAGATGTTCGTAAGGCCTTTAACATGTGGGATAAGGTCAAAGTACCGGTCATCGGCGTGGTCGAGAACATGAGTTATTTTACCGGCGACGATCAGAAGCGGTATCACATTTTCGGCCAAGGTGGCGGCGAGATGCTGGCGAAGAAGTTCAATGCGAAGTTGCTTGCACAAATGCCACTCGTAGCACTCGTTCGCGAAGGCGGAGACGAAGGTCGCCCGATCGTAGTCAAGGACGCCGAATGCGAGTCAGCGACGTTGTTCAGAGAGCTTGCGCGCAAAGTGGCGCAAGAAGTGGCGATCCTCGATTCAAAACAGAATCAAAGTGCTCCTCTCGATATCGGTAAGTTCTAGTCTAAGGATAAGTCACAAGCTTTTTCGTTGATTTTTATCCAGTGAACGAAGAATATCCCGACTCATTTGCACCTTTCGCTTTAAGGTGCGAGGCTCCTTTCCGTTAGTCCGTCAAACGTCGTGAAAGGAACCCTCATGAAAACTCTTCTCGTAATGTCTGCAATTCTTTTTTCAACTCAGGCCATGGCAAACCCTGCTTATTCTCGGATTTGTACAATTATTTCTGCAAATTCAGCTAACCCAATTTCGCTTCAAATATCTTATAATATGTGGACCGATGGTGCATATGCCAACCAGGAAGTTACAATTGATTCTCAGAAGTACGATCAATACATCGTTTCGACCACGTTAGCAAAGACAGGGTTAATGACGTATACGCTCGACGACAAATCGACGCTATCCCTGATTGATCTTACCGATAAAGATATTTCGCAGTTTAGCAAAATTGAGTGGACCAAAGCAGGAGACAAAACTTTAACTGGAATTTGCGGCCCAGCGCTTTATGGCATGTAGTATAAGACACACGCATTTCAGCTTTGCATAAGGATAAGGCACTCAGTTAGTGTGGCTTTGGAACTTGAGGCGGCTGATATCATCCACAGAATTAAATAGGTAAGCCCTCTCGCTAAAACGAGTGGGCTTTTTCTTTGAAACTCGGTGAACACTTAGAAAAATTGTTTTAAGCTGCCTCGATCAGAAGATCATTTAAAATCGTCGAAAGACCATTTAAATATAGTGTGTAATATTTTAAAGAATAAAAAAGTTCGGTCGAGTTTTCAGAGCGTGACGTTCGAGATTTCTTTCGAGTGACGAGTTAAAAAACAATTCCATGCTTTTGGCAAAAATGATTCAGGAGTTTTGATTGAGCAGTGGTCAAAAAATGTTTGAAACACTTCAGTGCACTTTGCAATGAGGCGTTGGTTGAGTTTCAAAGTTACGAACTCTTTCGCTCTGAAAATCAAATTGCAAATTAATCGCAGCACCTGTAGTCCTCTCTGCAGTTCTTGAAGTTGTGGAATGCGTGAAACTCCACAGCGATTTAAACAATCTTGGAGGCAATACATGAAATCCCTTTTTATTTCGGCTCTCACTCTTCTTTGTGTTCCAGCGGCATTCGCTGGTAGCGTTATTCTGAATGGAACCAGTAGTGGTTCTTTGCCGACTTGCGGCGGTAGCGTAAGTGCGAATTTTAATAGCGGCAACTTGAATTTTACATTGAGCGGTCTTTCGAATCCTGAGTGTCAAAAGGTTGCAGGCGGCCAGATGTCGTCGAAAAGAATCGAAGGCGGATTTTCAAATTTTCAATATGATGCGCCGGTAGTTCAAGGTCAGACGATTGCGATCATGGTGATTAACGATCGTGGTGCTGTACAGGATTCCATCACCTGGATGTATCCGACTCATCCCCAACGTCCTCGCACTGAGAGTCTGACATTGGCTGGTTCTACTACTTCTGCAATGGGAGTTTGCGGCGGAACGATTATGACCCAATTCACTGGCAGCATGCTGTCAGTTTACGTTCAGGGTGTTACCAATCGTGAGTGCGAAAAAATTCAAAGCGGACAGATGAGCGATCAGAGCCTCATTGCTGGATCTGCTTCATTTCAATATCCGGTTCCACTGGCGTCAGGCCAGGTGGTGGCATTCATGATCATGGGACGTGGTGGTCGCGAACAACTCGAGTCGATCTTGGTTTCTGCTCCAGTCGCTCCAGCTCCAATCCTGGTTGCTCTTCCCGGATCTAAAGGCGAAACTGCACTTCTCGGTGTTTCTGGCTGTCAAGGTAAGGTAGTTTCTCGCTTGGTAAAGAGCGAACACGGTGGCTACTACGCAGTGATGCTTTATGGTGTTAAGAACTGCACCCTTTATGGACAAACTGACGCTTCTGGAACTTCTCCTGCAGGAGAGCTTTCTATGGAGCAAGGACAGCAAGAAGAGCATGAAGGTCGTGGGCGTACTTATGATGCATTGATTCGCATCCGTAAGCCACGAGATGGTCAGCCTGCATTCCTCAAAGTTCGCAGTGCTGACAACATGTTCAGCAACTTGATTCAAATCAACGGAATCTAAGCCTAAGTATAAGGCACTCGGAAAGTGTGGCTTTGCCACCTGTCGAGTGCTGGAATAAGTGAGATACAAGTACAGGAAGTGTGGCATTGCTACACTTCCTGTACTTTTTTGCATAGTGCGCCCAGATAGGGTAAACTGAACGGTATGATCATCGTCACTGGAGCTGCCGGATTTATCGGTTATCGAATTGCCAAACGTTTGCAAGTTGAAGGCAGAAAGTTTATTGCGGTCGATTACCTAGAAGCGTTTTCGAATCGCCCAGAGCATTCGGATTTAAAGCCGGCCATGACGGTTGCTCCTGAAGCAATCCTAGAGGCGTCGTTCTACGAAAATCTCAAGGCGCAGTCGACACCGGTCACTGCTATCTTTCATATGGGAGCCTGTTCTTCGACGACCGAGATGCGTGAAGATTTTCTTAAAAAGGTAAATGTCGATTATTCAAAAACCCTTTGGAATCTTTGTCGTGAGTTTCAGATTCCCTTCATTTATGCCTCATCTGCGGCCACTTATGGCGAAGGCGAGCAGGGGTATGACGATGACGAGAGCAAGATTTCACTTCTAAAGCCGCTCAATCCGTACGGAAATTCAAAACTGCAATTCGATCTCTGGGCTTTGGCTGAAGAGACGGCGGGTCGGGCTCCTCCTGCTTGGAGTGGCTTTAAATTCTTTAACGTGTACGGTTTTGGTGAACGCCATAAGATAAAAATGGCTTCGGTAGTTCTACAGGGGTTTGATCAGATTCTTGCCCACGGTAGCTTAAAGCTTTTTAAGAGTCATCGAGCTGGAATCGCAAACGGCGAACAGAAACGTGATTTTATTTATGTAGAAGATGTGGTCGATGTCGTTTGCTTTGCCCTCAAGCAACCGATCAAGCGAGGGATTTATAATCTCGGTTCGGGTAAAGCCCGCTCATTTCTCGACTTGGCCAAAGCCACGTTTCGGGCCTTGGGTAAAGATACCCAGATCGAGTTCATTGATACTCCAGTCGAAATCCGCGATCGCTATCAGTATTTTACCGAAGCCAAGATGAATAAACTGCGTAACGCAGGTTATGTCGGAAGATTCACGTCGCTCGAAGATGGCGTTGCTGCCACAGTTCGAGATCTACTTAAATAGAGATTTTCATCACTCTTTTTAGTTCCAGTTTACTTTGACGTCGGTATCGCTTCCATCCGCACGACGCAGTTTTACGATGCCGTTTTTGCGGCCGTATTCGAAAATATCGCGGGTAACTTTAACGTCTTGGGTGCAATACTGGATGATCTTGTCCATTTCGCCTTTTTTCCACCATTCGACAGCGAGTAAGCCGTCTGCCGATTTTCCGACGTTCAGAGTACCTTGCGCAATAGTCTCGAGCTTCAGGAACTTTTGGCGGGTTAGGGTTTGCACATCGTACATGATGTCAAACACGTCGAGTTTAGAGAGGTCTAAACCGTAAGCTTGAAGGATGATCAAGTCGAAGCCTCGGATGTTATAGCCGATGACCAGACGATCTTCACAAAGATCGTTTAATTTCGAAATCTCGTTTTCACGGAAGGTAAGGTATTGGTCTGTTTTGCTGTCGTAAGCGCAGCCCACCGAGATTTTTAGTTTGTCGATATGTCCCCAGCCGCCGACGTCATCGACGAGATTTTGTGTCTCGAGATCGAAAACCAGGTAGTGGCGGTTACGCAAAAAAAGGCTTGAAGGAACCACGTCTTCCGAAAACGGAACGGCATTGAGGTGTTTCCAGTAACTTGGATTTAAACGAATTCGAAGTTGATCAGAGTTCGACAAAAAAGCCTCCTGTGACTAAGAAATAGGCAACCAGCAAGATCTTGTTCGCAATAAAACAAATTGTCAAGACACCGTAAATAAGTTAAAATGTAAAGTATTATGACCAGTGTCTCTACCAAAACTTCTTACACTTCGGTAAGACTTTTTAAGAATAGTTTTCTCGAGGCCTTAACTCATGTGCATCCCTTGGTACCTTTTTTGATCTGGGTGCCAGCGGTTATCTATTTCTTCTTTCACGCCCATTACGTGTATGCGTTCTCGTACGCACAGATGAGTGCCATCGTAGGTGCGGGATTGTTTTTTTGGACTTTGGTTGAATATGTCATGCATCGTTACGTCTTTCATTACGATGCCAGTTCTCGTTTCGGCAAATACCTGGTGTTCTTGTTTCATGGAATCCACCACGATGACCCTCAAGATCCGACTCGCTTGGTAATGCCTCCGGTCGTGTCGATTGCGCTCGGAACGGCCTTCTTTTTTGGGTTTAAAGCCCTGATGGGGGGGCGTGGAGAGGCCTTTTTTGCAGGATTTATCGCAGGGTATTTGGTGTACGATTTCATGCATTTTTCGATTCACCACTTCAAGCCAATGACCCAGTGGGGCCGCTCGATTAAGGAAAACCATATGAAACACCATTTTATCGCTCATGGAGCGAAGTGGGGCGTGAGTTCACCCCTTTGGGATCATGTTTTTCGAACGTTCGAGTAATCTTGACTTTTGCGCTACAGCTCAGTAGGATCAAATTTTCTTGAAAGGATTAATGTTATGGTAAAAATTCGTCTACAACGAATGGGCGCGAAAAAACGTCCTCAGTATATGATCGTCGCTACAAACGAAACTGCTTGTCGCGATGGCAAATTTTTTGAAAAGCTCGGTTATTATTATCCAAAAGCTGAAAAAGCGACTGACAAGCTCAAGCTTGAAGCGGATAAATACCAAGCTTGGATTGCTAAAGGCGCACAGGTTTCTACTACTGTAGAACAAGTCGTTAAAGCGGCTCAGCCTAAGTAATTTCACGCAAAGTTTAAAACTTGGGATCAACCTTTAACGATAAAGGTTGATCCCGTGTTCTTTTGAGGCCATCACATGAGCCTGAAAAAAATTTCATTCCTATCACTCTTTCCGGATTCGATTCAATCGGGGCTATCCCATAGCCTTGTCGGCAAAGCTCAGGAGCAGGGCAAAATCAAACTCGCTCACATCAACATTCGAGATTTCTCAAAAGACAAACATAGAACCGTCGATGACATCGTCTATGGTGGTGGTGCAGGCATGCTCTTAAAAGCAGATGTTCTCTTTGATGCGTGGAACTCAATCGCTGCGCCAGTGCTCGAAGTGACAGGAAAAAAACCACACACTATTTTGCTTTCGCCACAAGGAGCTTTGCTTACCCAAGAAAGGGCAAAGCACTTCGCGACAGAACACGAAGAATTGATCATTGTATGCGGCCACTATGAAGGGGTCGACGAACGCTTTATCGAACTCTGTGTAGATGAAGAAATCTCGATCGGAAACTATGTGCTCACAGGCGGCGAGTTTGCCGCAATGGTGCTCAGCGATGTCGTCATCCGATTGATTCCAGGAGTGGTGGGTAATCAAGAATCAATCAGCGGCGACAGTCTCGAGAATGGTTTGCTCAAAGCGCCTCAATACACTCGCCCGCGCGAATTCATGGGAAAGACCGTGCCTGAAGTTCTACTGAGCGGAAATCACGCAGCGATTGAGAAGTGGCGCAAGGAAATCTCGTTTGAACGCACTCGCAAAAAACGGCCTGATTTATTGAAGTAAGTGAAAACAATAAAAAAAGGCGGCCCAATTTCTTGAGCCGCCCTGAGTTTTAAATTAAAGCCACGCGCGCGCGCGACCAGTGTTGGAAACTATTCCCACCACCAGTACCAGAATGAATCGGCACCGCCGCTTGAGTCTGTGCCCACTACATTATCGGTTACCATAGCAGTGTTTTCTTGTGTGCCATCGGTAGACCAAAGTTCCATACCATGGTCGCCGTCATAACCAGAAAAGCAGAGGCGTGTTCCGCAAAGATTAAGGGATGTCGCATACGTTCCACCATTGCCAGAGTTCTGAGTACTGACTTGCAAAAGGCTAGAGCCATCGTACGACCAAAGTTGCGTGTCCATACCATCATTACCCTGAAAATAGAGTTTTGAATTATAGACCACCATTTGAACTGGGTTATCTACGTTTAATAAACTTGGGTCGGTAATGGCTACCCAAGCTTCACCGTTAAATTGCCAGAGGGTATAACCTGGAGCGGAGTCGTTATATCCGTAGACATAAAGGTCGTCTCCGTACACGATGGGAAACCAAGGGGCTAAATCTTGAGATTCGCCGTTTGGATCGGCGAACTGGGTTAAAGTGGTTCCATCATATGACCAAAGTTCCGATGCGCTACTGCTACTCGCAACGAATACCAGGTTTCCTTGATACACGGTCAAATAGTTGATGTTCGCATCGCCTGTCATATTGATTTGTTGTTCTAGCGTATAAACTGGCGTTTCGCCACTGTCGTCGTACGACCAAAGCTGTTGGCCGTTGATTCCGTCGCTTGCAGCAAAATAAAGTTTGTCGTTAAAGACCGCCAGCGAATAGGGGCTGGCATCTCCGGCCATATTGATTTGCGCTGCAACAGATGGATCTGCGCTGCCGTCATAAACAAAGAGTTGAAATCCTTGTTCGACGTCTTGGCCTGAAAAGTAAAGTTTATTGTGATAAATCGCAAACGAGTTTTTTCATCTACTACATCATAATCAATATTCAAAAGCTGCGCGCCAGTAACATTGCTCACCGTTCCTGCATCTAATTTGAAAAGCCCGAAGTTTGTTCCGTCTGATCCGAAGAAAACATGGCTTCCATTAAACGCGATGGGGTTAGTCGCATAGTCGCCACCAGCATCCGGATTGGTATAAGCCACAAACGAAGTTCCGTCCGAAGTACCATCGGTTCGGTAGAGCGCGTTCGAATGGCTCGATCCATCCATCGTGTTAAAATATAACATGCCGACATCAGCGGCAGTGCTGGTGCTCGTTCCGGTTCCAGTACCTGTTCCCGTGCCTGTACCGGTTCCAGTGCCTGTACCAGTTCCGGTACCCGTCGATTCGCCGGTGCTCACATCTACCGAAATGGCTAAATCGGTAGAACTCACTTTACAGCCGGTTGCAGCTACGACTACAGAAAGGACCAGGGCGTTTCGCCAAACAAAAGTTTTCATACAATAACTATATTAAGATAATTTAATAATGTTAATGTCTCCGTTTTGACATTTTTAAAGCGTTATATTCAATTTGAGGCGGTGCTGATCCAACCGTTGTGCAGCCAAAACGAATACCGCAAATCCTGGTGGCAGAAGTCTTTGGTGTCGAGAATGGTCTGAAGCTCGGGGTCGGTCGTTTTCCTTGATCGAAGCGATAGATCGAGGGTCTCGCCCGATGCCAGGCTCTCGCACAAGTGATGGGCGCGGCTGATGTAAACCACAGGGTCGCATTGAATGCGCACAGGCAATTTCATTCGCAAGTTCTTGATTTGAGGAGTTGCTCCGGGGCGATTGATCGTCGCGTTGGCCACGCATTCGGTCCACGCATCGATCATGTGCAGCGAAAATAAACGGCCTTCGCCAGTCAGGGTGGTATCACCGGGCAACACGTGCGCCCACGATTGCAGGATAGAAAAAACAATCACCGTTGTAATCGCAGATCGAGGTAGATATTTGATTGTGGTCTTCGATGCCCAGTGAAGCGGAAAAATCATGATCAGAAAGAACATCAGAACCGGATAGTAAAATCCCACAATCGCAAATGAGACCAAGTGAAAGAGGATCAGCTGAGCCCAGGTGCTGAAGCGTACCCAGAAGTTTTCGAAAAATAATCCCCAGATCAGAACGAGTTCAAGCAGAACGACATAAGCACATGCCCAGGCAAGCGTTGCTCCTTGCAAGAACATGAGTCGTCCGTGTAAGGCGGCGCCACTCAGCCACTCATCATTGAATTTGATGACTCCTGCCCAGAAATAAAATACAGGAATCAAAACCATGAGGGTCGCCCGCTTGTTCGGGATGAAAAGAAACACAATCGTCACCCAAAGGCTCATGATGTGTTGATTCATGCGAAATCGATAGTCGAGTGCCACTACCGAAAGTTTGATCAGGGTTAGCAGAATCAGGCCAAGGTACGCATGCTTTAATTTTCTTCCTGTCCAAAATGCCCACGCTAAAACGAGTGAAAGAACGGAAATGCTGCCAAAAAGAAATCGATTCGAGGTCAGGCTTAAGATATGGGCGCTCTGGCAACTTTGCCAAAATGGCCAACAGATCGCTTCATTGCCCGATTCGAGAAAACTACCCATCGGAGAAAAGATCCAGAAGATACCGGTGATCGTCAGGGTCAGGCTTAAAAAAGCCCCGTAACGTTGCAAAACGACATCGGTTGAAATCTCTTGCACCTGTTTTTGAAAGTAAGCTTTTATTTTTTCGAGCATCACTTAGAGGATACGTGGCAAATTCAGTTGGAACGAAGCGTTAATTTGATGCGGTTGGCTTACGGTTCGCTTTTAGTTTCCGTTGGGTGTAAAATACCCTCATGAGTTCTGAACCCCTGACCCGTCCTAAGCACAAAACCGTTGCGGTTTTGCTTCATCATCCGATTTCAAACCGAACGGGCGAAGTGATTACTACTGCGGTGACGAACATGGACATTCACGACATCTCTCGCTCCTGCAGAACTTACGAAATCGACCATTATTATTTAGTCACCCCGATCATCGAGCAAAAGGAACTGGTAGATCGAATTCTTGCGCACTGGCAATTGCCTCGAAGCCAAGAGTGGCATCCCGACCGTTTCGAAGCGCTTTCTCGGGTTCAGCTCCTGCCTTCGTTTGAGGCGGTTCGGAGCGATTTAGAGGGCCGTTATCCCGGTTTAGGGCTCGAAATCGCCATGCCGGATGCTCGCCCCATACCGAATCAACAGACGTATGCAGAAACGCGAGATCGCTGGTTAAATGAGGCCAAAACTGGCGTAAAAGTATTGATATTTGGAACCGGTTGGGGAGTTGCCCCTGAGTTTCATTCTCAGGTAAATACGTTCCTGGCGCCGATTTATGGGCCCTTGGGCAAAGAAGGCTATAATCACTTGTCTGTACGTTCGGCAGTAGCCATCATTCTTGATCGACTATTTGGGTTGAGTAGATAAAAAAAGAATTGTCAGATCTGTTTGGTCCTGTTAATAATAGTCCTTCACCAAATTACAGAAATATTAGGGAAAAGTTATGGCACAGAAGCTTATTAAATCAAAGTCACGCACCAAGGCACACTACGACAATTCATCCGGTCTGAGCAAAACAGTAGCTGCCGTTGATGCAAAATTGTTGCGCACCGATCTTCCAACCTTCTCTTCAGGCGACACTGTAAAAGTGCACGTCAAGATCAAAGAGGGTGAAAAAGAACGCGTTCAGATTTTCGAAGGTACCGTGATTAAAAAGGGTAACCGCGAAGCCGGTAAATCATTCACCGTACGAAAAATTTCTCACGGCGTAGGCGTCGAGCGTATCTTCCTCGAAACTTCACCATCGATTGCTAAAATCGACGTGGTTTCTACCGGTAAAGTACGTCGCTCTAAACTTTACTACCTCCGTGGCCTCGAAGGTAAGGCAGCAAAAATCGAACGTGATGTTCAGACCAATGAAGCAGCTGCTGCTTCTGCTGCTGCGAAAGCAAAGTCTAACTAGTATTCAGTGTTGAAAAACACCAAAGCTAAGAAAAAGCCCAGCCTGTTTCCGGATCTGGTATCCGAAGTCGGTCTGGGCTTTTTAGCGTCTCAAACCATCATTGGAGTGGATGAGGTGGGGCGAGGGTGTCTCGCCGGGTCGGTTGCCGCTGCCGCTGCCATTCTCGATTTCGATGTCATACAAAAGCTTGATTTCGATGCGTCCGGCAGACGCACCCGAAAGCCCAAATCCATCGCCCCTGAGTTTCTGCCCTTACTAGAAGTGCGCGACAGCAAACTCATTCCTGAGCCCAAGCGTGAGCCTCTCAGTCAACAGGTCAAAGCCTTTGTTCGCGGCTATGCCATTGGCGAAGCTTCAGTTGCCGAAATTGAAGAGCTGAATATTCTGTATGCCGCCCATTTGGCGATGGAGCGTGCCGTTTCGTCTCTCGAAAAGAAACTCGGATTTCGTGCCGATATTGTTCTGATCGACGGAAACATGGTGCCCAAAGGCCTGAAAGGGCGAGGGGTTCCTCTGATTAAAGGCGACCAGAAATCGTTTACCATCGCCTGTGCATCGATCATTGCCAAAGTATTTCGTGACCAGCAGATGTCGGAGCTCGACGAGCGCTTTCCGGGCTATGGGCTAAAAGTGCACAAGGGGTATTCGACGCCTTTGCACAAGGCTAGGATTCTCGAACTCGGCGTGACCGAGATTCATCGAAAAAGTTTTAAGGGAGTTTGTATTTAATCAGGGCATCACGCCGACAGAAATCGGATCGACCGGCTTGCTGGTGCTCGGCACGGCACCTGCCGTTTCGATCGAGTAAGACAATTCATTGACCGCATATTTGATTGTAGCCACTCTTCCGAAAAAGCCGATGAAGTTAACGGGTTGCTCGTAATCAGCAACATCGCATAGGTAGAGATCGACTCCATTCAGTGCAGTCAGCGGAAACGAAACATACTGAGTGGTCTGAAGGCACCACTTAGATTGTTCGTCTTGGCAACGCTCATAAGCCTTATACGCGCGATCAGCATATTTACCGAAATTTACTTTCACTGAGTATTTTACTTCTGGCGCAGTCACCGTCACGATTTGGTGGTTGGCGTCCGACTGATCGATTGTGCAAGTGAGTTTAATTACTTCATGGCGAAAGTCGCCGGCAAGGCTGATCGATCCAGAAAAGAGAAATGCGGTGAGTAAGAAAATGGTTCTGAGGTTCATGGCCACTGATTCCTTTAAAATCTCGTGACTTCAGATCGACGCGTGCCTAGGTGTGAGATCGTTTTGGGGATAATGTAGTGTTTTCGTCGGGCGACGTCAACTCGAAGTTGAAAGCTCGAATCTTTGAATCTTGAATCAATGATTTTTGTCGAATCAGTTCAATTCATCACTCATCGAGTGATTCCAATTCTTCTTCAGCCATGAATAATGTTTTTCTCGCGAATGATTCGCATGCAGCTCGCGAAGGAGCCAGATTTTTACAAATGCGGCTTCCGGCGTAAGTTCTCCACACCAAAGCACGTTTTTTTCGAGAAGTTCGCGGCCGGCAGAATAAGTGGCAAGTGATGGCGTTTCGCTTTCTCGTTCGGTGATTGCAAACACCGGAGTCGAGACGGCGCGAGCACGCTCGAGAAACAGCATGAAGTCTTCTTGCTCGGTTGGGGCGGTGCCCGAAGCATAAAGGGTAAGAAGGATTCCATCCAATTTAGAAAGGGCGAGTTCGTTAAAAAGTGCGGTGCTGAATTGGGGAGTGACTTCGAGTCTTAAGATTTGCGGTAACGGATTATCGTTCGCTGAATTTCTGAATTGTTCGAGCATGCCCCGTTTATTCAGTTTTGGAAGTTGCTTGATGATCGGGTGGTATTCGATTTCACTGCCAATATTCGCGAGCTTTTGAAAGCGCGGAGAGTCGAAGGCGGAAAAGCCGGTTGCACTTTTCTTTCGAACCCGTGAACCCAGAAAAACTTCGTCATGAAATACAACAGTGATTCGATTCTTTAGTTCTTTGGGTGCAGTCGCCGCATATTCGAGTGCCGAAATGAAATTGGTGCGGGCGTCGTTTCTGAGCGTCGCCAAGGGGCGCTGCGCACCGGTAATGACTACTGGGATAGTGACGGGTGACAGGAGATAAGAAAGTGCGCTCGCCGTGTAGGCCAGAGTATCGGTGCCATGAAGGATGACTACACCATTGTATTTTTTCTGATTCTTGTGAATGTGGGCCGCAAGTTCGAACCAATGGGCTGCTTGAAACTGGCAGCTGTCGACATTGAATAAAACGTCGACCGTGCAGTCTGCGATTTTCATCATTTCGGGAACCTGCTCACGCAACCACTGAGATAGTTGTATTGAAGTGAGATCTGGAATCTCGTAAGTATTTAAGTGATTCGATTGAGCCGATTTGGGACGCATGCCGAAAGTTCCGCCGGTATAAATAACCAGGATTTTCTTCGAGGGTTTCTTGAGATTTTTTTTCATGACCATAAGATAATATTAGCGTTAGAGAGCCGTTTTTGTGTGACTTAAGCCGTTAATTATGTTTTCTTTATAGGATGAATTCTACCACAAATCCTGCCAAGCGGGTTATTTCGTTTCACTATACTCTGACTAATTCGGGCGGCGAGGTTCTTGATACTTCCCGCGATTCAGCCGAGGCGTTTTCTTATCTCGAAGGTCTGAATCAGATCATTCCGGGTCTCGAAAAAGCCATGGCGCTGTTAAGCGTCGGTGATAAACGAAAAATCGAAGTTGCCGCAACCGATGCATATGGCGAACACGACGAGCAATTGCTGGTAGACGTTCCCCGTACCAAGCTTCCTAATGCAGAGCAACTGCAAGTGGGCGATCAGTTTCAAGCTTCAGGTCCAAACGGCGAAATGATCCTGTTCAGCGTGATCGAAATCAATGGCGATCAGATCAAGCTCGACGGCAATCATCCGCTGGCTGGCGAAGATCTCGTATTCGACGTCGAAGTCATGGCGATTCGCAATGCGACGAACGAAGAGTTGGCGCATGGGCATGCCCATGGTGCCGGCGGCCACCACCACCACTAGATAGCTCGCTGAAAAGCCCGAATCTGCTGCGTCTAAAATAAAAAATCATACTCAACGTACTAAAAGTACGCCTCGCATGATTTTAAATTTTAGACTTCGCATCTTCAGACTTTTGAGCAAGCAATCTGATTCAGCAAAGATATTTTACTGAACTAATATTCTGATTATCGGTTTTGATCTGTTTATGAATGTGGGTATCAGTTAGTAAGGCCGGCTGCGCCGCCGCCATCCACTTTTCCGTCAACCAAGTTCACTTTTTTAATGTGAAGGGTTGCTGGTAATTTGAACTGGTCCATTTCATCGCTCAGAAGGTTTCGGTACTTCAAGCAGATTCCAATTCCACTCAGCTTTTTTTCGTCTGAAGTGGTTTCGCTCGTGAACGCATTTTGAAGTGCACGTTCATCCCCTGATAGCACCTGGCTTTGCTCTGGCTCATTATAAATGCGGTAGGTATTGCAAGCCACGAAAGCGGACTTGGCAATGCCTTGTACTTCGAGCGCTTTGGACTGAAGTTTTTCGATCCTACGCAAGCGACGAACTCCGCTAAAGAGCTTGTTTCTGACCAGTTCTGTCGAGCGGGCTTCTTGAATGATCTGGCTGTACTGATTGATCAGATTCAATTTTGCATTTACGAAAGCGCGTGCCTGATCGACTTCGATAGGAAGGGTGGGCAAGCTCTTAAAGTCAATCATGTGTTCGGCATAGTTGGCGGTCGTGTAGAAGATGGGCACCGATGCCTTCGAGGCAACGCTCTCGTCACCTTCTTTGGCGTTTGGATCTGCCTTTGCAAGTTTTGCAGCTAGTTTCTCGAAGTATTTAAGGCGAGCGGTATCGAGCAGCTCTTCGCCCTTGGTCAAAATGGTCAAACAACTCGAGGTCGAAGACTTGTTCGGACCAGAACTGAATTCGGCGGGGTCGAAAATGCAAGGAATGACATCACCAATTGAATTGTCGATTTCAGATTGATCAGCATCGTTCTGCATCGCATCTGCAATTCGAAGGCCGGTATAGTCCTGTCTCAGGGTAATGACGGCATTGGTATTGTCGTTCTTGGTAGAAATGCCGATCGATGGCAACATTTGTTCTGCCGGAAAAATACTTTTCAGGGCTTTGGTCAGATTCACTCCACCGTTTAAGTGTTCTCTGCTCATCTCAATCGTAATTTTTCGGGTAGCCGAAAATCCATAAGCGATCGAGTCGACATACTGTTCGCCGCAGACACGGTAAAAACCAACGGGATCTTTAATTGACTTCGCGCCATTCGTGCCAGCGTTTTCGAATTTAGTTTGAATCTCCGGTTGAGAAAGTTTTAACACCTTGGTGAGAAAATAGTGGGCATTGATGTATTCGTATTTTCCAGAAAAGCGATGGTTCAAGCCTTGAAACAATTTGCCGCTCAAGGCGTCGATTTTGTCAGTGCCCGCTTCTTGAGTGAGCGCATCGCCGGTGCTTGCCGCAGGGGTAATGATTTTGTTGATTTGGCCAGCGACACTCGGAAGATCGAGGTCGGCAGAATACCCCGTTTCACCGGCGCGGTATCGAACGTTAGTGTAGTGGCTATCACGTAAAGTCTTATAGGCTTTGGTGGCGGAATCGCCATTTTGCAAACACTGCGAGAGCAACCCGCGACTGCCAATGCTGTAGCCTTGACCAAGATCGGGTGGCGAACTCTCGTCGGTAATGAATTCAATTTGCGCACCGCTTGGATCGAGTGTGCTTGAAGCGGCCATGCTAGTAAGGGGAAGTGAAGCGATGAGTGCCAGTGAAAATATTTTCATGAGAACCGGGTATCCCTGTGGGTTGCGGATTGAAGTCCGTTAAAGTTGGGCGATTCTCCATTAAATTACTAAATTATAATGTTCTCAGGTGTCTCTCGCTCAGAAGAAAGCGCGGGGCTCTATTGAATTCGTTGAGGCTTCTTGGGCGCGGGTTGAGTGACGAGCATCCACTGAATCATCAGGAGCATTCCCACTCCTAGCATCTGTTGGTGGATGACCTTGGCTTCCCAGAAGGTGACGTTCGTCAGTCCGTTAAAATGCAGCAAGATCAGGGCCACAAAAATTCCCCAGCTCAGATCAGCCAGAAAAAAGCGGTTTTGATCGTGCGCGACTTTGGCGCTTCGATACGCCAGGGTGAGTGTAAAATACACCCAACCCAACCAAGTCAGAAAACCCAATAGACCCGTGCCCCCGAGCATTTCAAAAATATTGCTATGAGCATGGCCCCAGAAATAATCGTGGTAATGTTCCGGATCCTTGTTCTTGAAATAAAATTCCGACATCTCCTGAGTCTTCAGCCAGCCGATTCCCGTCAGGGGGCGATGTTCGAAAAAATCGATATTGGCTTTCCAGAGTTCAACTCGCTGGCCGATGCCGTCGCTTTGCAGGATCTTGTAGCGAATCTCCTTAACGAAAAGAAGTCCGGAACAGAGAACCAAAATCCCCGCAGTGGCGATGAAGCGTTGTTTTTTCGAAAGGTAGCGGAACGAGAGCAGGCCAAGTCCGATGAAGAGTGAAAGCCATGCCGTGCGTGCAAAGCTCAGAAATAGAATCAGGATACCCGCGCCGCCCACGGCCACCTCGAATAAGCTGAGTTTTTCCTGCCGCTTGATTCGTCCAGAGCTTAAGGTGAGATACACGAACGTCGGAAACACGAGGATGCTGGCAACCGAGAGATGGTGGCCGAGAAGGAGAATCGCGTGGTGAAAATTTCCGTTAAAAATACGCTGATCGACTGGCCAGCCGGTAAAAAACTGGATGACCGCAAGAGGTGCGAGTGCCAGGACGGTATAGCCCCATGCCTGAATGATCGTCCTGAATGATTTTTCGTTACCCTCGGAAGAAATAAAAACAGAGAGAAGGACAGCGGAGGCCGTCAAGTACCAGATTTTTTCGTAGCCATGAAAGGTAATGTCGGGATTGTGACCTGCATAGGCAAAAGGAAAGTATTGGGCCAGGATCAGACTCAGGATGCATGCGCTTCCGAGCAGTAATCCCCAAAAGCGGTAACGGTGAAATTCAGAAAGCCTAAGCGCTAAAGCAAAGCTGAGTTTTTTTTTCTGAATGGCCATCATCACAAAAGAAATGAGTACCACGCCGAAGGCGAGGTTCATCACGGCCATACTAATCAGTGTTGCGACGGCGTAAAGCGAAAGAGCGAAGAGGGCAAAACGTTTCATATTTTACGCTTAAGGTTCTTTTCGAGTTGGCGTGCGAGGCGGACGAAAGGATATCCGATCGCGAAATAAATGAGTGCTACCAGAATGCCTAGACCCAAATGGTCGAAATAGGTAGAGGCTAGTTGCGAATAGACCGTGGTCAGTTCGACCATGGTAATTACCGAAACCAGTGACGAGTCCTTGATTAGCGAAATAAAATCATTGGTCATGGGCGGGAGGATGATTCGGTACGCCTGAGGAAAAATGACGTGGATAAAACGGTGCGATGGCGACAAGGCGAGTGCATTCGCCGCTTCGATTTGAGATTTAGGCACCGCCTCGATGCCAGCACGGTAGTTTTCCGCTTCGTAGGCGCCGTAGTTGAATCCGAGTCCGAAGATTGCAGCCCAGAACGGATCGAGATGGATGCCGACGTAAGGCAACCCGAAAAAGATCAGGTAGAGTTGAATTAAAAGTGGGGTTCCGCGCAGGAGCTCGATCACGCTTTGGGCAACGAACGAGAGTCCTCGATTGCCATAGAGGCGCATGAGCGCGAGTAAAAGTCCGAATGAAATGGCGACAAACATCGCCACAATCGAAATCTGAAGCGAGCGTGCAGCGCCCTTCAGTAAAAGAGGCATCAAGGTACCGTAACGGACCAACCGCTCCTTGAGCGAAATCGATTTGGTTTGTAGTGCCGCCATTTTCTGAAACTCGGCCCGATCGTTCGTCACATCGAATTTGAGGCCCATTTCCTGGATGACGAAAGGGTGCAAGAGATTCCATTTTGACAGGATTTTTTCGAGATCTCCCGATTGAATCATCTGGTCTGTGGCTTGGTTCAATTGCTCGACCAGTTCCGGATGTTTCTTTGAAATCGCAATTCCATAAAGAATTTTTCCAACTGCGGGTCCGACTGATTTTAACTTCGGATTAGGAACTGCGTAATAAAGTGCAATCGGATAGTCGACGAAAAAAGAATCAAGCCGGCCATTCTCTACGTCCTTATAGCCTTCACTTTCTTCTTCATAGAATTTAATCTCACCTTTCGCATTCTTTTCGAGAATATGTTGTGCCAGAGATGCTTTGAGGGTGCCCACGGAATGTCCACTCAGATCGTCAATCGAGTGAATGGATTGATTGTTCGCGTTTACCACCATTTGTTCGAAAGTGATGTAGTAAGGCTTGCTGAAAAGAACTTGTTCCTGTCGCTCGGGTGTAATCTCGAGTCCATTGGCTGCGACATCATAATCATCGCGATCGAGACCGGGTACCAGCGACTCCCACTCGTTTTGAACAAAGACCAGTTTTCGGCCCATCTTCTCGGCGAGCTTTTCCATGATGTCGTATTCGAAACCGATGAATTTTTTCGGATCATTCGGGTCTACGAACATGTATGGGGCGCCTGACTTCGCATCGGCCGCCCATTTGAGCGGTGGTAGATCGCCGGCAAAAGAATTTGACGAAATCAAACCCAACAATAAAAACGCAATTTTGATCATCTTCATTGGATGGTGATTGAAAGGGTGATGGTCACGTAGCCGACTGCGTTTTCGAGGTAGAAGGTGTAAGGGATTTTGTTCATTTTTTCACTCGCTGTTCCACTTAAAGTTTGGTTCGAAAATACCAGACCAGTGGGGAGTACGCTATTGGATAATATCTGGGCCGAGGCCGGAACTCCGTGATTGCAAATCACCGGGTTCGGAGTGATTTTCTGGCCGAAAGTGTAAACGGGGTTTTGTACTTGAAAATGGCAGCCTACGAGTTGGACATTGCGGTTGGGTGGAGGGGTAGGGGCCGGATCGTTCGAGTGAGTCAGTGGCGCAGAGTCGTTACTAGAGCATCCAGAAGCGATGACTGCGATGAGCGCGAGAAGTGCAAATGCATTTGAATAACCGGATTTCTTCACTTGAATTCAGTTTGGCAGTGCGATCCCTGAGTTTCAAGCTTTAAAATCTGCAGGCTGATAAGCGTCTGGTCGTGAGAGGAGGTAGCTTTCTAACGTGAGGCAATTCTTGTAAATGCGGGAAATGGTAGGGAAAGGTGAGATATCCACTGCAAAACGCTCGGCATTATATACTTGGGGAACCAGGCATAAATCGGCAATTGAGAGCTCATCTGAATGAGAAAAACGTCCGGCAAACGGAGTGCACAGTGCTTCATAGGTCTTTAGCCCTGCTTGAATCCAGTGTTGTGCCCATTTCTTTTGCTCACTCGAATCAGGCGAATGCATGAGAAGTACGGAGAGGTTCTGAATGGGCTGAGTTCCGGCATTAATCGTTTCAGCCAAAGCGAGTATCCGTGCGCGATCGAGCGGTGAGCCCGGATAAAGTGTAGGAATAGGATGCAAGTCTTCGAGATAGCGGATGATCGCGAGTGATTCTGTCAGGCGCTCACCCGTTTTAAGTTCAAGCACGGGAACGTAGCCGGCAGGATTTCTCATCAGGTGTTCGGCGCTTTCAGATTCACCATCGAGCAGGCTTACGGCAATCGGCTTGAATGCAATATTCTTATAAGCCATCGCCCAGCGAACGCGCCAGCTCGAGGTCGATCTCCAGTAGTGGTAAAGCGTGTACTCAGGAGTTTGCTGCATGAATCTTATTCTCGAGGCGTCCGAGTTCATCTACTTCGAGTACGAAATCATCGCCCGGTTTGATCCAGACATTGTCTGTAACTTTGGTCAGATTCAACTCCATGTAGCAACCTGTTCCGACGGTTCCTGAGCCGATGACTTCACCGGGTCTTAGGGTAACCCCGTAGCTTGCGCGCTCGATGATCTGCCCGAATGACCAGTTCATGTCTTTGAGGTTTCCGTCTGAAACCTGTTTTCCGTTATGAAATGCTTTCATGCGCAGATCGAATTTTTCGCCATTTGCTCCGGCAATTCGATGAGAAGCGAGCGAATCGCGGGTGACCAGGTAAGGCCCAAGACTGGTGGCAAAATCTTTTCCTTTTGCAGGACCAAGATTCATTTTCATTTCTTGTGTTTGCAGTTCGCGAGCAGACCAGTCGTTCATGATCATATAACCGAAAATATGCTCGTCAGCATCCGCCGCTTTGATGTTGCGGCCTTCTTTGCCGATGACAATGGCAACTTCGAGTTCGAAGTCAAATCGCTCGAGCGCCTTCGGCATGATGAATAAATCGCCCGGGCCGGTAATGGCCAAGTGGTTGGTAAAATAGAATACCGGAAACTCGTCAAATTCCGGAAGCATCGGGAGTCCTCGGCGACGTCTTGCGGATTCGACGTGCTGACGAAAAGCATAACCGTCGCGGCAAGAAACCGGTTCAGGAATCGGTGATGCAATCAGGCATTCGGATTCTGCATGAATGACTTTTTCGTCGAGTTGTCCTGCATTGGCCTTTTCTAAAATGGATTGAGCCCAAGGAAGAGTCTTCTTCTGATCCTTGATGAATTCGAGCATGTGGCTGGTAGTCGGTCCTGGATTGAGTTCGTGCAAATCAACAATTCGATTTTCTGTGCGATTTGATCCCGGAGTTTTAGACTCAAGCAGGAGTCCGACGTGGTAAGTGCGGTCTTTGGCGACCAAGGTGACAAGTTTCATGATTTCAGTATTCTGCTCGAAAATACAGGGCATTACAACAAAAAAGCCCCTGACGTTGAAGTCAGGGGCTCTTTAGAAATTGTATCTTGATTCAATCGAGAGCTGAGCTACTACCAATGCTTCTTATCTGCGAAAGTTTCTTTCAAAGACTTAGGGAAAGACCAGCGTGGCTTCTTAGAAGCTGGACGTGCCTTAACATCCACTTCTTCGCCGGTGAATGGATTAACGCCTTTGCCTGCTTTACGAGCTTTTACTTCACGGCGAACGATGGCGCCGATGACTGGAAAGCGCACGCGCTCACCGCCGGCAGCGAGTTTCGCGCCTTTCATGAAGGTACCTTCAAGAAGTTCTTTCAGGTCTGATCTTTTGATCTTCACTGCGCCTGATTTTGTTACTTCCGCGATGTTGTTGATGCCTTCGTAGATTTCATTGATAAAAGAATATTTCTTTTTAGATGCTTTTTTAGCCATAATTTTCTCCTTGTTTCTTAATTCTTAAGGAGGAAACGCAACTTCGGCAAGAAAAAAATTACTAAAAAATGTCGAAAAAATGGGGAAAAACTGTAGGATTAATAGAAATGCAGAAAAAAGTAAACGCAAATCATAAAATACTTGTTTCCGGAAAAAT
>CAIKYX010000228.1 GCA_903831745.1 Oligoflexia bacterium
AAGGATTGGAATCAAAGGTAAGTTATTCACCCTCTATAAAATACGATCCATGAGGTTAGATAGTGAAGTGATGACTGGTCCAATCTGGTCCCTTCCGGGAGATAAAAGAATTACAAAAATAGGCAGTATTCTAAGAATGACTCACATCGATGAACTTCCTCAATTAGTTAATGTCTTACGCGGTGAGATTAGCCTAGTAGGACCCAGGCCTGAAAGGCCCTGCATTGCGAGTAAGATAAATCTTTCATTGCCCGAGTTCGCTGCTCGTCTCAAAGTAAAGCCTGGTCTTACTGGACTTGCACAAGTACAACTCGATCCTGACGTGGATCTCGAGAGCGTTCGAAAGAAACTGGAATACGATTTGACCTATATTGAAAATATTACACTGAGCCTTGATCTACGAATTATTTTAAGTACTCCACTTTATATCTTTGGTTGTCCTCCAAAGCTTATAGCGTTTGCATTACAGCTGCCAAATAGCAGTCCACGGGAGAGTAAATCTGTGCCTAGCAGAATGTCTACCACGGCCATTAATAGTCTTGAGCGTAGTACGTCCGTTTCAACAGAAATGTGATAGATGAAGTTGACCGTACTGTCAGAATATTCTCAACTAGTGCTACAAAAGCAAAGATGTAATATGAGGTGTAAAAGTGCACACAAAGCAATGTACCCCCACAATAAGTATTATACTTCCGGTTCGAAATGAAGAACAATTCCTACCAAGCGTGCTGGATAATCTTATTCATCAGAATTATCCCAAGGATAAGATGGAAATTCTTATTGTTGATGGCATGTCTACAGACATGACTCTCACAATCGCTAAAAAGTATGCAAAGAGGCATGCACATATAACGGTACTGAGAAACGTTCTGCAACTATCAAGCTCTTCTCGAAATATCGGTATCCGATGTGCAAATGGCGAGTATATTGTGATCATAGATGGGCATTGTGTAATAAACCGAAGTGACTATATAAACAGCGTTGCTAAAGCATTTATGGTATCCCAAGCCGACTGTCTTGGTAGACCGCAACCATTAAATATAGACGGTTTATCCTTCCTTCAGTGGTCAATTGCTTTAGCTCGGGAGAGTATGTTAGGGCATCATCCGAGTAGTAAAAACTATAACCAAGATAACGGTATAGTTCCTGCTTTAAGTGTTGCAACAGCTTATCGGCGAGATGTGTTTGGAAAAGTCGGTTTCTTCGATGAATCGTTTGATGCATGCGAGGATGTTGAGCTAAACTATCGTCTCGATAAATCTGGGTTATCCTGTTACTTTAGTCCTTGCTTATCAATCGGCTATGTACCACGCGATTCACTAACTGCTCTGTTCAAGCAGATGATGAGATATGGAGCAGGTCGTATGCGACTGTTCATAAAACATCCAAGAACATTCTCGATAAGTTCGTTTGCTCCTATTGGTCTTATTAGTTGTATGGTCTTCAATGCTTTTTCTATGTTGATCCCGCCTGACATTGCATTACTTTCTGCTTTAATGAGTGTTTTATATATATTAGCTATAATGATAGTCTCGGGTATAATCGTCTTTCGGAAACGTGATGTTAGGCATTTGGTAAGTATTCCCATTGTTTTATTCACGATTCATCTTGGAATCGGCTGTGGTATTGTTCGGGAAACTATAAGAACACTTTTAAACTAAGGTATAGACGCCATGATCAAGCCTACAGTTGTGATTATTGATGAAGAATTGCCTTATCCGTTAAACTCTGGGAAACGCATCAGATCATTTAATCTAATTAGTCGACTAGCGAACACTTTTCATATTATATACGTCTGCTATTGTAACCCAGATCCAATCGAATCACAAAGAGCAGAGAAAATCTTTCGATTAATGGGTATCGAGACACTTATTATTCCAAGAACTCCACTGCCCAAAAATGGTCCGCGTTTTGCTGCAAGATTGCTTGCTAATTGTGCGTCGCCCTACCCATATTCTGTTTCAAGTCATCAATCTAATGCACTTCAAAAGGCGATATTGTCGATCTCAAAGGTAAGATCGATCGCTCTCTGGCAAGCGGAATGGACACCCTATCTTGAACCTCTTCTCAAGAGCTGTGTAACGCCATGTACTCTTGTTGCACATAACGTTGAGTCTGTTATATGGAGGCGTTACCGGGATCATGAAGCGAATTTATTGCGCCGTTTTTTTCTTCATGAACAATATCGTAAATATCATGAATATGAAAAAAAAGCCTTTCAATGTGTTTCCCAGGTCATTGCGGTTAGTGATCACGACGCGGACTTAATTAAGAAAGGCTTCTCTGTAAAGGATGTAACTACTGTAGAAAACGGTGTAGACGTCCATTCCTTCAGAAATGTCAAAAGTACACAAAGAAATCAAGGAGTTCTCTTCCTGGGAAGTTTGGATTGGCGTCCCAACATTGACGCCATCAACCAATTGATCGAAAAAATCTGGCCT
>CAIKYX010000229.1 GCA_903831745.1 Oligoflexia bacterium
TGCTGTTGCAGATTTTGGAATGGGCGAAAGTTCATTTGCTCCACCGAACGCCATTGTGCTTGAGGTAACACCGTAAAGAATCCCGCATTGAGTACCAGCTGTGCTCAGTACTTCAATGTTGGTACCTCTCCAGTTGTTCACGAAAAGAAAATCGGTCACTCCAGCACATGGGGCAAACGCGAGACCTTCAGTCAGGTATAAATAGGTAACTCCAGTGAATTCGCTTGCGCCATTACTGAGTCCGCTCGGAGCACCACCATTAAAAAAGCCAGGAGCTGTAGGATAGGCAGTTGTATTCCATCCTGGTAGAAAATAATTGTTACCGCCTCGGCCGAAGTATCCCTGGTAAGAGCCATCGGAAAGTTTGTACCTGAGGATTCGGCTATTATAAGTATTCCAAGCGGTATTGTAGTAAGCCCCGACGTCAGTTACGTAGATATAAGTACCGTCTGAGGCCACACCCGTAGGGTTATACATATAATTGGTTTGGTTTTGGATGCTGGCACCCGGTGCATTTGAGTTATAGAGTCCTGCGAATCCAAAGTTCATGATGTAGGATGGAAGCCCGAGCGCTGAACCGATACACCATCCTGAAGTGAGCGAGAGCTCACCGCAACTTGAGCTCGGAGATTCGGCGAATTTGGTAGTGCTTGCTGTATCAGAAGATCCGCCAATCGCTCCTACCCAACCCAAAGTGTTTCCGTTTGAAGCATTCACTGCTTTGACACGTGATCCGTAAGCTTCGGCGACCAGTAATGTCGAATTGACTGCGCTAGACGGAGCTCCAGCAAAACTATAAGTCGTCGGAGTGTTCAGCAAGAATAATCCACTTGGCGCAAACATCGAGTTATCATCGACCCCAGGCCCCGCTGCTGTTTCTGTTGAGGCAGACCAAATGCTCGGGCTAGTTGAACTATTGCCCAGCCAACCCATGTAACTGCCGGTGCTAGCGTTGTACCTGCGAATAATCGGTGAAGCAATGTCTCCAGCCGTAAGTACATAGGTCGAACCATCGTAGGCCACTGAGCCAAGACCTGCCATGGATTGAGTGTCAGTTCCGAGTTGTGCCTTTGCGGTACTGGATAAAGACCATGTACTTGTGTAATCCGAACCGTAGTTTCCAACCCAATAAGGAGTGGTCGCTGTCAATCCAGTCGGGCCACCGAGTGTGAGTTGAAACTTTGCAAGTCTAGTATCGTCGCCAATATAAAAATTAGTTCCATCCGACGTTAATCCGTGCGGAAGCTTGAACGTACTATCGAGAACAGCATAAGAAACAAATGCACCCGTGGTGAGGTTGTAAACGTTGATTTGTCCCCCGGTCATGTACGCATAAGTTACTCCGTTGCTGGCTTGGCTTCCGGTATTCGTCAAAGCATAAAGGAGGTTGTTGGTGGAATCTACATAGAGACCGTTCACCTGATTTAATCCGCCTGTCGTGATGTTACCGGCCTGATATTGTCCGTTGATCAGCCATCCCGGAGATTGGGACGAAGTAGAAATTGCGGGTGCCGTAGGCGTCGGAGTCGGCAAAGCAAATCCAATGGCAAGGCTTCCAGTTGCCGCACTCGAAGTTGCGGTGGCCACATTTCCGATCCAGCCCATGAATTTTCCGCCGTTCACACCTGTTCCTGCAGCATACCTTCCGATTGCGCCATAACCGCCGACGTAAATGTATCCAGCTGATCCGGATTGGGTATCCGTTCCCCAGGCTACCGAAGTTGCATAGTCGATGTTTCCAACTCCGTCCTGAGCGACAGTGGCGAGTGACCAAGGCGCGTAAGAACTGCCCCCTGAATAATAAGCTGCTGAAGTAGTGCTCCATCCGTTAGTGAAGCTAGAAGAACTGGTTTGACCTGCCCATCCGTGAAAACTACCGCCAAGATTACTGCCTGAGTTTGATCCTGCATTATACATTGCAAGACCTCGATGATAATTAACGACATACGCATTGCCACTTGCGTCTTCGACAATGCCGGTTGGGTTCACAAATGTTCCGTTCATCTGAGTACTGGTGCCGTAAATTTGTACCAAGTTGTTATCCGATAATCCGCCCAAGCTCCAGTCTGGTGTATACGATGCACCTCCAACCAATGCCGAGCAATTACTCGTTTGAGCCCCCGAAAGAAATGAATAAGAAGAGTCTGTGCAGCTAAGAGACGTGTGACTCGAGTTAAAGTCTCCGATCCACCCTTCGTAGACTGGGTTAGCTGCATACGAATATTTCATGATGCGATTATTTGCTGGGTCTACCGCATAAAAATAATGGTGGTCATAACTGAACGTCACTGCTGTGTTTAAAAAGTAATAATAAGGATTGGTCATGAAAGTATTCAATCCGGCGGCGTCTCCGTACATTCGTTCTACTTGTGACAGGCCATCGGTTCTTGCGCCGACGGGGGCGCCACCATATTGCCATTGATAAGTCGAAGTCGATCCCACGCTTCCCGCACCCGTATTTCCGGCGGCAGTTCCAATCCAACCGGGTACTGCGTTCGTGATAAAGTTTTGTGCTCGGGTTCGATTTCCTGAAGGCAGAATCAGGGTGCTGTCGGATTCGGCGACCACGACTTGCGCGGTTTCGGCAGTTCCATCCGAAAAATAAATTGGAATCAATCCGCCCGAAGTCGCGTTGAAGGTGAGTGAAGTAATAGGCGTGGTGCATCCTGCATTGCTGTAGAATGTACCAGATGCTCCGCTTAGAGAGAAGGTTAGTCTGCCCGACGTTAATCCAGTAAGGCTGGCATCAGAAGCGACTCCACCAGTATTTTGTTGCTTCATTTGCACGTTAAAAGGGCCGATGCAAACAAAACTATTCGCTGTGGTTGTGGTGGTTGCACTATTGGTCGTTACTCCGCCACTCGCCGTGGTAAATACGGGATTCGCGCTCGTCGTTGGAGCGGTGAAAGTATACAAGGATGGATAAACGTTTACTCCGAGAGTTCCGTTCGCGGGTGCAATGGTGCTACTCGCAATTAAGTTTACGGATTCGGCAACCGAGCCTCTGATCCAAAATGAAAGTGAGGTGCCCACTGAAGCGGTAGCGCACTGAGTGACGGCGGTACTTCCGCTGCTATCGCAATAAAAGCTGATGTCATTAGTTGGTCCATCCATGTTGGCAGCGCTCAAACTCACAATTGTGCCAGCAGGAATACTCAGAACATCTGCTGCCGCGTCTTGAAGTGAAACGGTATAGGGGCCTGAAAGGGTTCCAGTAACCACGGGCGTAGACGGAGGTGCAGCGAAAACCAAACCGGATGCGGTAACCTGAACCGTAACGTTCGAAGGGCTGGCACTATTCGAACTGTAGTCTCGAATGACAGAGCCAGGATATCGACCGATACTTGCTACTATACCCGGTGAATTGACTGTAAAATTTTCTGATACGTTGTCGGCCATGTAAACCGTGGTCGAGCTCGTTACTGGTACGCTCAGGATACAGTTGACAGGGCTTCCTGTGCAACTCGGGGTAAGAATGGTGCCTGAGCATGAACCACTGCGAAAGGTAACATTGCTGAGAGGCGTGCCCGAACTAGGGCTGCTCGTATTCGAGATCGCTAGAGGAAATGTCTGACTCGCCTGAACCGAACCGCTTCCGGTTTCATCTGCTTGTACTGCAGTCAGCGTGAACGCTGGAGAGCAGACACCAGACGAAAAAGAGGTGGTCGACAACGGAGTAGCAGGAATCGAGGTCGGAGTGTAATTTCCTGCCGACAATACCATATAAGGAAGAACGTTTATGCTTAATGGCGTCGGGCTGGTGTATGACCCGCTGCTGATACCCAAGGTGACTGTCTCTGTGACATTGTCTAATACGTAAAGCGAAAGAGCCGCTTTATAGGAAGTTGATGTACTAGAAGAATCAACAGTGAGTGCATAATGAGTGGTGTCTGTACGAGTGAGTGAACAACCCAAAGCCGTGCTCGTGCTCGAAGTCAGGCTTGCTCCCGTAGCGCTACAATAAATATTCAGGTTAGCGGATGATGTAGTGAGTGTAAATGAACCGGGTAAAGCTGCCGTGTCTCCGTGAGCATCATCCAGGTTAACGACGAATGCTCCAGAGTATTGTCCGCTCAGAACAGCACTTGCCGGAGGGGTTAATGCGAGTTGCGAGGCAGTAAATGTCATCGATAGGGCCGCTGGTGAAGCAGAGTATTTGCTGATATTGGCTGTAGTAGATGGAGCATTGACCGAAAAGGACTCCATGTAACTATTTTTGGTATAGATCGTGGTTGAGCTGGATAAGTTTACTGAAAGCGTGCATGCGTGCGTACTCGGGTTGCAGGATGGAATTAAGAGACTGCCGGCCGCACACGTATTGTCTCCGGTATAGAAAGAGACGTCCGTAAAATCATAAGAAAGTGTTGCTCCACCGGTGGTATTTGAAACCGGCAGTAAAAATGTCGTAGTCGGGTGAGCTGCAATCGAAGTACTGATGCCACCGGTTGAAGTGGTTGCAGCTAAAGTAAATGCAGGTTTGCAGGTGCCAGATGCGGGAATAGACGTCGACGAAGTGGTCGGCATGGTGCCCATGGTGTAAGAGCCGCCGGCCGCGATCGCAAAATATGGCAATACCGTAAATGAGCTAGTGAGTGCTTGGGTGTATGCAGAAGTGGCATCAGATACCTTAACGATGATTCCGGTCTCTACAGTCGAGTCGAGAATATAAATCAGAATGGAGGTTCCGGTTGCTCCCATCGAAACTTGATAGTTGGAGCCACTATGCGAAATGTTACATTGCGAACCCTGCGATGAACCTGAGTTCGGCAACTGAAGGTTGCCGCTCGCGTCGCATGCAAATGAAATGTTAGCATCCGTCACGCCGCCGATCGATGCGTTTAAGTTCAGCGTATAATTTGCAGGAATAGACTGGTTCGCTCCTGCCGAGTCTTTTAGATTGATCGTAAATGCAGATGAATAAGAACCGGTGATGATTGGAGTCGAAGGCGCGGTGATGGCTAACTGCGTTCCCTTAAAATTTACTCTGGCTGGGTTAGAGCTTGTTCCTAATGAGCCCGCGTAAGGACTGATATTGCTCGAAGTTGCAGGTGCGCTCACACTCAGCGTGTCGGCAGAGTTGTCGCTCGCATAGATGACTGTCGAGTTGCTTCCGACAGCAAGGGTAACCGGAATCGTCCACACTCCGCTTGTATTCACGGGGCTTAAAGGTACAGATGAACCACCCGAGCAGGCTCCTGCATAAAAAGTGATGTTTGAAATATTCGCGCTATTCGAAACCGGAACATTAAACGTGGTAGTTGCGAGCATGTTGCTCGTTTGTTCCGCAGCATTCACGGATGAAAGGGTGAATGCAGTGCTGCAAGTTCCTGAAGTGATCGAAGTGCTGCTGTTCGACGGAGCAAAACTTCCGCCAGAAGAAAGGACGACATACGGCAATACATTGATATTGCCCGTAGTGACGGTGGCGAGTGATCCGCCGACACCGTTATTTACGGAGAGCGTAACGCCTTCTACACTGTTGTCGAGCATGTAAAATTGAAATTCAGTGAGAGCGCTAGAGTTTGTCGAATTCGAAATCGTGACCGGATATTGATAAACGGTTTGTCCGCTGATCGTAACTGGAACTGCTGCACCAATGGCACAGCCAAGAACTGATCCATCGCCGGTCACAGAATTGGGCGGAGTGACCGAATTTTTGCAGTAGAATAGTGCGTTGTTGGTGGATGAGAACAATTTTAGTTGTAGAAAACCTGGGTATGGCAAATGGCCGCCCATTGAATCCTCGTAATAAACTTTGTATGGCCCGGACAATTGTCCGGTGATCACCGGAGTCGATGCACCCGTAGTTGAGATTTCGATTTGTGAGGCAGTAAAAAAAGTATAGACCGAAGTCGGAGACCCGGATTGCGGCGAAAATCCATTGGTCGTGGCCGGTGCTCCAATCGTAATCGTTTCACCCGTGGTATCCGTTGCGTAAATCGATGCTAAATTTGAAGTATCTGAGCCCAAAGTGATCGGAATACACGAAACATAGCTGGTTCCGTTTACTGAACAAGGAGTGGTCGTAATTTGGTTACCGGGCGCACAGCCAGCTTGACTGAAGAATTTGACGATACTCGAATCACCCGAACTTGCGGTAACCGGAAGATAAAAGGTTGTGGTCGAAATCGGAACAGTGGCCGCAGTATTGTCTGCGCCTTCTGCATAAAAAGTAAGTGCCTGCCCGCAAGTCCCACCTGATTTGATCGAAGTCGGCGAAGTGGATGTGCCGCCACTCAGTGCGACTTGTGTCGGTTGAAATGCAAATGCCAGAGTGCCGGTAAAACCGGTATTGCTCGTGGTTGGCGCAAAATGAAGCGTATCTTCGATGGTGACGTATTCTGCGGTCGAGTCTGTAACGCAAATAATATTGTGAGAGGTCGACCCGAGAGTGATCGTACTGCTGCCATCCGGATTCGGGGTGATCAAGGTGCTGCTGTCGCAAGTACAAGCGCCCGAGGTATTATTGTACTTATAGAATTTTGCGTTCGAAACCGTGGTCGGCAAGGCACCCAACGAAGTTCCGGTGAATGCTTTGACGACGACACTGCTTGGATAGTTGGTCGCGGTGCTTGAATAGGCCACTAGGTCATTTTGACTGTCTTCAAATTGAAATTTCAGGGCTTGGCAACTGCCGGAGACCGCGGGGTAGGTGGCAGGGTTAGATCCGTTCACTGGTGTAACCGGAGTTTGCATCGAAAGGGTCGATTGGGTGACTGTGCCGGTACCGATGGTGATCACCTTTTTATTCGTATTGATCGGATAAGTGGTAGAGAAGTTCAAACCATAGTTTGCGGTGATGTAGTAATTTCCTGACTTATTGATCGAAAGATTATGAAACGTCGCCATTCCGTTAACTGCAGGAACGCAAATATTTCCGTTACAGGTGGTGAGTGTGGGATTCGATGCGCCGGCAGAAAGTGCTGCACCGGCAGGCATAGATCCGGATGATGCGGATAAAGACAGAGACACGAGCGCATTTGAGTTCGTGACGACGTTTCCTTTGGCATCTTCGATATAGACTACGAAATCAGAAAATGGAGTTTGAAGTCCGTAAGTCGTAGGCGAAAGTGTGGCAAAACCGAATTTATTCGGGCTACCAGGATCAAAGTTAGCGGTCACGGCGCAGTTCGAGAATGATGGGGTGGTCGATGCTGAGCCTGTGTATGGCGGACAAAGAATGCCTGTTGGCGAGCTCATGCTCCATTGTCTGAGGCCTGTTCCCATCGATGCGACAGTAATGGTGGTTTTTCCGGTCGAGTCGGAAGCGTTCGGAGTAGAAATGATTTCGGTTGGAGGTTGCCCAGTTCCCACGGGTAGCATTGTCGTTGTAATCGATGGTGCAACGCCGGGAACCCCATTACCGTAAGGATCGGTAAAAGTAAAGTTGATCGAATAGGGGTGGGTGCCATCGGCAGTTAAGTTTGCCCCTGAGACATTCGGTGAAGCGGGAGTAAGAGACATTTGTGCAATCGTTGCGTTCGATGGCGTTACCGTAAAAGTAATCGACACCGGTGCCGGCGCAACGCCCGAAGAAAATGCATTTGCAGCGGATGCAGTCAGGGTAATGGTTTGCCCAGGTTGACTCGCAACTTGAAGAGATACTGGAACGGGGCATGAGATTCCGGTGCAAGACGGATCGTTGATGTTTGCAGTACCGCTGGTGCTGAGTCCGTTAGCGATTGCCGTAGTTGGCCACGAGAGATTTCCGGAGATACCGGGCGCAGAAAGATTGATTCCAATTTCTGAATCCGAACCGTAGGTCACCGGAAACCCATCTTTGTCTTCTACGAGTACCTGAAAATTAGGAAGCACTTCTCCTGCATTCACACTGGTCGAGCCCGTGTAGACAATTCTGAGTTTGGTTGCAGCTCCTACTGGAGTGAATGGAATCAGCGGCGTATTAAAATCAGTGAAGCCTTGAATCGTCAGAGCGATTCCGCAGTAATACGTGGTTCCCTCTACAAAGGTTACTCCTTGTGACGAGCCAAAATTTGCAGAAGTGACGGAGGTAGCCGCACCTACGGGCGTAGTATTGATCAGTGTATTCGATCCGGAGACTACCCAACTTATGGCCACATCTCCTGCCGGGTTAGGAGACGGTGATGGCGTCGGTGAAGCCGAACAGAAAAGAGCAGCGGAATCCGCCGTGCTAACATCATTGAAAGTGAATTTTCCCGAGGAACCCGAAGTTGCATTTGCTGCGGTAATTCCACCATAAGGAATGGCATGGGCTACGATGGCATTCGTATCTTCGACACCTTCGTGATTGAATGCCTTGACCTGAAACGAATAGAGCTGGCCCGAGGTAAGATTCAGGTAGGCACTTCGATTGGTGAAAATGTGCGAGCTTGCTACAGCTGAATCTGTTGCGAGCAACAGCGGCTGCATGGGATTGCTGACTTCGTAAATATGGTAGCCGGTTACTGATGAATCGGTAGAGATGCTCCAGGTAACATGAACCCGGGTAGCGCCTTCACTTTTTGCGCTCACAATTCCGGTAAAGCCGGCGTAGCTGACCTGATCAGACTTGGATGGTAAAGAGATTTGGGTGATTGCAATGTCTTGAGGCAAGCAGGACGAAAGAATCCCTAAGCTGAGTAGAGCGATGAGTTGTTTCGTTTTGCCGAGCATTATTCTAATATTCCCCTAATAATAGTTGACGCCTATGATCAATTATCGGATGAAACGATGAAAACGATAAGCTTTATTTTGTATTTACACACACTTCGTGTAAATATTTGAAATAATTAACACTTCACCAAGGTGGGTGTGTCTCTTTTGACTTACATGAAAAAGATTTAAATTTTCGCCCGAATGCGGAGTTTTTTGCCCCAATTTTGTGACGGTACTCCTCAAGAAACTGTCGAAATGGGTCGATGAGTCTTATGGAGACGCGCAAATCAATGAATCGGGAACAAAAACCAGTCCAGCTTCAGGTCGATGATGAAGAGGACATCCATTTTCAGAAGAAGCTTCAAGTTGATTCGGGGTTTAGCCGGATCGCGAATGAAATGATTCTTCAGAAGCGCATGACCGAAAAAATTCAGCTCGAAAAGAAAATGCAGGCAGCAGAAGCTCAACTCAATCAGTTGGCTAGCGAATTGTCCGAGAAGAACGCCAAGATTGAGTTGATAGAACGCGAAAAGAACTATTTTGGTGAACATGGAATCACCCTTCGAGAAGAAAATCGAAAGCTGACTGAACGGGTAAATCGCTTGAGCCAAAAGAGCAAAGAAGAAGGCCAATGGATTATCGACCTGGTCAAAAGGGAGCAAGTCCTCAGTGAGGCTCTCGCACAAGAAAAATTAAATCGTACGCTTCAGACAAAAGCTTATTCGGATAAAATCAGAAAAGTTGAAGCCTTGGTTCATCAGCAACAGGCAAAGTGGAGTGATTCTGAGAATGAACTTCAAGATTTGCGTATGACTGTTGAAAAATTAAATGGTGCTTTGAGGCTTTCAGAGGAAGAGAATTTCAGGCTTCAATCGAATGAGGCAAGAAATGCAAAAACAGTCCGCCATCGCGAAGATCGAGTCAGAAACCATATTCAAAATCTTCGTGGCCAAAAAGCGATATTAAAGAGCCTGGTTGAAGAAGTCAGGCAGGAAGTTCTGCTCGCCACGTTGATGAATCCGGCAATCGAACTTTTAAAACTGACAGAGTTTGAGCTCGGTAAACTTCAAACAGAATTGATCAAGACGCCGACTTCCGAACCTGCGCGCAGGACCATGGAGTCTGCTGTCGACCAATTGGTTCATCAGAGAGACTTTTTGAAATCACTTTGCGAAAATGGAAAAAATGAAGGTTCGGTTAGAATTAAAAAACTGAATCAGCTGTTGGATGATCCACGAATTGAAGACTTGGCACCCTTTCCGCCACTGGTGGATGAGCTCAAATTTACGGGAGAAGACGAGTGAAAACCCGTTTCCGCCTCGAATTGCTTTCTGTTGTATTTTTGGGGGCGCAAATGGCCTGCACTTCACCTCAAAAAAATCAAGAAACGGGTGACCTCGCTATTCCTGCGGAATACGCAGAAGAACTGAATGGGAATGATTCGGAAATTGCGCCGCTTCCGCCTGATCTACAGCCGGAGCAAAAGGCAAATCTTTCAATGGCGCCGGCCGCACCAAAAACACCAGCCGAGCTACCGTCAGGAGAATCCACTTCAGTGGTATCCTCCGTTTCGACGCCGGTATTAGCGCAAAAAGGTGATCGTTCGATTGCTTCATTACCTTTGGCTCCTTCCTCGTCAGGCAAAGAGGTGGATTACGTGGTTCAGCCGGGTGACACGCTCATGAAAATTTCATTTCAGTTGTTGGGCGACCTCAGTCGTTGGCAAGAAATCTATTCTGCAAATCGGACTGTGATTCAGAACCCAAGTGTCCTTTCACCTGGAATCAAATTAAAAGTTCGATTAAACCGAGTGGCCGTCGTCGAGAAAAACGGAATGCCTTATTCTATTAAAAAGGGAGACACGCTTTCTAAGATTTCGAACTGGATTTACGGAACCCTCAATCGATGGAAGGACCTTTGGAACAATAATCGCCAGTTGATTCATGATCCAAATAAGATCTACGCAGGTTTTAAAATGTACTACGAAAGTCCGAACGTCAGAACGCCTGCTTCTGAAGTTAAAAAAACATCAAAATAAGCGTTACTTTTGATTGGTTTCGATTGAGGGAATCACTGAAGCGCTGTCGAGAACATTTTCGCTTGGCTTGATCAACTTGATCACTACTCGCCTGTTTTGTGCGCGATTGCCTTCGATCGCTGCACCTTTCGTGTCTTCATTGGGCACGATGGGCCTTGCTTCTCCGTAACCGACAGCAGTCAGCTGCTTTTTATCGTAACCGTGCTTCTCAAAAACTTCGAGCACCTCTGAAGCTCGAATGCCTGAAAGCTCCCAATTTGATTTGAATCTGAGATTACTGCTGACCGGTACGTTGTCCGTATGTCCTTCGACCAATACCTGAAGGTCTTTTGCCTCGGTTTGAATCGCGGGAATCAGTTGATCGAGCAGCTTTTGTCCTTCCGCTTTGAGTTCGACTGAGCCCGGGTCGAAGAAAACCGCTCCATAGAACGAGATCGTTACACCCGTATTGTTTGATTTGATCACGAACTGATTTCCGAGCCCTTGTTTATCTAAAAGCGCTTTCAGTCGATTGGCCAAATCACCGAATGGAATTTGGTAAATCCCGCCAAACTCTTTTACGGCTTCCATTTTTACTTGTTCGAGCTTTTCATCATCGATTTTTGAAAAGCTGAGGAGAATCACGAAAAAGCCAACGAGCAAGGTCATCATATCGGCATACGAGATCAGCCAATTGCCTTCGCCATCTTCGATGCGTTCCTCTTCTAAATGCTTTTGCGTGTTCAAGATGGTTTAGTCGACGTTCCTGAGGTTTTCAGGAGCGCACGTTCCTGTGGCAGAAGGTAACTTTTGAGCGATTCCTCGACGACGCGAGGATGTTCCTTTCTTCGGATCATCTGCAGTCCGTCGATGACGATTTCGCGGATCGTTTCATCTTCCCGATTGATCATGGTCAGATTCTCCGAAATAGGAATCAGCACCAAGTTTGCCAACACGATCCCATAAAAGGTGGCGACCAGGCCGACCGCCATAGCGGGCCCTAAAAGTTTTTGAGAGTCTTTTCCACCGAGTTGTTGAAGAAGTGAAATCATTCCGAGAGTGGTGCCCATGAGACCGAAGGCAGGAGGAAATTTTGAAATGGTTTTAAGTACCACGACGTCATAGTTGTAGCGTTTTTTGTGGGTTTCGGCGCGTTTTCTAAGGATAGAGTCGAGCGATTCTTCTGTGATGCCTCCCTGAATCAGCAGCTCTAAGGCGTCCTTAAGAAAGCGGGTCTTGATCGTTTTTTGTTTGGTTACAAAATAGTCGGCGTTATTGCGCACGCCCTTCGAGAGATCGACCAGTTCGTTGATCGCCACATCGTATTTCGTTATGTAATTTCCCAAGAATTTATGCAGCAGTACTTTTGCAACCCGAGCATAGGTCTTGAACGGAAAACAGAGGAGCGCAGCGGATATCGTGCCACCGATGACGATGAGGATTCCGTGTGGATCGAGAAAGACCATGGCCGACTTTGTTGCCGTCGACACAGAGAGGCCCAACACCGCAAGCGCCGCAATAATTCCCATGAGAGAAGAGATATTCATCTTCTATTTAGAATAGGGAGGAATGGTTTGAAATGCAAAATAGAAGGGTACTTTTTTTTGCGTCAAAAACCTTACAGTGAATACCCTAGCTTGAGAGACAGCATGCTGGTTTTGACTTGGGCAGTAGGGCTCGGAGAAAACTGCTCGTTCCAATAGGCGAGTCCGACTTCGACCCGGTGCTCATTCTTCAGTCGTTTGGACCAAGTTATGGAAGTGTCGGTCCCTATTTTTGAGGTCTGGGTGAAGGAGTCCAGTGGCAGGTACAAAAATCTGAGTCGGAGCGCGTTTTCATTTCGTAAACGGTAATTTGCTTTGAAGCCGATTTCCGGGGCAATCAGATTTGAGAATCCATAGCGACTTCCATTCGAGAACATGGTGAAGTATTGAGCGCCAACAAGGGGATTGATTTCAAACGCTCCCGAACCCAGAAAATGGTATTCGGCCTGTCCTTGAACTCGAAGGACTTGAGGAGATGCATTTTGAGGAGAAGTTTTAATATTCCAAAGCGTGAAATCGAGATCGGCAGAATAGCTGAACTGGGATTTTCCGATCTGGTTTTGATAGCCGGCAGAAAAAACCATTGAGCTTGAACTGTAACTTCCAAAATTATTTTGAAAGTACCGGAATGTTCCTTGGCCCAGATAAACCATCAGTTCTCCGCTATGAGAGGCGAGGTAATGGTCTTTAACTCCTGGGCTTAAAATAAATATTTTTTCATTTTTTACTTTTCGATCGGATTTTCTCATTTGAAAAACCATTGAACTGACGTTTGAATTCAGGAAGATGAAAATCGAAAAATTTCCGGGCGATTTGACCAGGTGGGATGAGTTGCCCTCGAGAATGACCAGTTCGGCGTGAGGGTCACTGAGGCGCCCTTTGATTTCGACCATGGGCCTCAGTCTGTTTTCGCTCGCTACAAAAGGAACAGCAATTTTTTCATCCGAAAATGACAGTTCAGCAATTCGGTGGTCAGGAATACTTGAGCGACGCAGAGTCGCTTGCAGGCCCGCTTTATGATCCTGAGCTTGGCTTTCGACAGTGAAGTAGAGTGAAAGCATGATCAATAGAATGTTTTTTAGGGGCACTTCTTAAAATATAGCTTGAGAAGCAGAATTATTCAAACTTCGAAATTTTCAGGATTGAGAATCCGCCCACTTACTTACTCTTTTGTCCTCCAATGGACAAACAACTGGGGTATGGCAAAGGGTTTTATGGGGAAAATAGAGCGCTCGCGAAATATCAGGAAATGTCACTTAATTCGACGAGCTAAAATGAAGTGACTCTTGATGCAAAAACCGATCGCGCCACCTTAGAAAAGGTTTTTCTACTAAGAAGTAGAGAAGTGTGCTGGAAAGCAGGCACACTGTTAAAATAAACAGTGGGTAAAGGATGGAGCCTGGATCTAAACTCAAGTTTGCAAGCCAGCCCTTGCAGAGATGAATCATCGCTTTATGGGTGAGGTAGAAAGAAAATGCCAGGTTTGCACCGACAGTCACCCATCGAAAACGAAAATTAGCCAATAATCCATTGGACGAAATCGCGGCAATCAGGAGTAGTCCAAAAGCGACGGCATTGGCAGTATATCCTACCGAGGCTGCGAAGAGGCCGTATTCGTCTTCGGCGATGAAATATGAAACGGTAAGAACGAGAGTTGCGCATGCGAGACAAATATTTCCGTGATTTCGTAAACGAACCCATAGGCTAGGGCAAAATTGAACAACAGCAGCGATGCCTGTCCCCGTTGCGAGCGAATCCAATCGACAATAAGTGGGATAGTATATTTCACGGAAAAATACTCGAGACAAACCTTTGTGATGTTCATTGGCATAAAGCTCGGCTACCCAGTTTTGCCAAACAACGGTGCGAAGCATGATTTCAAAAACGATGACTCCTAAAAAGAGTAGTATTGCTCTTTTGAAATGCAGTCTGGGAACAAGTAGGATGAGAAGTGCAGGCAGAATTAAGTAAAATTGCTCTTCTACGCAAAGTGACCAAGCATGGGAGAATGCCCCAGTTGCCGTGTAGTCTAGTCCAAAATTTTGAGTGAACGTAAGGAATTTCCATAATGGGGCCAACCTACCTCGTTCTATGAATGCAGGAATTAAAAAATAAATGGCCAGGACAAAAAAATAATTGGGCCAAATTCTGAATCCACGTCGAATGTAAAAAATTTTAAAAGAGACTGCTCCAGTCTTTTTTATTTCTTTAAAAAGCTGGGTTGAAATCAGAAAACCACTGAGAACAAAAAACAAATCGACACCTACCCAACCGAAGTCGCCAAGCCTGCCGAACCAGAGATCTTTAGCGAAAATTCGAAAATGGCTCGTGAATACTAGAAAAATCGCAAGAGTTCTCAAAAAATCTAAGGGAATGGAGCGAGGGTTCATTTGGTTTTATTTTCTTTGTGCTGGTAAGCAGTAGTGCGGCCCCCGTCTGCACAATCTTTAATCCGTTCCAGTCTTTCTAAGTTCCTGCCGGACAATTTCGCAGCCAGAGAATTTCAGATCCTGCGCTTTTGCAAAATTAACATTCAGTAACAAGGCGAGGGTGATCAGGGGTAATAAACGAAGTGCTTTTTGAGCGAACTCATAACGTTCCTTTTTGAGGGTTGACGAAGTAATTTGCAGTTAGTGATGCCCGATCGAATCAGAGTCGTCAAGAATCTTATCAAATTTATATGTATAAATTAGAATGAAGATGTTCTCTTAAGTGAAACGTTTAATTACACGTAGTTGATTTAATGAAGAAAATCTTCATGTGCTTGATGAAGCATGGACATTAGCTAAATTGTCAGGTACTTTGCAGCTTAACTTCAACGCTTCAGAGGCTCAATATGATGATCATGTTACTCAGTTTAATCGCAAGAAATGCATTTGCCCAAACGCCGACCCCTACGCCAAGCGAAACTGCATCCGTGGTTTGTGAGTTCAGAGATTCTGGCAATGCAAAGGTCTTCAGATATTCTGCAAATGAAGTGAATGTTGATTCACAGCCAGCAATGAAGGATCGAAAAATTCAAGACGAAATCGGGGCTCCTTTTGTGGTTGCAAATGATGCTGCGATTCCAGTAGCAGTGCAGGGCTGGGCCCCTCGTGTGGGGTTTACCTTCAACCAAGAACACATTCAGTACCATTTGGTTTTTGATAAAAAATGGAAGAACCCGGAACAGAAGACTTTCGGGGCTGCACTATGCGCCCAGGCACACCCTGCAGATAAAATGATGGCCATCTCGTATTGTGGAATCATCGATGCCGGTGGAATTTGCACTCGTAAGTAAGTATATAATAGAGTTGAGCCACATCGTCCCCATTTAAGTAGTTAAAGAAGCTTAAAATCTTAGCCCTTGTAAGCCCCCCTGTGTTAGCGTAATTGACGGGGAGAGTCGGTCGTTCCGACTGGATAGTGATTAATGGAAAAATGCCAACAAAAACTCAGCTTCATGTGTCGTGTTCTCGATCCGCCAGCCTATGGCTTCGTTAAAAATGGTGAGTTTTACAAGCCCACCCCTCGTGAAATTTTTCGCGAGTTTTTTAGACGAATGAACATCTTTAATTCCAAAAAGAATTGGCTTCCACTTCTAGGATGGTCATTGAGCCTCAGTCTCGCGTTTCCGTTTTTTCTGTTCTTTACTCATTACTTTACTTGGCCACTCGCGCTCCTTGGGTTTGTTTACAGCATGGTACTCATGGGCAGTCACGGCACCTTCTGGCTACATCGTTACGGCACCCACCGTGCGTTCGTTTTTAGGAATAAATTTGTCATTTGGGTGTGTCGAAACTTGGTCATTAAAATTATTCCAGAAGAGATTTATATCATCTCTCACCATGTGCATCACCAGAGCTCTGAGAAGCCAGGAGATCCGTACAATGTACATGGAGGATTTCTTTATTGTTTTCTGGCAGATGCTAATCACCAGATGATCCGTACCGATCTTTCAGAAGCCGAATACATGCAGCTTTCGAAACTCATGTGTCATACTGGTGTAAAATTAAATTCTTATGCCCAGTACTTAAAGTATGGAACCCTTTGCCATCCGTTGCGCACCATTCTTCATTATGCGCTGAATTGGGGCTTTTGGTTTGCCGCTTTTTATTTTCTGGGTGGATTACCACTTGCCGTGGCCATTTTTGGCTGGGCAGCAGTCTGGGCGATCGGAGTAAGAACATACAATTACGATGGTCATGGACGAGGTAAAAATCGGCAGCGCGCTGGATCTGATTTTCATCATGAAGACATGTCGGTCAACCAAGTATGGCCCGGATACGTGGCGGGCGAATGGCACAACAATCATCATCTTTTTCCGAGTGGGGCACGAAGCGGTTTTCTTTCTTACCAACTCGATTTGCCATGGTTGTTCATTCGTTTTTTAAAGACTATCGGTGCAGTGACTTCTTATCGCGATTATAAGGCTGACTTTGTGCGGGACTACCAACTGCCTTATCTCGAGGAACAAAAAAGAATTGCCCTGACCGTTCCGTCTCATTCATAATTGGATTCATGCAAAGTCTATTCAGGCCAATGCTTCCTATTTTCTTGCTTTTGATCTCTAATGCTTTTATGACGTTTGCTTGGTACGGGCACCTTAAGAATCTGCGCGCCGCACCACTTTGGATGGCGATCGCGGTAAGTTGGGGTATTGCGTTCTTTGAGTACTGTTTTCAGGTCCCGGCCAATCGACTGGGTGCCATGGTTTTTACAGTTCCGCAACTCAAAATCATTCAAGAAATAGTAACGATGGGGCTGTTTGCCTTGTTCGCTATATTTTACTTAAAAACGCCAATAACACGCAACTACCTTTACGCGTCTTTATGCATGCTGGCTGCAGCATTTTTTATTTTCCGCGATTAAATCCGATCCGTGTTGATTAAATAAACAGAAATGATAAAATAAATGAAACCCCCAATTCAAGGAGAGACCGATGAACGTTTCAAGAAAATCACTTCCAATTATTTTAGTCCTGATGTCAGCAATGACCGCCACTGCTGCCCCTAAAAAGGCTGAAATCAAGGCGGATGCAGAAGCGATCAATACTGCGTGCCAAGCGGATGCGCAAGCTGCCAATTGCAAGGATGAAAAAGTGGGCGGTGGCTTGTTGAAGTGCATGTGGGTCTATAAGAAGGCGAACCCAAAATTTCAATTTTCGGCTGAATGTAAAGAAGCCATGTCGCACATGAAGAAAGACCGCAAAGAAATGAAAGAAGCTAGGGCGGCTGACAAAAAGGAAGATAAAAAAGAAGACGAAAAGAGCAAGAAATAGACTCGTCTGCAGATCAGCCTGAATCTAAATTTTCCTTACGACAGCTATTGAACTATTTTCTATGGCTCGGGGCCGTGGGCTATGGCGGGCCGACCGCGCTTGCGGAACACATGCAGCGCAATTTAGTAACCGAAAACCAATGGTTTACTCCTGAAGACTTCAAGGAAGCCTTTGTGTTTTCGCAGCTTTCGCCGGGCCCTTTAGCAACCCAGCTTGCAATGTATTTAGGCTGGATGAAGGCGGGATTGAAAGGAGCTGCCCTCAGTGCAGTGTTCTTGATCGCGCCTTCATTCTTGATGATTTTGGGACTGGCTGCGCTCTATATTTCATTCGGAAACATTCATTTTATTCAATCACTGTTCTATGGGGTTGGTGCATCGATTATTGCGATCATCGCAAGAAGCGTAATTAACCTGAGTCGAAAGTCGCTGCAAAAAACAGCGGTACTTTGGATTCTCTGTTTTGCGAGTGCTGTTTATACGCTGGCAACCGGCTCGCAGAGCGTTTGGCTTTTTCTAGCAAGCGGAATCATAGCACTTCTCTTTGAACTGACTAAAACGAAATTTACTCTTAGCTTAAGCCCCATATTCCTTTATTCCGGAATTCAAGGCGAGGCTTCTTTAAAAACCCTCGCTTCAGTTTTCTTCTATTTTCTTAAGATTGGTACCATTGTGTTTGGGAGTGGCTTGGCCATTATCCCATTCATGCACGGTGGAGTGGTCAGTGAACATCGCTGGCTGACCGAACAGCAGTTCCTGGATGCTATTGCCATGGGAATGATTACGCCCGGCCCCGTATTGGTGACCTCCGCATTCATCGGTTGCCTGATTGCCGGTGTCGCAGGAGGGCTCTGTGCTGCCTTGGGTGTGTTTCTACCAGCTTTGATACTGGTAATAGTCCTGGCGCCGCATTTTAGAAAATTTTCATACCACCCGGGAATGAAAACATGCATTTCTGGAGTGATCGCTGCAGCCATCGGCGGAATCGCTGGCGCCACCGTAATTCTAGGAAAGCACTCGATTATAGATTTGCCTACAGGTGCGATCGCTTTGATTTCGTTTGGACTTCTGATGAAGTTCAAGAAAATACCAGAGCCGCTTTTGATTCTTGCCGCTGGACTTGCAGGAATACTCTTTAAATCTTAGTGACAGCTTTCTCTAGCATCAAATCGGCAATCTTTGCAAAAGGCAAAAGACTTGGGTTTTCGAGCGCCTTTAACATTGCCGAAGGTTTGATGAATCGGGCACTGAGTTCTTGATTGCTGGTTTCGGTGACGACGACATTGCAAGGCACCAAGAGTAACATATTCGGATCTTGAACATATGCTTCGTAGGCGATCGTCGGATTGCAAGCACCCAGGATGACCGTTCGAGGAAGTGTGTGCCCCAACTTTTCTTTGATCTTTTGGTCGAAGTCAATTCGAGTCAAGACTCCGAAGCCTTCAGTCTTAAGTGCCTCCGTTATTTTTTGAATTCCGGTATCTAAATCAGAATTCATCGTCAGGTCGAAACTCATGTTTGTGTCTTTCATGACTTCATTCTAGTTGAACTCAAAGTATCCAGTCAACAAAACCCTGAAATCAGTATAGGCAGGTAAACTGCTATTTCCGTCTGTGTGGTGCCCCGAAACTCCGAAGGCCTGAAGAGCAAGTGTGAGTGGGCCCTGATAACGGATTCTTGCGCCATAATGGGCTTCGACAAAACGATTGTAATCGAAATCCGCACTATCGTGTGAACCGGTAAAGTTCAAGTATGGGCCTGCTTCGAATCCTTTGTACGGATCAGCATCGTTCTGCCAGGCCGCAAAAAAACTTCTCAGTTGCAAAGCTGCGAAGAAGTCACGGTACCGTCTGATATAAAATCCCTCGGAATAAATTTCATTTCTGAAACGCGAAGTCCACCTGATTTCGTGATAAGTCATAAAGCCCGCACGGTAGTCGATTCCGGCTCGTTTGATTTTGTCGGTAAGGTCGAAGGAATAACCACCTTGCAGCGAAAGGCGCAATCCCGGTAACAGTTGGGTGTAGTCGACACCTAATCCGGTAAACAAATAATTGTCGTTATAAACCGCGTCCGATCGTTCGAGATAAGTGCGGCTGTCTGCACCAATGCGAACCACGGCATAGGTCTCGAGGCCTGCTTTCTCATTTTGCAATCCGACTCGCTCGACTAACAATCCTGCGAAAGTGTCACTGCGATTTAAGTGTACCGCTTCGGCATACGTGGCACCAAAAAGTTTCCACGGTGGCGATGCGGGTACTTGAGTTTCTCCGAATGCGGCATTTGAAATCACAAAGAATATAAGAATGATAAAATTTATTTTTGTCACACGAATCAGATAGCACTAAGTTGGGCATCATGAAAACAACGATTCACACAAAAAAGTATTGGATTCTCGTAGGAACAAGACCTGAAGTCATCAAGCAAGTGCCTCTGTATCTTGAGCTTTTAAAAAGATTTGGTAAAGATCAGGTTGCATTGATCGGCACCGGACAACATAAAGAATTATTAAAGCAAGCATTGGATCACTTCGGTATCGAGCCCGATATCAATCTTAACATCATGACTCAAGACCAAAGCCTGGTGTCTTCTTCTGCAGCGGTGCTTGAAGGAATTGGACAATTGCTGCGCGAATGTTCAGAAAAGCCAGAATGGGTGATTGTACAAGGCGACACCACTACTGCCGCGATGGCCGCATGGGCGGCATTTCAGAGTGGTGTAAAAGTAGCCCACAACGAAGCGGGGTTAAGAAGTTACAACCTCAAGCATCCGTTTCCAGAAGAGGCCAATCGAAAACTGATTGGAACCATAGCCGATCTTCACCTTGCTCCCACTGAGCTTGCTAGAAACGCATTGCTCAAGGAAGGCGTTTCTGCCCAACAAGTTTTCATAACAGGCAATACCGGCATCGACGCGTTGAGATGGACCTTAGAGCAAACCGAACCTGAATCGATTTGTAGATTAATTTCACAACTTCAAAAAGACGCCCTCACTCCCGTGTTGGTAACAGCACATCGACGTGAAAATCGCTCGAGCATGGAATCCTGGTTTAAGACCCTGCGTGAGTTTCTAAACGCTCATTCGGATCTTGCATTAGTTTGCCCAATGCATCCCAATCAAGCAGCAGAAGAGGCTGCCAGACGCTTTTTGGGCGATCTTCCGCGTGCCCACATTCGACCTGCAATGAATTACGCCGAAACTTGCCATTTGCTCAAACATTGTGCATTTGTGGTGACAGACTCAGGAGGAATTCAGGAAGAGGCTTCGACACTCGGAGTTCCGGTAGTCGTTTGTAGGCAAACCACCGAGCGCATGGAGGCCGTGCATGAAGGAATAGCCCTGCTTGCGGGCAATGAACCCGAGAAAATCTATCAAGGCATGCTGTGGGCCGTAGGGCTCAGCAGCACCGCCAGTAGAATCAAAACGGTTACTGTCAAAACTTCGTTTTCGAGGAATATCTTTGGGAATGGTTTTTCTGCGACCACCATTGCAGATTTACTTTCATCTCAATGGCCAAGTGCGAATCATAAAAATCAGTTCCCCAAAAATTCTGGCCCAGCAGATGGTTTTGCAGTGAGTTCCTTAATCCAATAAGATCTTTGGTCTTCAGATCGACGAACTCCAGATGAATTCCCATTCGGGTGGCGCCAAGCTTTTTTTGTTTTAGGTTCTTTTTCAACGAGGTGAGTGCGCGATCCGCCCACCCCGGATCAAACGCCACCTGGTGGGATTTATTTTGGGGCCATTCCTGAAAATTGAGTTGTGGCAGAAAGACATTCCAATGAATTTTCTTCAGTAAAGCGTAGAGATCGACGCCAAAACTATTTTCGAACTCCTGAAAACCCCATAAATTGCCATTGGTGTGTACCGGTATGTTGGGGGTCAGGCTCATTCCCAAATGTCTTTGTTTTGCCATTTTTGAAATGTCGAGGATGAGGCGGGTTAAGGCTTGAGTTCGATGTAATTCTGCGGGGGCGCAATTCTGCGCACTCAAAGGTTCGGCAATATCAATACCATTCAGACGAGGGTAGTGATTGATCGTTTCAGCGACAAGCCCAAGGTACCAGCGCCTGACTTGCTCGTTCTGAGCGTCTAAAAGAAACTCATTGGGACCACTGCAATACGGAGCCCTCCAGTCCGAGAATTCCTGCCAAACGTGTTTTGCCCTCAACGGATAAAACCAGGCGTACACTTCGATTTTATTTTTTCGCAGACGAGTGACCAGTTTTTTTAAGAGCTCGCTTTTAGAAAAGTTGTTTTCACTGGGCTGTGCGGGTATTTTGCTGGCGAAGAACGCGCCATAGACCGGATTATTAAAGAGAATATAGACCCGACTCACTTTTTGAAATTTCCAATATTCAAAGTTCTCGTCAATTTTCCGTGCGAGGTCGGTGTGGCTCGTTTGCGAGTCATATAAAAACCCGGGATCAAATCGAATGGCGACTTGGGGGGACGCCATCAAACTTGATCCCAGGAATAAATTGAGGCCTGCAAGTAAAGCCAGCAAGGTCCTCATTTAAAACTTGAATTGAAAGATGTTCTGAATCACTCGAGTGGTTTCGATCTTTCCGATCGGACTAAAGCCCGTATCCCCTATGCCAAGATTGCGACCTGGGTCTACACCGGTATCCCAAAAAGCGCCACCGCCGAACCAGTCAAAATGAGGCGCCCAAAATGATTCGAAAATTGCCTGATAGGCCGCTGCCTGGTGCAGGGGATTATAATGGCCAGTACCCGTTTCGTAATCAAACGGATCAATGAATCCATTGTCAATGCTTCGAAACCCGGTCTCCTTAAAATAGGCAAACTGGTGCATGCCTGTCACCGCCTCAATGCTCGCCATGGTGGTGTCCATCTGGTTGGCGAATTCGTCGCTTCTGATTCTCAGGAATTTTACCAGTGAATCATATTCTCCAGGAATCGTATCCTGAGGACTTGCAAGCGAGCGGTACATGTCGATTCCAACGGCATCCAGTTCTTTCCAAAAGGACACGAGATCATTCCAAATCACCAGCTCGTCTGGCTTGGTCGGATGCGCGAGATCAACCAGGCGGTATCGCCAACGTTCGAACTCACCGCCGCTGGCAGAAAGACCACCGGAATCACTGACATCATCTGTGAAATTGATGTCGTACATGATTCGGGTCGTGGCATCCAATTTCTTTCGCGCGTAATGCAATAAATTTAACCATTGCCCAGGAAATCCATAAGGAAATGCTTTCCACTGGTCTTCGATTCCTACAGTCATGCTGTAGAGCTCCGCACCCAAGGTAAATTCTTCGACATGATTTAACTTGGTGATCAGCAAATAGATATCCAAATAAGCCTTGAAAGAATCGAACCAACGGTTCGGATCGGACGGCTGAATGTTTCCATGCCACCATATCTTCATCTTTCCATCTGGCTGCTGTTCTCGATATGGAAAGGTTCCATCGGGTTTGACCACGAAGAAAATTGGGCGAATCCCCACGGTCATGCCCTGGCCGTGAATATAATCAATCAGTCGTTTATACCGATTGCGTTCCTCACTTCGCTGGGCGGCTGAAATGATGGGTACGATATCGTTTCCTTTCGGATTGGTCATGGTCGCGCGAGGAGTGAGAATCACATGGTGTGCCCCCATTGACTTTAATTCATCTACAGCCAATTGCGCTTCTAATTTTGGTTTGCCGTCTGCAGCCGCATCGTAGAGGTGGGTGCCTTGCTCGGTGAGATTCATGCCGCTGACCATGGGATTGGCATGGTCGGCGCTTTGAACTGTAGCGTAGCTTGAGTTGAATGCTGTGATTGAACTCAGGATGATTAAAACCGTTATTATATCTTTCATAATTAGCTCCTTGGGGTTTTACAGTCTTTTCTTGGAAACAAGTCACAGTCAGCAATGCTGCGAAACTCATAGCCCAGTTCTTTCAGGCCCTCGATGATCGTGATCAAAGAGGCGGTACCTCCGACCTTGTCATAACTGCCTTCTACTTCTCGGTAGTAAATGTCTTCTTTATTCAAAAGAACGGGGTGCCAAAAAAAGGAAGCCATTGCACCGCGAATCACTTTGAGTTTTCGCGCACGGCGGAGAACGTCTGCTGGAAACGAAACCGGGCGCCAGGTGCTCGGTGTGTACATGGCGAAATCGACCATGCCGACACTTTCTGGAATCAATGACTGTCCGTAAGTGTCCTGATAAATCGGGTATGGAATGATTTGGGTTCCGAAGGTCTTATAGTCGGCAGTTACATTGAGTTTTTTCGCAAGATCAATTCGTTTGCTGCGACAAACCTTCGAACTGCAATTAAAAAAACCGTATTTTGAATCAAGTGTAACGTCCTGTTTGACTTCCGATTTGATTGAAATCGCACGGTGGTAGTTCCATTCAAAGAGTTTTCCGAAGAGTGAATAGTCCATCGCACTGGCAGCATAATGAGGCACTTCCCAGGCAACCGGGCGGATATGAAGTCGATTGAGAACGGATTCACCGAGTTCGAGGCGCTTGATCACCCACTCAGGATCTTCTTGTGGCAATGGGGCGTCGTTCGGCCAATCCCAGAACTCATAGTCCGACCCTGAGCTTCCGTCGATACCGCTAATCAGGTCACCCGCTTGATGGGCAACTCCATGAAAAACAAATTGGGCTCCTCTTGCTTTTGCATATTTGAGCGTTCCTACGAATTGAGGATATTGGTCGACCGGCTTCCAAAGCGAGGTGGCCGCGCCAGTGAGGGGATCGTAAAAGACACTGCTATAGAGTGGAATTAATGCCATCGAATAAGGGATCGAGTGATCGCTGAGGTAATCAATGACCCACGTCATATTCTCGACCGCAATCGATGGGTTGATGTCTTCGAGTCGAACCAAGGCTACGGGTTTTCGGTTAGGCGTTGGTTCTTTCAAAATATCATAAATGACATCGCAAAAAATCAAATAGCGGTCTTCATAGTGAATGAAAGAAAAGGGTAGGTCCGCAATGTAAAATAGGGCGCCTCGCTGTCCAAGAGACTGTTGAACGATATAAGGGGTTTTGTTACCGCTGATAGAATGCCGGGCTTGAGCAAGGACTTTTACCGAAACTGCGGCCGATGGATGAACCTGAATGTAGCCCAATTCAGGGCTGTTCGAATAGATGTGGGTTACGGGATCCCAGGTAGCTTGCTTCTCGAATGTTTCGCCCTTGTATTCGAAGTAACGATAAAAACCCGGATCGGGCTTTTCGGCGGTGGGTGGTTGATCGGGTTGAAGAGTATAGGGAACGCTAAAATCAATACTACCAAGGGCCTCTTGTTTGTGAAGCGTTCGCTGACGTGAAAGCTCTGCATAGTCTTTCGAGAAATGATCGAATTTATAATTGAACCACGCCACCGTATGATCTTGGGCGAAGACACTGAGATCCGGATAGAATGAGGCCGGAGGATTGAGAACAAAATTCGAAGCCAGGTAGAAGACGGCATCACAACTTTTTAGATCCTGTGACTGATAGTACCGAATTGAGCGTCTTTCGCGACGCCAATCTGGAAATGCGCCAATCAGTGTCTCGAGCATTCTTGCATGAATTGCTCCAATCATGTCTTTGGCGTTCATCTCATCGAAATAGATACAAGCGAGCTTGGTAACCACCCCCGGAGACTCCGATGGCGGAAGAAAGGACCGGGCTGGGCTATCGACTTCCGAGCTATGATGATTTTTAATCTTCAAATGCTCTTCAAGCACCTTTCTGGCGAAGGGGTGATAGAGCAAGTAGCGGAGATCGGCGTTCTCAGCCAAGGGCTCTGATTCTGTACTGGTTACCATCACTTCTACCGAGTCCAGTACGTTGCCGGTTTGCACGTCAACTTCGTCCAGAGTCTCAAAAAAGAGCTTTAAAGCGTCAGCTTGCGCTTGTGCCTGGTTAGCTTGGTATTTGGTCGCAGTACAGGTAATTTCAGATTCATCAGAAGCAAATCCTGCACATGCCGGAAGCGTCACATTCGAAAATCCGATTTTGCGATTTGGAAAAATGTGATGAATTCGCTCCATGCGATTCAGCATCAGAGATTTGAGCTTGAGAGGGTTCAGTACCAAGGTCGCAGGATCGAGATATTCTTGCACAGGCAAGGTGAATCTGATTTTGTCCACTGCAGCCCAGGTATCATAAAAACGCCCGGGGTCAGTCGTTTGAAAGTTTTCGAGATTGACCAATGCGGATTCATTCGATAGTTCGAGGCTGATTGAAGTCGCCGGATTCAAGGACGCCTTGAAGTTCTGAAGAATTGCTTTCCAGCGGGCGGAAAGTTCCGCTGTATAGGTTCTTCCGAGCCCTGCTCCCAAAACGAATTCATCGATAGAACGAAGTGCCGCCGATGAGCGATAGACATTCAGGATCTGCTCGTAACTCGTCATCACGGTATCCAATGAAGTGGGGCGTAGCTCAGGCAGCGAGCTCGGCGCACCCAATCCTGGATTGACGTAGATCATGGGCTTAAAAACCGCAAGACCATTACCATGCGCAATTCTAGAAACCATGACTTCGAGTTGATCTCGTGTCGTTCGCAAGACCGGATTGAATAAGACAGAATCGTCTGGCTTCATCACTCCAAATCGGAGTTGCAAGGTCATCGATTGTGCTCCGGTCTTGAAGACCTCAAGTTTCATCCTCGCGGCATCATCGCCTCCGTAATTATTTCCTGCGATCGAGGTATAATACTCTCGAATGCCCGCGCTGACTGAATAGGCCCAGACGTTCACCTGAAATGCCAGGAACAATGAAACACTAAATATTAGTTTGATAGAATTCATTGTCTCCTCCTTTTCCAAAACCTGAATCCAGTTCTTTTGGGCAAGTATTCATGGGTTTTGCGCCTACATTGTCGATGACCGGAGGAGTAGCATCAAACGGATTGATCGGAACCGCATGGTAAGCAAATCCCCACCATTGAAGCTTATAGGCTCCTGGAAGAGTCTGTGTTCCACCGCAAGCATCGACAGTGGTTGCATCATAATTGGTCACGTAACGGGTTTTCTGGGTATAGATCTGAATAAAATCGCCGGGTGACAGCAAGTAACCGCTGGTTACATCCACTGTCTCGGCGGTTTGTTTCGAAAGATTGGTAAAGTAATTCTTGTTAAAGCTGACGAGGTTACCGAGTGAAAAACCGCCGAACGAAATCCAAGATAACGGCGCAATAAAGAATCCCCAGGAAGAGCCACTGGTATTTTCCCAAAGCTTCTGGATTCCTTGCTTGATGCTCAGTTGGCTTGGGTTCGTGCTTCCGTCAGACAGAACTCCGGTGGTCGAAGGAAAGGCAGCATAGCGTTGAAAACAGTTTTCTTTGATCTGATCAAGCGAGTCGGATGGATTCAGCACCACTTCGCGCGAAACCGTAAAGAGTTTCTGGGTGCTTGAAGTTTCACCGGTATTGAGGTCGGTGGTAATCAGAAGTACGGCTTGTTGAACGAATGGAATTTCATCCCGAAGTGTGGGGATGTTGATGCCATATGAATTTCCGTCGCCGACATTTTGTTCGAATTGTTCTTCAAACCCATTATAGCCTTCGTAGCCACTCCCCAGTCGCCAAACGAGGGTGTGCTTATAATTGCCGCTACCGTGACTGGCGCGTGGCTTCAGCCAAACTGTATTATTCTGAATGGTGCCCTTAAATGTTTTACAGGTATGATAGCCTGCCGCTTTATCACTGGCGGTATTCATTTTCGAGACATTGACGCCGGTTACTTCCAATGTGTTTTGCAAAGCTGCATTTGCACTCTGGCATAGGATCAGAATGGGGATTAAGAGGATCGTGTGTTTTGGTTTCATGGTTCTTCCTTTTCTGTTGGGTTTTATTGGTTTCTGATTGGTTTTGTGGGCTGATAAAAGAGCAAGTCTTCATTTTGATCGAGACTGAATTGAGTCGGATGCGGAAATTGTCCCAAGTCTTCGGCGCAGGTGTTGACCGGCGGCCTCATCAATTGAATAAAATCGACTATTTTTTCTGGGGTTCCGGACAATGACTGGGGTACCGAATAAAAATCCGTAGTGCGAACCCCTGTATCCAGGACACCATCCTGAGTTTTAATGTATTTGCCGCAGGCGCCCTTGATGATCCAATCGTAACGCTCGACATGAATACGCGAAAACGAATATCGATCAGCAAAGACCCCGCCTTGTCCCTTGGTAAGATCCCAGCGTTGCTCGAAAGTGATTTTTTGATGGAGGCTCGATTCTTTGTGGCGACCCCGGAAGTAATAGGCGACTACCGGAAGCGTGGTTTCGAGAGGCGCACCAGTAGGTGAGGCATCTTCGCCGGGCCCCGCACTCCACTGATCTTCGAGCCCGATCTGGTCATCATTCTCAATCACTTTTTGCAAAGTCATGAGTTCTTGATCGGCGTTAAAATAGTACTCAGAACTAATTGCAGGCGCCGATTCCCAGTTGCAGGTGATGGCCGAAGTTCGCTTATAAAAACTCGGAGTTTCATCCGTGCGGTAGATCGAATGAATAGCGTTACCGACGAATTTTCCTTGTCGCCAATCTACCTCTACATTCCAGATGTTTGAACCTGGGAATTGCTTTTCGACTGAGTCAAGGTGTCGATCTTTGGGCAAGTTAAAGAGAAATGTTTTTGGATTTGAAATCTCTTCTTTCGAAATCGAATACGTAAATTCAAGCGTGTGTTTTTGAGCGGCTCCTTCGGGCAATCCGGCCAGAGTGTATTTTACAGTAAAATCGAGATCTGATGAAAGATTCAGGTGGCTGAAAACGATCTTCAGCTGAGTGCCATTGGGTGTGGTCATTGAAGTGGGCTGGTTGGTGCACTGGTCAATAAAGCCGGCTATGAGGTGCGGTCCCAGGGGATTCTCTTCGATCAATTGGGTTGCATAGGTGTTCGATGCCAGGGTTGCTAAAAGGAATAAGATATTCATGATGTGTGTTGCTCCGTAGGTAATGTCGGAAAACGGTGCTCCGTTTTATCCCATTCAATTTTTCGATCTTCATGCTTTGCCTTTGCAAAGGCGTAGCGATAGAGAGCTTTCAGGCAAGCCACACCGTTGATATAAGTTGAAAGCAGCACTCGTGGTATAGACAAAAGCCCTTGAGTGGTACCATAAACCCGTGCGCAAAAACGGGCGCGTTGAAAAAACCTGAAGAAAAAGAGCAGCGTATTGATCCAAACGAGATTAATCATCGCCTGCTCGTGTTGAAAGTGAAGGGGGCGGTCAGATTTGATGATGTACAAGACGGTAAGCAGAATCATGAACCAGGCAAACATGACTGTCGGGTTTGCCCAAAGTGCTTTGCGATCACGGAGTACGGCGTACGCAGTTAACCAGTTTCTATTTTTGAAAATATCGGTCGAAAGACTTCCGTAAGACCCCCATTTTGCCATAGTTTGAAGACCTATTCCGGTGGTCCAGCGCGTCTTTTGTCGGATCGATCTTCCGAGCTCACTTGGAAAATATTCGCGGGTTGCCACGAGATCGAGTTTTTCATCGAGCAGGAGCAAAAAGTCCTGCTTGCCGCCGAGACGGGCTATACGAAGTGAAATTTCGTAGTCCTCGGTAAGGTTCTCTTCATCGAACCAGTAGCGAAAGCGCTGCCCGATCTTCATGAGAATTGAGCTCGAAAAGAACGTGCCTACTCCCGCACTTGGAATCGGCATGTTCATGACTTTTCGAACCGGAATTTCGCGTAAATGAATTTCTGCAAATTCATCAAGATAAGTGCCTGATACCCACTCAGAAGCAGGCACGGGCAAGGAAAAAATTGGAAGTTGAATGAAGTCCATCCCGGCAGGTTGCGCATTGATTGCGGTAAAGGCGTCCGGATGAATCACATCTTCTGCATCATGGATCGCGATCCAATGGGGCGCCCAGCTAAAATCCGATAACGAATCGCTTTCTGCCTGAATGACGGACATGATGCAGTTGAGACAGTGCGCCTTGGACGTAGGGCCAGGTCGGTCTGCAACCACCACTACAATTCGCGAAGGATGAAGTTTTTCTAGGTCTCGAGCGATCGTCAAAGTTTCGGCGTCATTTGGGTAAACACCGATATACCATTTATAGTTTTGGTAGCGAATTCTCGCCAAATTGGTATTAACCATGGCCTCAAGGACCGAGGATTCCTTCCATGCAGGAATCATGATTGCAATGGGTTTTTCGGGAAACGCTCGCCACAACTGCCATTCGGCCTTGAGGACCGATCGAGGGCGCAGACGGTGAAACGCATGAACGGCGTCAATAATGAGATCATCAAATGATCCAAGCAAAAACAAGGTTGCAATCAAGAAGAAGATGGTTTCAAGCATGAGGGAAGTCTTTTCATAAGCGCTCATGGATTGCCAAGTCCTCTACGGGGCAATCGACCTCCAAATGGTTGTGGAAATTTAAACGGACGATGGATATCATTGAATTGAATCAGGGTTTCAAGGCCATGCTCATGGCGTTAAGTTTTTTTTATGCGTCAAGGCTCTGCGTCAGTGAAAGGAATCAAAAATGGGTCTGAGTTTTAAAAACTGCATGACAGTTTTGATTTTCACCACGAATATATCCGCCACGATTGCTTATTCCAAAGGGTTGGATAAATGCCTTCTGGATGAAACCAAGCTGATTCTCGGAGCCAGCCCGCACTTTCCTGATTTAATCATCTCTGATCAACCCAGAGTACTCTCCAGCGACGGAACTTTGGTTCGAGCACAAAAAATCATTCAAAAGCCCGATGGAAGCATTGTAGCCACGGTGCTAGATGAAAATGGTGCCCTAGTCGAAATTGCAATTGATCCCAAGAAACTACCCATGCAATGGCCTCATCTCACTGAGCCTATCGATCTTGCGCAAAAGACCTTTCGCGATGTTTTCGACCATGATGCATTCGACGAGTTTCAGAGCAACCGTTACATCAGTTATACAAATTCAGATCACCAGGTAGTTTGGGTACGAGTAATCGAGCGTAATAAAAAAGGCACGGCATTGGTGGTTGAACTCGAAAATGGAAAGCGAGTGACCTTAGGCCAGGCCGAACTCGATACCGCAAAACTCAGTCGCGAATGCCAAGCTAAATTTGATGCAAACCCTTTGCCTAGGCAAGGTGAAATGGTCGAAGTTCGCACCAAGAATGGTGCAATCGAATACCGGGTGGTGGAATCATCAAAAGGTAACCAAATTACATTTCAGTCGGGCGATAAAGCGCCGCTTAAGGATGTAAACCGCTTTTGGCAAGAAAAGCCCTGGTACACTGAGCAGGTTGCATCTCAGGGGCCTTCGGAGGATGTTTTTAAATTACTCGATCTTCCACTGAATACAGATCCGGCCACGTTAAGAACGGCTTATTTGAAGCGCTATCGACAATTAAGACGTGACGTTTTGAAACCGCAATCGGCGAGTCAGGCGAAGGCCAGCTCTGATAAAATCACACAACTTTATCGAGCCTATGTACGAGCAAAACCTGTAAAGGTTAAAATGGCAGTCGGTCGACCGCTCGGAAATTCTACCCGACAGATTACCACTCAAATCGAGAATCGTACTTTTATGAGCCTTTACGAAGGCGCAGGCCCTAAAGGCGAAAGCCTACTCACGGAAGAAAATCGTTACGTATCCTTCGAAGTACAAGGAAAAACAGTGTATGGAAAAGTTCTGAGAAAAAATAAATTCACCGGAGCAGTAGAAGTCGAGTCGCAAGGCGGACCGATTATTAATTTTAAAAAGAATCAACTCGGTCAACTCAAACTCAGTGACGATGCCTTCGATTATTTTACCCACCCCAATCGATACGTACCGGTCATCAATGATTTTGTACTGGTCAACCAAAAAGGAAAAGTAACCCTACAGCAAGTGGCCGACGTCGATTCGAAACGAAAAACAATTCGCCTTAAGAATACGAATACGGTTTCATTTAATGACATGTATGCCCCTTGGAAAAAAATACCTGAAGGCGAGAATATCGAAGCCTATAATCGTTTTCGTTCGGCCTTTGATGAAAATCGACTTACCGGCGAAGATCGGTATTTGAGTTATATCGATTATACGATGGGGCCGGATACGCCCTTAATTGCCCATGCTCGCGTGATCAGTAGAAGTGCGGATCGAATGTCATTGACGGTCGAATTCAGAACTGGAGACCAGAAGACCTTAAGCCTGAGAGAACTCGAGACCGCACAATGGGATCCTCCGGAAGAACGCAGTCGCTATGTCAGCGACCATTCTCCGAATTAGGATTGCAAGCAAGCGGTCAATCGGGCTTGAATGGTTTTCCAAGGCAGAATCGGCAGCAAGTCGAAAAGTCCAATAGCAGAAGTGGCCTGCCCCGTGACGAACAAACGCATGGGTTGAGTGAGGTCGCCAAGCTTAACTCCGCATTTTTCGCTGACCGCGCGAAGTTCTGCATCGACGCGGGCGTGATCCATCCCGCATTCACCTAGAGTGGTGGCCGCACGAGAAGCAATCAGAGACGTCCAAGTGTTCATTAATTCTTGAACCGCTGCTTTGATCTTGGTTTTTTGGGTTTCATCCTTATTCCACTTTAGCCCTGAAGCATCGACTGGCATGACACTGGTTTCGAGAAGAGGATAAAGCTGATGGGCAAGTTCTTTTACCAATTTAACCTTAAGCTGCACATGCGGAATCAGTTCGAGCGCGGTTTTGGTGACTGCTGGAGTCTGAAGCGCTGCAAAGGATTCACCCGGAAATGCCGTCGCGAAGTCAGTCTTGATAATGTCGAAAAGGCGTTTCGGATCAGCCTTTTTGAGATGCTCTCCGGCAATCCAGATCAGTTTTTCAGTATTAAAAACGGCGCCACTGACTTGAACATGCTCGAGATTGAAGAGCTCAACCATTTCTTCACGAGTGAATAGTTCCTGGTCGCCATGACTCCAGCCCAGACGCACAAGAAAGTTCAGGAGAGCTTCTGGAAGGTAGCCTTCAGCACGGTATGCATTGGTCGAAGTCTCGCCATTTCGCTTAGAAAGCTTCTTTTTGTCTGCACCCAGAATCATCGGGAGATGCGCAAAGAGCGGTTTAGTGGCTTTTAGGGCGTCGTAGAGAAAGATCTGTTTCGGGGTATTGTTGATATGATCATCGCCGCGAATGACGTGCGAGATTTTCATTTCGATATCGTCGGCCACTACCACGAAATTATAAGTCGGAACGCCGTTTGAACGGATCATGACGAAATCGTCAAGATCTTCATTCGGAAAAGTGATTTCTCCCCGGATCATATCGGTAAAACCGGTAATGCCACTGAGAGGAAATTTTGCACGAATGGCGTGCGATGGGTTTCCGGGAGGAACATCTTTACGTTCGCGACAAGTGCGCCCGTACATCGGCTTTTTGCCTTCTTTGATCATTTGCTCTCGAGAAGCTTCGACTTCGGTTTCCGTGCAATAACACCGGTAAGCCAAGCCTTGTGCAATCAGATCGTTTGCCATTTTTTGATAAAGATCGAGGCGCTTGGATTGATAAAGTATTTCTTCCTCGTGCTCGATGCCCAGCCAGCTCAGCGAGGTGAGAATGTCGGTGGTAAAGCGGGCTTCAGAACGCTCGACATCGGTATCTTCGATGCGAAGAAGGAATTTGCCGCCCATTTTCTTTGCGTAAAGGTAGTTAAAGAGCGCGGTTCTGACTCCGCCAATATGTAGAAAACCTGTGGGAGAGGGCGCAAAACGGACGCGAACAGCTGCATTTTTTGAGGGATTCATTTCTTCGATGGTACATCATTTTTCTGAGAAGCTAAAGCCTCAGAATAGGCGAGTAAGCCCCGAACGGACCGTGAATCGAGCTCGATTCCGAGTGAAGCATGCTTGATCTTGAATTGATTTAAATTGTTTTCGGTTAACTCGCGCGGTTGAACGCCTTTGGTCTGGGGCAAGCTGTGGCATGCCAGGCAGCTTTGAGTGAATAGTTTTTCGCCGCGAGACGCAGCCGGGTTCGTCCGAATACGAAGTTCGGTACCGGGGTAAACCTGAGAGTGTTTTGCGAGCTCGATCTTCTGAATGTCGGATACGTCGAAAATCTGCTTAGGCACGAGTAATCTGCTGGTCGAAGTGACGTGAGCTGAAAGGGATTTGTTTTTCGCATCCCATTTTAATTTTACGAGATCACGCCAAATCATGAATCGTGGAATTCGAGCCACTTTTGAATTGGCGCCATAAAAGGTAATGAGGTCGATATCAGCTCTCGAATTGAGCTCGAGGGACTGTGTGGATTCTTCGATTACCAATGCTTGCCCCGGGTTCTTGCCTTTACGGACCAGGTTTGCCAGCTCCTCAGGCTTCCAGGATCTGAGTAAAGTCGGTCCTTGAGGTGTCAAAAATACGACATCCAGCGCAAATGCCGAGCTTTGACAGAGAGAAAAGGCCAAGGAAAACAAAAGTGCGACATTCAAAAAAAGGGGCTTCACGATTTCTATGACAACAATCTTAGCACTTACTGTCAAGCTATGGTTAAATAGTTTTAGGGGCTTTTGGGTGAATAAAGAAGATATTAAAACACTGACAAGAATTAGTCGCTCGCTTTGGGGAGATTTTGATCGCAGCCTTGCGATCAGCGAAGATACCTTGAGTCGAATTGCGCTTTTACGCCTCAGCGACGAACTGATTTTAGAGCGCGCCTCGAAATCAATGATCGAACGGGCCGAAAAATATCCCCCCAAGCTTTTAAAGCTGACGCATCCTTTTTTTAGAATGGCTCCGATCGAGCGCTTCCTGCTCACCACGCTTCACATCGAAAAGTGGGGTTACTCTCGAATTGCAAGAACCCTCGGTATCGAAACTTCGCTGATGGAATCATGGGCTTGGGCCACGCGAATCAAGTATTGCTTTCAAGAGATGGAAGCAGAAGTCGAATATCCTCGCGGGCCTTCAGCGCTCGGAAATAGCTGTCCTGAGTACAATGCTTCTGCACCTTGGCCGCAGCGACTTCTCGACGATGAACTCGGAAAACGCGAGCGTTCCTTTATTTCGAACCATTTGATGGCCTGTCAGAGTTGCCGTAAATTACTCGAAGTGACTCGGAAGATGATGTTCAAAATCGAAAAAATGATTCCGGTCGATACTTCACCGGAAGAAATGGATTTTGCGACAAATCGGATTGATGATGTATGGAAGAGCGGCGAAGCCCTTTTTCGCCCGTCTGAGGTCACTTTTGGCAGAAGTCTGCTTCATTTTCTGGGTCGCCCAAAAGTCCAATTCATACTCGTTGCGAGTGCTGTTTTTTGTTTGTTTTGGTTTACCCGAACCTGAGGACTTCATAGAGGTTTTCATAGTCATTTTCCCTTAAAGAATATCTGGTGCGTCCTTGTGTTTGCAAAATAACCGTCTCCTCGAAGCAGGTAGGGCTCAGTAACGGTTTCATTCTGAAACATTCCTTTTGCTTGATAGGTTACCTCCATGGCGATCTCGGCCAAAGGATCATCGACGGTTCCGCGATTCGTGACGGATGGAACATTTACATTTACGTTTAAATCAAATCCCCAGTCGACATTGACTGCGACCGGAACGACCCGGGCAACTGCAATGTACTGGCCTTTGCCTTTTAAGCTTCCGCCATAGGTTTGTCTGACCTCGAAATCGAGAGAGATGACTTTCATGCCATACGGATTCGACCACTCGACTTTATAATTTACGACATGCTCGGGTTTCCAGCCGGTTACCAAAGTCCAATCCGTTTTTGCAATGTCCGGAAGTGCGGATGCCCCTTTGGTATTGATGTTCACCACGGGCTTGTTGCTTTCGATCACTTGCCAAAGGGTGAGCAGGGTATTGATGATAGACAGGGGATCAGCCCCTAGCTGGGTGTCTACGAGCAACTGACGACGGGCTTCGAGTAGGATGTTGTCGTTCAGGGGAGACTCTGGAACCACGGTGGCGGTTGTTTTCATGGAGGCGATCGAATAATAGGATGAATCGACGGTAGGTGCGGCCTGAGAAGTGTTTAAAGCCCCAATAAAAACACAAAAAATGAATACGAAATTCTTCATTTATTCCCCCTTGAATGAGTGCTTAAGTATCGAAGATTTAGCGACTCCACAAGAAATATCAACGAAAAGAGCTTCGCAATTACGGCTTGACGGAAATGATCGGATTACGATAGTTTAAGTGAGATCTTTCTTTATTGGCTCGTAGCTCAGCTGGTTAGAGCGCTACCTTGACATGGTAGAGGTCGCAGATTCGAATTCTGTCGAGCCAACCAATCTTAAAATCCCTTTTAACATCGTCAAATTTCGACTCACTCAGTACGCCGTAGTTACCACTACGACTCCTTCGTTCGCTCAATTTGCCTTCCTTAAAAGGGATTTTAAGATTGGTTGGGTTGATGGTTTGAGAATCTGCGTGAAACTGTCCCACGCAGATTCGACAATTTGGCCATGACGGCCAAATTGCACAACCGTAGGTTGCTTGCAGTGAGCGAAGCGAACGGAAAGTGGAGGCCATGATGGCCGACATGAATTCTGTCGAGCCTCGGTTTCAATACCCATAGACTTCGCCTCCTAACTAAAATAAAATTATTCTATCTATGAAATTACAGAAAATTTTTGGTGGGCACCTGTTTTCTTTTTTGATTCTTGCAAGCTCTGGCTGCACCTCAGCGACCAAGAACGAACCCCATCCTAAGGCCGATGTGCCGCAAGTCAAACAGTGGGATGGCTCAATCGCTTCCGCTCGCGAGAGCAGGGTACAGCCCATTGCTGGCACCAAAGGAATGGTGGTCGCCGACGATGTTGTTGCAGCAGAATGGGGCGCCGAAATCTTAAGGCGAGGGGGCTCGGCCGTCGACGCTGCTGTAGCTACCGCATTCGCCATGTCAGTCACTAGACCTCAATTCGCATCACTCGGAGGCGGTGGGTTTTTAATGTATTGTCCGCACCAATCCGAATGCAAAGTGATCGATTATCGAGAAATCGCACCCGGAGCTGCGACGCGCGATATGTTCGTTAAAAACGGAAAAGTGGTTCCTGATCTCTCCGATACCGGCCCGCTTTCTCTTGGAGTTCCTGGAGTTCCGGCAGGATTACTAGCTGCACTCGAAAAATACGGTAAGTTATCGCGACAAGTAATTTTGAAGAAGCCCATTGAATTAGCAAAGAATGGTTCAGTTTTTACCACATTTGCCGAAGCTCAAACACTCGACCGCTGGGCAGATTTAAACGACGATGCAAAACGAATTCTTGGTTGTGGCGGTACTGCCACGCGTCTTCCAACTGCGCCTTGCACTCCCGGCACCCAGATCAAGCAACCCGCTCTGATGCGCGTACTGCAAGAAATCTCAAAAAAAGGGGTTAAGGGATTCTACGAGGGGTGGGTAGCTAAAAAATTAGTAGATGGAGTTCAAAAAGCGGGCGGGGTACTCAGCTTAAATGATCTGGCCACGTACCGTCCGAGATTCCGAAAACCGCTCATTGGCAAATTCCAGGATTATGAAGTCATTACGATGCCACCTCCATCAAATGGCGGGGCAGCTCTTTTGCAAATGCTGGGTTATGCCGAACGGGCAGATCACCAGGGTGAACTTGCCGATGGATACGGCTCTGCGCGTACGGTTCATGCACTCGCACACGGCATGTCGCTTGCGTTTGCAGATCGCGCTCAATACTTCGGTGACCCCGATCAAATTTCGATACCGCTTGAGCAACTTCTTTCGCCTGCTTACCTGGACGGGCGCTGGAAAACCTTTGATGCCAAAAAAGCGAATATTCCGACGATGGCAGGCGACGTTTATGAAACGCCTCACGAAAGCCGCGAAACCACTCATATCTCGGTCATTGATCGCGAAGGAAACGCGGTCGCCATTACCACTTCGATCAATACGTTTTATGGCTCTGGGTTCGTTCCGCACGACACGGGAGTTTTCATGAACGACACGATGGATGACTTTGCTGCTCAACCAGGAGTTCCAAATGGTGCGGGTCTGATTGCGAGCGAAAAGAATGCCATTGCTCCCCATAAAATTCCGGTTAGCTCGATGATGCCTACCGTAGTGAGGGATTCTAAAGGTGAGGTTAGATTAGTTTTAGGAGCAGCAGGCGGACCAGTCCTGGTCACGTCGATTTTTAATTGCATGCTCAACCACCTGAGATTTGGAATGTCTTTGCCCGACGCGATCGCTGCGGGACGTTTTCATCATCAGTGGCGTCCTAATCTGTTGCGGTTTGAAGCTTTTATGTTTCCGTCCGAGATTAAGCAGCGCCTTCAATCTATGGGGTACACCATTAAAGATCAACTTCATCAGGCCCGAATCTATGGGCTTGAGAGGTTTTCGAATGGTCGAGTCTGGGGCGGGCCAGATCCGCGCGGAGAAGGTACTGCAGTTCAAGAATAATCGCGCCACGCTAGCTACATTAAAAAGCAACGCCCTTGCCTAGATATTCGCAAAACTTCTCACGATCGATATTTCCGCCACTGATAATGACACCCACCCTCAATCCCTTTAAGTCGAATTTTCGATTCATGGCTACAGCAGCCGAAAGACAGCCTGTAGGTTCGGTAACCAGCTTCATGTGTTCCATGAAAAATCGCATCTGATTGCAAAGTTGGGCGTCAGTCGCAGTCTCGAATGAGTGCACATATTTCTGAATCACTTGAAATGGCAAAGCCCCCAGCACCTGGGTTCTTGCTCCATCGGCAATGGTCTGAGGAACTGCAATCTTTACCCGAGTTCCTTTTTTAAAAGATTGTCCGCCGTCATCTCCGGCTTCTGGCTCGGCGCCGATCACTTTGCATCCAGGTGAAAAATGCTGAGCCGCAAGTGCACTACCGGCGATCAAACCGCCTCCGCCCACGCAGACAAACAAATAATCCAAGGAGCCCACTTCTTCGAACAGCTCGGCCGCAGCTGTGCCTTGTCCGGCAATGATGTCGGGATGATCATAGGGCGGAAGCAAAGTCATGCCTCGCGAACCGACGATGCCTCCGGCGATCGCTTCACGATCTTCTGTTTCGCGGTCGTAGAGAATCACTTCTGCGCCATAAGCCCGTGTCGCAGAAATTTTCGTAGCAGGTGCATCCTGAGGCATGACCACGACCGCAGAAATGTTCAACTCGCGTGCAGCGAGTGCTAGCGCTTGCCCATGATTTCCGGAAGAAAAAGTTGCCACTCCTTTTTTTCTTTGTTCGTCAGTCAATTGCATGAGCGCGTGGCTCGCGCCTCGAAATTTAAATGAACCGGTTTTTTGCAGATTTTCGCACTTAAAGTATATCCTGGCTTCGGTCAATTGATTGGCAACATCAGAGCTGAGTACTGGGGTTCGGAGAACTTGTCCTTTAGTTCTGCGGCAGGCCTCCAAAACGGATTGTGCATCGACTTCCATTTAAAAATGCTAACGTTCTCTTTAGCTGTTTTCAATGTTATACTAAAACGATGCAACTTTTAGCAAACCGCTATCCATGGTTGAAATTGGCCCTATTGATTCTAATCAATGGTATCACTTCGCCATCCTTTGCATTTGATGGAGCCACGATCAAATGCGTCGCCCTTTCAAAGATTAAACTCCCGTATTCTCCCGGGAGTGTAGGGGGTGCAGAACGGGCAGCTCTCGATCCGCTGGCAAAGGATGCGTGCCAAAAGCAATATTCCTTACCCTGTACGCCAGATGGCAATCTTTGCACGATTTACGGAAATGGTGATGTTGCCTGTGGTGATGTAAAATTTACGCTTCCTTATCAAGATCTGCCAAGCGAGCTTTTTAAACAATCATTTCTGGTCGACCAAAAGGAAATCCTTTGCAATGAACTCTTTCACAAAGAAAATCCTGATCTAAAAATCTGCGAAGCACAGCTTCGGGCAGCACGAAAAAAACTTCACGAATTTGCGTTTTCGATTGGTAGCCCCCTCTGTCAGAAAAAGGATGTCCACTATTGCTCGCCAGAAGATTCTTATAGCGATCGCTTTTGCTCGGCGATTGTTTCTTATGAGGCAGCAAAGTATTTTAAAGAAAATAGTCGCTCAAAGGGCGGCGCAGGGCCAAACGGGCAGTGATGTGTAAAATTCTCATCAATTAACGTGAATTCGTCAGGATTAAAAACCTTGGCAAGCGTCACTGAGCATCATAATACACTCGTCATGGTTCAATCTTGTTTTAGGCGGCTACCTCGGTTGCCTATTTTGTTTGTAGTCATACTTCTAGTCGGCGCCTGTGCGACTGCGCCCAAGGAAAAAGAGAATCATGAAATCGGTCAAATTCTAAAGGACGAAACCGGTACGTTAGACCAAAACCTAATTGCGAAAATACTAAAAGAGCCCCGCCGCCTAAAATCAAAATCCAGGCAAAAATGGGAGAGTGAAATTGATTCCCGGGTGTTGTGGTGGATTCATTACGACTCTGTTATCGATCATCAGCGTTTTCAGCGCAATCTGGATCGCGGAGAAAACTATCGTCTGATGGTGCAGCAATTGTTGCGTAAGAATGGTCTTCCACCCGAACTCTATTATCTAGCGCTGATTGAAAGTGGTTTTGTCACTCACGCAACTTCAGCGACTCAAGCCGTTGGAATCTGGCAATTTGAACCCGAAACCGCCTTGAATTATGGTTTAAAGATTCGGGCGAACTCCGACGATCGAAAGCATCCGATCAACTCGACGCTTGCGTCCAGTCGCTATCTCACTAAGTTGCACCGTAAGTTTAAAAGTTGGTACCTGGCGATTGCCGCTTATAATGCGGGCGAAGGGCGAATTGCACACGCTATCAGACGTGCTCATACCGACGATTTCTGGGAACTGACAGAAAGAGGTTTTTTGCCTCGCGAGACCATGGATTACATTCCCAAGTTTTTAGCGGCCGCAACCATCGGCAATCAACTCGAGAAATTCGGTTTTACTATGCCTCGCGCAACAGAGCCGTGGCCTGAAATTGCATCTGTGGTTGTTCGGCACGGTGAGAAAATCACTTCGCTATCAAACAAAATGGGCATAACAGAAGAAGAGTTACTCCGATTAAACCCACGACTTCTGGTATTGCTCTCGCCAGCAATCAAAGGGCGCGTACGAATCTGGGTTCCACTGAAAAGCAAACGAGTGGCTGTTCTTTAGTGGCCGGGCCATGGACAAAAGTTATTGTATATTTCACTGGCCTGCAGAGTGATCGAACCGTCCTTTGAAATAATTTTTCCATTGAGCTTCGCCTGATCATTTAAAACAACGTCAGAAATTGCTAGAATTCCTCCCACAAAATTCGTCATCGCGGAAA
>CAIKYX010000230.1 GCA_903831745.1 Oligoflexia bacterium
GTTTTTCCCTCTTGAAACAAAAAGTCAGCTTCTTTTGTAGAGCGTGGACCTGGTGACGTGCTGGTTTCGCCATGAGATGCGAGTGAAATGAAGAGTATAAAACCGAGAAAACCTGCCTGCTTGAAGCAGATTCTGCGTGAGAAAAAGTGGCTCATAGAATAGGGTAACTTTACCATGAAGGAGTCTCTGCGGGTAATCATTTTCAGTACAGTCTGGCCAGAGCCTAGCTCATCTGCGGCCGGCGTACGGCAGATTCAATGGGTTCAGTTTTTTAAGAGAATGGGGTATCAGGTAATTTTGGCCTCTCCTGCAAAGGAAAAGTTGCCAGGTGATTGGGGTACGTTCGCTTTGCCGGAGGGCGTCGAACGTTGGCATCTGCCTCTCAACCGAAATGCAGTTCAAGAACGTTTTAAGGAATTACATCCCGATGTCGTAATGTTCGATCGTTTTATTCTCGAAGAACAGTTTGGGCACATGGTTTATGAAGCTTGCCCCGAAGCATTGGTTTTGCTCGAGACGCAGGATTTGCACTTTGTGCGTAGAGCGCGTGAATCCGTTCGCGAACAGTACCTTGGATCATGTCCTTCTCCTGCAATCTATAGGACAGATACTGCTATTCGCGAAACTGCTTCGATTCTCAGAGTCGACCATGCTTTTGTGGTTTCGGCGTTCGAACAGAAACTGCTCGAGCAAGAATTCGAAATCAAGCGTGATCGGGCGAGTTGGGTTCCCTTCTTTTATGATGAACCCAGGTGCCAGGGGGCTGATTTGCCCTTTACTGAACGGAAGGATTTTGTCTGGGTCGGAAACTTCAGACATGCCCCGAACCTAGACGGACTTCGTTGGTTTCGTGCCGAAATCTGGCCTAAAATCCGAAAGGAATTTCCTCTGGCCCAATTCAAGATTTTTGGTGCATATCCGTCAGAAGAAGTCATGGGATTTCATCAGCCGGCTCAGGGCGTTTTGGTCAAAGGAAGTGCCGGATCTTTAGACGAAGTATTTGCCTCGGCCAGAGTCAGTCTCGCGCCGCTTCGCTTTGGTGCGGGTGTAAAAGGAAAAATTCTAGAAAGCTGGCGTTATGGCGTACCCGTGGTCACCACCTCAGTAGGGGCGGAAGGCTTGTTGCCTGACCGACTCGAAGCGCAGTTTCCTGGTCTCATCGCTGATCAAGCCGAAGCGTTTGCACGAGAATCTGTCAGGCTCTATCAGGATGAATCATTGTGGACTTTGCATCATCTGGCGACCAAGCCTTTGATGCAGGATGTGTTTTCCGTTGCTGCAAATGTTCCAAGGCTTCAGGAATGCCTTCACGAGTTAAGGCAAGCGCGTGCGGATGGTAAAATTCCAACCTGGAATTCAAAAATTCTAAGGCATGAACTCTTCAATAGTCACCGTTACTTCTCTAAGTGGATTGAAGCTAAAGAAACTCAGCTTAAAAAATAGTCTTGTAAAATCAATGCTTTAAAAATACTAAAGTAAAAAGCTCGGGTTTACATGGGTTTCTGCCGACAAGACTCGCATGATGGATGAGCCAATTACACCGGCACCAACACCGGACCATCGACTGCAATCTCTCGCCTTCCGCGCTTTAGGTGTCATTTACGCTTTGGTGCTAGCCCATGCAGTCTTTTTGCCGAATCCTCATGTGCCGGAGCCGGTGCGAGATCCCGCTTCCGTAAATATTTTGGATGAGACGCCAGACGTCTACCCGTTTCCGGATTGAATCATTACTAACGCTTAAGCGCTTCGAAACAGATGTTTCTTCAGCTCTGGGTTGTCTCCGCGCCAAATCACATTGTCGATAAAATAATGATGAACATTGATGAAGATCATGAAGGAAAACATCCAGAAGGTCGGTCCGAAGGTGTCCGGATTCAGTGCTAGGTATTTATCTCCCAGATTTGGAAGTACGTAGAAGGCCAGACCTCCGAGAACCAGTGATACTCCGAAGAATCCCCAGAAGTTTTTGAATTGAACTGCTCGGCGAGACGCTTCGGGAGCTTCTTTTGCATTGGTCTCTGACTGATTTTTCTTCATCGCCACCACGAAGAGCAAATACTGAAGCGAGTGAAAGAATGGAATCAGGTAAAAGAAGGATGGATGGTACAGCATTGGTAAATACCAGCAGTACATCGAAAAGAAACCGAGTACGCTCGACATAGCCGGGCGAATTCCTGTTTTAATATACTTGCGTGTAAACACCGCGAGCAAACTGACCAAACCCACTGCAACCAGTCCATAGGCTATGGTCAAGGTGATAGGCGGTAGGGCAAATGAATAGTAACTGATGCCGTCCGTTTCGTTCTTTTGAGCAGATTGATTTACAGAAACCCAGTAGAGCACCCAAAGGGCAAACAGGTTTAGGCGAACCAGCATTTTCTCTGCTTCACTGAAAAAGCGTTTTTGAATCACCGAGGCGACCAGGGCGGTTCCATAAGTTTGTTTGGCATAGTGCCATCCTACGGTCAGCTACATGACTTGAACCAAGTAGGATAGAATTTGAGTATCTCTTAATGCATACGCTGCAAAGAGGGTGAAGACGAGAGCCATCGGAACCACAATTCCGGCCCAAAAAAACTTCATCGTTCCTTTGGTGTTGTCCATGATCCGTTTTCGATAATCACCATAAAGAAGTTGATAGGACGACATGAAGTGTGGCCAGTTTACCACCATTGATGCGTAAAATGCGATGTACGAGACGCGATACACTGACGCTTCGGAGTCGACAAACATCCAATAAAGAAGACAGGTGACGATGGACGCTCCTCCGATCAGCCAGGCGTCGACTACGGGAGAAATCAGCGAAGTGGCGATCGCATTTGTTTTGGGTGCGGCCTGAGTCTTTTGCGGTAAAGTGAGATTACTCAAGCCGGGTACAAGGGTGATGGAATCGTTTTTCATGGGAACTCTCTCCTGTGGTTCTACTCAATCTTATTGAGCGTAGAAGCAAGAGAAGTGCCAGCTTTTTAGACAATGGAATAGACCAGGGGTGTCGCCTGGTATCAAAACGAATCAAAATTTCAATTCACTTGGGTAAAAAATTCAAACCAAAGTGTTTTGCACGCCCAGGTGAAGAGAGGATTACCAGCCGCACTTTTGTCCTTCGTTTTTCTTACGAAGCCATGTCTCGAGTGGAGCAAAGTAGTCGCGAATCGCAGTCGCATCCATATCTCGTTTTCCGGTCATTGCTTCGAGAGCGTCCTGCCATGGGCGACTTGCTCCGAGTGCCATCATTGCCTGCAGTTTTTTTCCGGCTTCTTTGCTGCCATAGATCGAGCATTCTGCGAGCGGACCTGTTTGACCAGCCGCTTGGCAAAGAGCGCGGTGAAATTGAAATTGCAGGATGTGCGCCATGAAGTAGCGGCTGTACGGCACAAACGAAGCGACGTGGTACTTTGCGCCCGGATCGAATTCGTCTGCCGAGCGAGCGACGGGTTCCATAACGCCTTGGTACTGACGACGAAGTTTCCACCAGGAAGTATTGTAGTCCGCTGGTTTGGTCTGGCCGCTGAACACCTGCCAGCGCCATTTATCGACGAGCAAGCCGAACGGAAGAAACGCCACTTTTTCGAGAGCCATTTTGAATAGATAATCAATGTCCGGACCGGCAGTCTTGTCATTTGATTTTAGAAGCTTGATCTCTTTCAGGTACTGATTGGTGAGAGACAACTGAATCGAATCGCCCAAGCCTTCGTGAAAGCCATCGTTTGCGCCGTTATTGAAGATAAACGGAAGTTTGTTGTAGGCCAGGTAGTAGTAAACGTGCCCCAATTCGTGGTGAATCGTACGAAAGTCTTCTTCATTCGGTTTGATGCACATTTTGATGCGCACGTCTTCTTTAGAATCAATATCCCAGGCGCTTGCGTGACAAACGACGTCGCGATCGCGGGGCTTATCGAGAAGCGAGCGTTTGTAAAATGTTTCAGGCAATTTTTGAAGGCCGAGAGAGACATAAAAATTCTCGCCGGTGTTCACCATTTTTTTCGAATCGTATTTGGCATCTTCGAGTAAACGGGTGATGTCGACCGAATGCGAGGATTCGACGTCGGTCAGATCATGAATGTTAGGCCATTGTTGAGCCCACATGTTGCCAAGTAAGTGTGCCGGAATCGGTCCTTCTTTAGAAACCACCGAATCTCCGTATTTCTTGTTCAGCTGACCTCGAACGTAGCAATGGAGTTGCTCATACAGGGGTTTAACTTCGGTCCAGAGGCGGTCGATGTTTTTCTCGTAGTCCGTGGTCGACATGTCGTATTTTGATTTCCAGACGTCAGCCAGGTCTTTGAATCCGAGATCGCGGGCGCCCTGGTTGCCGAGTTCGACCACTCGTTGGTATTTTTGTTTCGAAGTCTTAAAGTTGTCATGCCAGCCTTTCCAGGCATCCAAAAGTTCTGAGGGCTTGCGAGAATCCTTCAGGGTGTCTTCGAGTTCGCCCAGTTCACGGCATTTTCCATCTACGCAATATTTGGCACTGCCGTAATTGCTTTCGAGTTCGCTTTGAAGGCGAGTCATTTCTTCATTCTGCTTTTTGTCTTTGGGTGCAGGCAGAACCAGATTGTTGAGAAGGAGATAGAGTTTTCGTTTTTCTTCTGCGGTCGCGCCCTTGTATTTTTTTGACTCTTTCGCAAAACGGGTGCTGATTTCGGTGAGGCGGGCATTGGCATCGGCCGTCAGGCGGGTAGTGTCATCGGTGATGAAATTATTCTGTACCCATTCTGCGCGCTGTTCGTTTTCTGTCTCTCGAAAAAGGGTTTCATCCGCTTCTTTCAAAAACTCTTTGGTGGTCTTTGCATGGGCAGAAATGATCATCAATGGAAGTAGTAGCGAAATCAGTTTTAGCATGGGCTCAGATTAAAGAAGCCTTGGGGCGTTCGCAATAAGAATCAGCGCCTGCGGACTTTTACGCTGTGAATCGGTAAACCATCTTTGATGAAAAGGCGTTCGAAAAGCGTCACTTCTGGTATCTTCAGTAACTTGGCTTGCGGATTCGCCGCGTGCAGGTCTTTAGTCATGTCGATGATTTCGAAGGTGCTATCGAGTTCCTTTAGATTCTGCAGAATGAATTCGAAATATTCTGCGTGATCGGTCTTTAAGTGAAAAATGCCGGTCGGAGAAAGGAGGGGAGCGATCGACAGTAGCCAGCGTGTATTGGCGGTACGGTTCTTTTGTTGGCCTTTTTTGGGCCAGGGATCCGGAAAGAACATGTGAAGGAAATCGATTTCACCTTCTCCGAACATGCTGGGCAGGCGATCGGCATTTGCCCGAAAGGCCTGGATGTTCTTTAAGTTGTTCTTCTGGATTTTTTCGGCGAGGCGGTAGATTTGCTTGAACTTCCAGTCGATGCCGATGTATCGGGCGTCCGGGTTCAGTTTTGCCCATTCGAGTACCACGTGGCCGGCATTACAGCCGATCTCTACATGCAAAGGGGCGCTCACACCAGAAATGGGTTTGGCGTGAAATTGGCTGCGCCAGTTTCCGCGATGGGTTTCGGTGTCGTGGTCAGTGAGGGCAAACCCCTGCATTGCCGCAGGAAGTTCCTTCAGTTTGACCCAGTAAATGTTCTTAGAGGGTGTGTATTTAAATTCAGGACCGTATACCGGTGAAGAGATAGAGCGAGGCATCCAGATCTATAAGAGATATCTCGAATGATTACGCTTGTAAAGCAAGGCTATGTAAAAAACCATACTTGCAGGGTGTGTGCCCGTTATCCAGGGGATTTGAGGCGCACACCCCACAAGTGAAGTGTGCGTATCATTGAGTCGTCCCGACTCAAACCTGTAAATGGCTCACTCTATCTCATTAACCGAGAAGCTTGAGCGCTTGCTGTGGAGTCTGGTTCGCTTGGGCGAGAACCGAGATACCCGCAGTCGTGAGAATGTTCTGCTTGGTCAACTCAGAAGTTTCTTCTGCCATGTCTGTATCACGGATGCGTGAACGGGCAGATTCCAAGTTTTCCTTGTAGATCGAAATATTGGCAATGGTCGATTGCAAGCGGTTCTGGGTGGCACCCAAAGACGCGCGATTTTCGTTCAACTTGTTCATGGCGCCATCAATCATTGCAAGGTTTTCCTGCGATTGTTCTTTGCTCATGGTGCTGACATCGCCGATGCCAAGCGCTTTGGTCGAAACGTTTTGAAGCTGGGTTTCGAATTTCAGGCGGTCTTCATTCGGATTGTTGTTCAATCCAACCTGAATCTCGAGGTCCTGACCGGTACCGTTCAAAAGTTTTCTTCCATTAAATTCTGTGTTTTCCGCAATGCGGTCGATTTCTGATTTGAGGGCTGCAACCTCTTTGTGGATGAATCCACGTTCTAGGTTTCCGATCGTGTCGGAAGCAGCTTGGATTGAGAGTTCTCGGACTCGGACGAGAATATTTGAAATCTCGTTGGTTCCGCCCTCGGCCACTTGAATGAGAGAGATCCCGTCATTCGCATTTCGTCCCGCCTGGCTCAAAGACCTGACGTGGGATCGAATTCTTTCGGAGATGGCGAGGCCAGCGGCATCGTCTCCTGCGCGGTTGATTCGGCTACCCGAAGACAAACGCTCCATTGATCGTTCTTGTGCACCCCGATTTGTCGACAAGCTTCGTTGTGCGGCTAAAGCTTGTAGGTTTGTATTGATACGCAGACCCATGGTCCATCTCCTTCACGCGCTATGCGTGTTTCTTAAGTTGTCCTCCGTGAAGTCCTTTGTTCTATGCACCCCATATTCATTATGGGTTTAGAACGAAATCGGGCATTCCATGAATCGCCTGACGCAATTCTTATCGTCAGGTTATTTATTGACTTGAGAAAAAAATGACATGATATCACGTGGTTATAGTTGATTGAGTTTGTCTGGTATTTATAATTACTTGAGATTGTTTGATTAAAAATATTGCGGTCAAGTATTTTTGGGGTAGGAAAAATTTTCTTATTGGCGCTCAAGTAGGCAGATTTTTCCAAGATTTTTTGGTTATTTTGAGAATGAGTTTATCGCACGTAACGAAGAATGGACTTCCACAATCGGCGACGCGCAGACATATGGCAAATGCGTGCACTCTTTCTCGCCAATTTTTTCGCGTCTTCTGAATCCAGGTAATAAACTCCGCTAGCATAGGCCTCAATTTTTAATCGGCTAAGACCATCGGGGTAAGCAGAGATCCTGAACGATGGGGCATCGCCAGAATAATCCTGGTAATGACTGACTACCGGAGCAGTTTGAGCGCTTTCGGCAAGCGTTTTCAGTTCGGCCATTTCTTCACCCGAAATGGAATAGGTCCAGGTCCGTTCCTGATGCTTCAATTTCTTATCCACAATTTCTACGGTACCTTCTGTGTCTATGGTGCAGGTTTTCATTTGGTAATCGTGATTTCCACAATAGCCGCAGTCATCAGCCACTCGAATGTAAACTTTGGGGCTTTCTTTAACTTGAGCGAATGCCGGAAGTGCTGTCAGGGTCGAAAGAAGTAATAATGCAATATTCATAATGTGTTTAATTAATGCGAATCATTACCGCTGACAACCAGATTCAATGAAATGGCCTTGAACTTGTATCGGATACGGCAGGTGACTTTGGTGTTTTACTAAATAGGTCGGATTGGGTAAAATCCGCCTGTGCTTCGTTTATGTTCACTGGCTTTGCTGATTTTAGCGTGGTCGCCCTTTGCCTCTGGTGGAGTGGTCGGAAAGTCCAATGCCGAAAAAGCGCTCTATCAATCGATTTATGATCAGAAACGCGGAAATATTCCGGTTGATCTGAAGGCTTTTTTCTTCCAAGAACAGTCCGGTAAACCAAAAGATTTTCTAGGCGCTCTCTTTTGTTCCGCGTGCAAAGGCGGTTACGTTTTCAATTCTGCGCAACTCGAGGCTTTTCTTGCAACCCGGCTCGAGATGATGTCCGCAGGGATCAAAACCACGGTAGGCCCGTGGGCTTTTGCAAAGTGGCTTCGTCAGAACCCGGGGCGTGCCAATGACTATCTCGAGATTTACCTTGAGAAAGAATTTGTGCCGATGTTTTTGGGGTTCTCGGAAGGCAAGCTGGTCAAAGGCAGCGCGATTTTCGATCTGAAGAATATCGAAGACCCGGAATTCCGCCCCTTGTATGCGGAACTCTTGCAGGCCTTTGGGGCCTCGGAAGATGCGACGATAGTGGCTCTTCGCGAAGCGTATTTGGGGGTTCTCTTGTCGACCCCGCTTAAAAAACTCGAAAGCATTGGGTACGCTTCACTCTTTAGTAACGCTCCGGCATTCAAAAAGAGCATAGCAATTAATCGACTCCTTTTCTTTGATGACCTCCGAACTTCGGCTGAGGCGGTCGTGCATGTTTGGCATCCTTATTTCGAAAGCCAAGAACTGCCCAAGCTGATGAAGAAACCCGAAGCGCTCGCGTATCTGAAGGAGCGGATCAAGTTTCCGCCGGGTTTTTTAGAGGATCTACTTTACGGGTACAAGAGTGGAAATCGAGACGAGCAGCAATTGTTAGCGGCATTTCTCATGGACGTCGATTA
>CAIKYX010000231.1 GCA_903831745.1 Oligoflexia bacterium
GCTCCCGCTCCCATAAGGTATTTTAGCCTTGGCCAGCCTCCGTATCTGCCGTTCTCTTTCACGATCAAACTGTTTCAGGAATGATGTGACTAACGGTTTGCCATGAAGGGCCCGATAACCGTTAGCCCAGCATTTTGATAGCGGACCGTCCTCTAGTTTATGGGGATTGACCCTGCCTACACCCATGCTAGCGAGTTTGCGTCTAAATGATGACAAAACTTCCTTTTGTGAAGCCCGCATATTTGACCGCTCTAGCCTAGGCTGACGCCAACTACGATCATTCAATTGCGCTCGGACTAGGCCAGTGGTTTCGACGAGTTTATCTAGGTGCTTTTGAATAGACGCCTTTTTTATCCTTACCAACCCATCATGTCTAACTTGATAACCGACGAACTGAACCCACGGAACACAGCCAGTCCCCTTTCTACCAGTCCAGCGATATGGCTTCTTTGATTTGCTGTCCCAGAATTCAGCATCATAGTTCACCACTTCCTTCGGTTTATGGAACGGTAGCTTCAATTCATTCAACGCTTTTAGATATGCACCGAAAACTGACTGGCAATGCTTCTTGCTCCTAGAAATCAAAACCATGTCGTCGCAATAACGAAGGTAATCAATTTTAGCTGCGAGGAGTTTAGCTTTTTCCTTCACCCTTTTATCAGCGTAGTCCAGAACGATATTGGCGATGACACAAGAGAGCGCACCACCTTGAGGCACACCAATTCTTCTATTTAGCGGATTAGGATGAAATTTAACAAGTGCTTCATCTGGCCACGGAAATTTGCCGGCCAGGTCTTTTTTTCTTAACTCCCGCAAAGCATTTTCCAGAACATTTTTAGGGAAGCTGAAGCAATCCAAATACGCATCAAACACCATCATCGCTTTCGGGTCCAAAGGTTCTGCTAATCTCGCGGCCAGACTCTTCAATTCACGTTTAGCGACTTCATGATCGACGGAATCGTAAAAGCCCCGGATATCGCATTCAGCTACATGAAAATCTCGATACCGGTTCCGGCTCTTCAACTCAAAGATTCGCTCAAACGCGTCATGGTGGGTCGGCATGGGTTTACCTTCTTGACGGACACGAAAGGCATAGGACGATTCTTCAAATAATGGATCAAGCAACTCACGCAGATATTTTGCAGTCAACCCATTAATGATTCCGTCTTCCAATGAAAAAACGCATAGAGCCCGGTATTCGTGACTACCTTTCTTTTTAGGAATGCCGACGACTTTGGGAGCAGCGAATGTGAAGGTTTTTGATTCAAGAACACGATGACGGATTTGTGTGATAAATTCACCGAGTCTAACCGCCCACACAGCATTAGGCTCAGATTTCCGGAGCTTGATTGTAGCGTAATAGAGGGAACCCTGATTCGTGTCTTGGCTAGGCTTTCGGAAACGTGGGCGAAATTTTGACCACTTTTTACGGGGTGGCAGAAGTAGATCAATCGGCTGTCGCTCATTCTGTTCACGAAAGCCAGCTAAACGGTCCACGTATTCCCGTTCATTGCGTTTATCGGCAACTTTGATTCGTAGCCTACAAAGCATTCGAATGATCAAATCATCCGAAAAATACTGGTCAAACGGCTTCATAATTAAGTGAGCTTGATTGCGGATGTTAAACGAATTCTGGGGCAACTCGGTTTTCAACGGCCGGAGCTGTCAGTTGCTAGCACTGACTCACCACTAGATCGGCCTCAATTTGCCATGTCCTATAAACACAGCGACGCGACCAAGCTCAACCACATTTTCTCGAAGTTGGGCGATGGTGTCAATTTGCGACTGTTACAGTTTTTAAATGCGAAAAATCGACATTCCTAACCCAGTGAAAACCGAAAATTGAATGAGTCGTGAGCGCAGCGATACGGCTCATTATTTTTATTCTGAAAAAGGATTCTAAAAGGAGATTCTAAAAGAGGATTCTAATAATATTATAAGACGTCCACTTTCCTGCACCATGACATCCACTTTTGCACACGATGACATCCACTTTCCTGCACCATGACATCTACATGGGTCTCACCATGGTCTCATCCACTTTCCTGCACGATGGAAGAACGTCAATGTTTACCGGGGATTATTCGTTTTCCGTTAATGATTTGACCGTTTCATCGCTTGTTTCGTAGATTTAAGACTGGTTGCGGGTGTGATTGCATGAAAACCGATAAAAAAATTAAGAAACTTGAGGCTGCGCCAAATTATTCCGTTTACCGTAGAGTTTTGGCGGCAACGGGTGATTTTGTAAGCGCGTTGATTGTGCATTACATCAACTACATGTTCGGGAAAAACGATAATAAGGAATTTCATTTAAAAACTGACACGCTGCACAGAAACTTTCCTAACATTTCACGGGCTGGGTTGGACAAGAAGCTCAACAAATTAGTGAGGGACGGCCACATCATCAAAAGGAAGGGTGTGGGCAGGCATTACCACAAATGCTGGTTTAGCCCATCCACTGAAATGCGTGAGGCTTGTGCTGGCCAGGGTATTGACGTGGCCAAGGTTTATTACAATTTGGAGATGTCTTATAAAAATCACGACGCCAGCATTGTGTACGCCGCGATTACGAATTTACTGAAGACGGGCGATAAACTGTTGCTCAATTATCAGAAGCTGTCGGAAGGTTCAGGTTTATCCATCGCCAAAGTCCGCAAAGCCGTCGCGTGGTTAATTAAAAACAAGAAAATCGAAGCAAAAGGTGTCTTCGGGAATAAAAAATCAGTTTCACTTCCTGAAGGCACCGTAAAGCGCATCGTTGATCTGAAAGCCTATTTAACGACTGAACTGCCAACTGAAAGCCATCCTCACGTTGGCGATGACGAAGACCAAACGGAATATTAGTCAATAGTTGATCAGGGTTAAAAACGGACGCAGCGGAGAGGTTGAGCGTTATGCCAATCCAGCCGGTCTCAAACCTAACCAACCGCACTGCTGCTTCTGCGTCTCGGCGTTCATCAAGTCGTTCCTTACCCCCAAACCGTAAGCGTCGCGGATTGTCTCAGCCATCAAAGACTTAAAATCCGAACGTCTGATCGCTGGCATATCTTTCGTTTTTACGAATTGATTAAATAACGCGAAGGTTTGTCCTACGGTAAGAATGTTGTTGGGGCAGGGTAAAAGAAGTTGTTGGGCAAATACCGATGCGAGCCTCTGGTGGATCTCAGGACCGGCTACGCGTTGATTCTGGGACGTAGCCGAGAAAAAGTCTGGGGATGCTTCCAGGACCGATTTAGCGCGGTTTACGACAGCTTTAACCACAGCATCAGTTCTGAAGGTTTGGAAGACGTTGAACAGATGTGCTTCGCCCTTAACTTCAGCGGCGGATCGAGCTAATAAAGCGCGTAGTAGATTCCCCATTTTCTGATCAGTAGTAGCATGAAACATCTGGTCGCGCGGGTCAAAAAAGTAAAATTGAAGTTCAGCAGCGTAATAAATAACACGATGTCCCAACC
>CAIKYX010000232.1 GCA_903831745.1 Oligoflexia bacterium
CCACGACTGATGATCTTGCGACCGAGCCCCCAATTGACCGTTCCCCCACCTGCCACGTAACGAGATCCGATCACAAAGTCATGGGTCTCGAGGTTTGCCAGCATGGTAGGCAAAAATCTTGGATTGTGAGAAAAATCAGCATCCATTTCGATAATGCGATCGTACCCGTTCTCAAAAGCCCAACGAAAACCTGCAATATAGGCGGGCCCCAGGCCTTCTTTTTTAGTGCGATTCAAGACATGGATTCGTGGATTCTGGGCAGCAAGTTCGCCTGCCATTTTACCCGTACCATCCGGAGACCCGTCATCTACCACCAATACGTGCACGTTCTCGGGCGTGGCCTCGAGAACGGCACTGGTAATAGGTTTAAGATTTTCGATCTCGTTATAGGTCGGAATAACGACTAAGTTTTTCATTGAGTTCCGAGTTTAGAACGGAACATCTTCTTCTGTAAAGCTAGGCTCTGAAGGAAAGTTGTTTTCTGGAAAGTTAGCTCCGTTTGCCGTGCCTGCATTCGAGGAGGCTCCTGCACCGTATTCCTGAGAAGGACCATTAGAACGGCTTGCGCCGGTTCCTGCACTGGCACCTGCACCACCGAGGAACTGGATCGTTTGAGCGACGACTTCTGTAGTATATCGAGTCTGGCCTTCTTTATCCTGCCAAGACCGAGTCTGAAGCTTTCCTTCAATATACGCCTGGCGCCCTTTGCTCAGATATTGCGAACAAAGTTCTGCCAATTTTCCGAAAACCACAATGCGATGCCATTCTGTCTTTTCTTGTTTTTGTCCGTTTTTGTCAGTCCAGGCTTCGTTCGTTGCAATGTTCATGTTGCAGATTGCTTGTCCCGAAGGTGAATGACGAATTTCCGGATTCTGCCCTAGATTCCCAATCAAAATCACTTTATTAATTGCCATGCGTAGTCTTTACGACTGATCCGAGATTACGTCAAGCGGTCTTCGACGCTGCTGATCGAGAAGGCCTTTTTTTCTCGCCAGGGTACGGAAAACCCTTTTCTTCAAACTTCTTACGCCATACTTCTTCAACTTGACGCACTGCTTTTTTCTGATCCACCAAGTACAGTACCGGATCAAAAGCACAGTCCGGACACACCAGTGCATCCCTCATCTTCATTCGATAGATCGCTTCGAATACGAGACCGACCGGGATCACAAAAAACACGAAGCCCTTGATTTGCAACCAGTGAAAAGTAAGGACGGTCAGAAAACTTGCCGTGACCAGAATGTGGGCGAAAAATTTAGGAGACCCCGCTTTGGCGGGAGGAGCGAGTCTGCGCTCGCGATTGCAACCAACACAGTAGAAACGGAACCCTTCCGACTCGATTCGTTTCCAGATCGACTTCAATCCGGTTACCTTTTCCAAGGTTTTAAGATCGTTTTGTGATATACCTTTTGGCTTGAACATTGAAACTCCTTTTCAATTCCGCGCAATTTGGCTAATTAAAGTATAGCAGAGACTTCATGAACTTCAGGACGAAAATCGACAATAAATATGACCCAAAACGCTTCAGCCTGAGCAGGCCTGCGCAATTTCCGTCCCTTTGGGTCACTTTGCTCGACGAGGTCATTCCCCAATTCGTAAAAGAGCGCTATTCGCCCCAAGAATCCTGGAAAAAGAAGCCTTTCAGTCAAACCGATGTCGTTTTTTTCTCAAAAGGCCTCCTCGACCTTTCAGATTTCTTCACACTCGATCGCGAAAGCGCGACCCTGCCGAATTATTTTACGACCGCAAAATTCAGATCAAGCTACTTTCTCTACTTCTTTGCGCTTCAAGGCGCCAAATTCCTGACTCTGTTTGATCGCTACCCGCTTGCGGTCGAAGCGGCACTCGCTCACGCCAAGAAGACTGGGGTTCTGAGCATTGTCGATGTGGGCTCCGGTCCGGGTACGGCTTCGATTGCTTTCTTGATTCACGTCCTCGATCGATACAAGAGTGCTACCGAAATTCCATTTCAAATTCATCTTCACTGGATCGACCACAATCAGACGATCATGAAAGATGGCGAACTGTTTTTACAAAGACTGCTCGAGCGCTTTCCCCAATTCGACGGCGACATTTCACTGACTACTGAATTTCGATCATGGTGGAAACACCCTCGCGACTATGATTTTACCGCGTCGATCGTGCTCTTTGGTAACGTTCTAAATGAAAGTTCGAAAGATCCAAAAGTGTTCCTGCAAGGCTTGGCCCCATTTTTAAAAGACCCGCAAGGTGCTGGCGTCTTGATGGTAGAGCCCGCATTCCGCTCCGCCTCGCAACGCCTGAGCCAAATCCGAGACGAACTCATGCCTCGCCCGCTCTGGGGCCCATGCCTGCACGTTTCAAAATGTCCGCTCGCAGAAGGCCGCGATTGGTGCCACTTCTCGGTACCGGTCAAACTTCCGGGTTCTTTCTTTAAAAGATTTTCGATCAAACTCGGCGGCGTCCGCGATTGGCTTAAGTTTTCATTCATTTGGCTTGCGGCGAATGAAGACAAAAAAGAAGCCGTTTTTCGCGATTTATTGCCCTTGGTTCGCATTGTCAGCGACCCGATGACCACCCCGCGCGGACAACAGAACCAAATCTGCCGTCCTGACCGCGTCGGCTGGGTACCCTCCCATAAAAATCTTTTCCGCGGAGAAGTGATCCGCTATGATCAAAAACGCTATGATTCAGTACTTCAATCGGACCACCCAAAAACTCGAGACGGAAAAAGTGTACGGAAGCCAATTCGTCGACCTGGCGTACGAAAATAACATCGGCTATTTCATTACCGATCTGTTTTTTACGCGCCCTTGGTTCAGTCGTCTGCTCGGCGGATTAGAAGACTCGCATTTTAGCGCTCGAAAAATAGCGCCGTTTGTCGCTCAATACGGCATCGACATGAACGACTACGAGCCTTCTCAATATCAGTCCTTCAACCAGTTTTTCATTCGAAAATTCAAGGCGGGTAAACGCAATTTCAAACCAGAGGCAAACGTCTTCTGCGCTGGGGCCGAAGCCCGCTACTACGGATTCGAAAATTTCAACGCGGGTTCAAAAGTACAGGTCAAGGGCATCGACGTGACACCGACCGAGTTGGTAGGAAACGCAGCTCTTGGCGCCGAGTTCAACGAAGGCACCATCCTGATTGCCCGCCTCTGCCCCACCGATTACCATCGCTTTCACTTTCCGGTTTCCGGAAAACTGATTCATCAGTCAACGGTTCACGGCCAACTTCATTCCGTCAATCCCACGGCACTTCGAAAGAAGCCCGATGTATTTCTGAAAAACGAACGTCATGTTTCCATCATCGAAAATCCAGTGTTCGGAAAAATTGCGATGATCGAAGTGGGCGCAATCGGAGTTGGAAAAATTATTCAGAGCTGCCAATTTCCTGACAGCTCCTCTTCACTATTATTTGAAAAAGGCTCGGAAAAGGGTTACTTTTTATTTGGGGGCTCTACCGTTATATGGTTGCTTCAAAAAGGAAAAATATCTCTCTCATCCGATCTCAGGGAGAACTCTATCCGCGGTTTAGAAACCTGGATTCCCTTGGGGGATTCTTTAGGTGAGCACCGAGGGTCCTAATCCTATCGCACTTGTTGAAGAATTATTTTCTAAAATCATCGGACCCTTTACTGGCACCGGCGTGACGCCACTCCTGAATGAACCCGACCAAATCGATGACCGCGTAAATCTCTTACTCAAAACATTTGACGAACACTCTGCCCTCATTACGCCTTTTCGAAAATTGATCAAATCACTTCATGCCCAAGAAGTGGATGTGCCACTCGAAGAACAAATTCGTTTTTTCAATACAGACCAAACCCGCACTTGGCTCATGGTAAACCTGTTCAATCAGGTGCTGAACCTTAAAGAGTTGAAACTCAATGAAGATACGGGTCGATTGCCCGGGCGTCCAGAGGACATGCTCAAATTCGCGTATCAGGCACGCGCTGCTCTCGGCGAAGAAGGCCGCTACAAGGATTACTCGTATGCTGCCGGTTTGTTTTTTGACTTCTTGTTTCATGTTCAGAGAACGGCCGCGATCAATTCGGTTACCAAATATGACGAACCTATGGCCCAGGCTTTCATCAAAGCATGCGAGCAAGCCAAACTCATCATGCACCTCGCCCGCCATAAACCAAAACTTTCGCTCGAGAAGTTATCAGCGATCGCGCCGTTCTTTCGCCTGGCAGCGCAGCTCAGTCTGTATATTCTACGCCCCACCGTGGCACCTGAATTCTATAAAAAACTGGCGGGCATGAAACTGAACGAACAGATGCGCATGGATCTCGAGATGAAAACCTTCGGCATTCACATCGGCATGATCTCGGCCTATATCGCCCAAAGCATTCCGATGTTTGAACCGCTCGGCGAATGCATGAGCGTCTGGGGCTTTCCGTATCTTTCATGGGTCAAGGGCAGAAAAGACATTCACGATCTCACCGCGATTTGCGAACTCGGCGTGGTCATCAACGAACGAGCGCTCAAGTCTCCTGACTTTCCGTCTCCCGGAGTGGCGGGCATCACTCTACCAGAGCTCAAAAATCTGGAGTTCAATTTGTCGGCGGAGGTGAAAAGTGAAATTAAAATATGAGCGTTTTGAAGGCATGGGTTGCTTTTACGTTCGCGGAATGGTGGATGCGAGCCAGATCAAACTTCTCGCGATCGGCCTCGAAACCATTGCCGCAAAATTAGAAGAAACCTTACTCGTTCATGTGGGGCATGCAAAACTGAATCCCCAGGTCACTCCCCTTTTAATTCAGTTCAAGAAGAAGCTTGCAGGCTTGACGACCCAGAAGATTCACTGGATCTGCACCGAAAAAGGGCTGGGCGATTTTAATACTCTCGATTTTTTCTTTTCTCGACTGACCGGAGTAAAATTCCGACAAGTCGGAGAGCGCATCCGCCTGGACGACCAGATTTCGATTGCAAGCGAAACGATCAAGGAGCTTGAAGCCAAACTGCAAGAAGTCGGAGGTGATGCCCAAAACGCGCACCGCTTGATTCTCGAAGCGAATATGCTCAAGGAACAAAAGCGCATCATCACGGAATGCGTGAAGTTTCAGGACCTGAGAATCAGGTTGCAGGAAAAGATTCCAAGCGACGACAAGGAACTCCCCCAAAAGATTACCGATACGCTGGATGCACTGAAAAAAGCAGGAATCGAGGCAGACCTATGAGCCAGATCCCTGAAATCATCACTCCAGAACAAGTGGCCGAACAAACGCACGCAATGATGCAACAGAAGGATCAACTCGAGAGCCAGATTCGCGATCTGAGTCACCGCTTAAAACAGATTGAAAGTTCGCTTGCCGAAGCAGAAGGCCTGAAGCATAAGATTCAGGAACAAATCAAGATCAGCGTCGACCACGTCAACACGGAATGGAAACGAAAGAGCGAGTATTATCCTGAAATCCGTTTGAAGATTCTCGAGAAGACTCTCGAATTGGTCGCACCTCCGCCTGCAGCGAAGAAGCCTTAGCTGATTATTTCAGCAGCCTTAGCATCGGCGAAGCCGAATGCTCGGCTGCCTTATACATATTAAAAGAGGACGCCGGGTTTCATCCGGCGCCCTCAGGAAAATATGGCTCTCGCCATCTCTAGGTCACTTTTAAAAATTACTCTGTATCGTCATTCTCGCCCGGAGCTGGTTTGGCCGCGCCTGGTACCGGTGCAGTCGGATCAACTGGACTATCGGTGTAAAGCGGAGCGGTCACTCCCGGTGCGAGCTTGAGAGGCTTGTACAACTCACTCAAGCGGTCATAGTCGCCGATGAATCCCACTTTGTCGATGATATAAAGATCATCCGGTCTGGCGAGTGAGATCCAGTCTCCACCGATAATGTTGTCTGCAGCGTCCAAGTCCAAGGTGTACTTGTACGACTCATGCGCAGCTGTATGCGTTGGATAAAGTTTGCGCGCATCCAGGTCGCCTTCTTTGATCAACATGTCCTGATAGTGATTGTACTCTTCGGTAAACGGAGTGAAGTAATCGATGACACCCGGATACTTCTGCGAGTTCTCGAGATTCCAACCGAACATTCCGGCAAGAGTCGGGTTCCAGAAAGTCCAACCGTAATCGGTATCGTCTGCATAAAAGAGGCTGGTGCTGACAGTAGCAACTCGCATGGTTCCAGGAGCAGAAGTGCGCTTCGGACCCGCGTACCCCTCGATCTTGGACTCATAACGGTAAATCGGTTGATTCCAGACTTCTACGTCGCGAGTCTTATCCATCAAAATCGGACGATGCAAGACGCCCAATTCGTTGGCCATGACGATATGGAGAGCTCCGGCATTGGTATCGCGGCACGCATCCGAATTCGCCGCTTCACGCGACTTTTTCGGAAGGTCCGGATCGATCACAAACGAAGGATCAACCCGCTTCATTGCTTGTTGATAGTCCATCACGGTTTTTTCGAGATCTGAATCAAGGAGTCCGTCGATATCCGGAAAGTCAGCCATCACTTCCTTACCATTCTTCATTTTTGAAGAAGGATAGATGAAGCGCTGTTTGCACATCTGGCCTACGTACGCGATCTTGATCTTCTCTTTCTCATTGAAAATATCGCGACCCCAGCGCAGTTGGGCAAAATCGGCCACTAACAGAGCTTTGATATCGCCTGCTCCAAATGGAAGATTGATGATTTTCGTGCCATTGCGGGTACGAATCGGCACATCTACGGTTACCGGAGTTGGTTCAGCATATTGAGAAGCTGCAGCAGACCACGCATGGCAATACCCTTCCCAATAGGCGGTTTCCGCATTCACTAGTTTTAAAAATTTCTTGGTGCGGTGATAGCTGAAATCACCCACAAAAATCGAGTATTTTTCGAGTGGCGACAAGTTGGCGAGTTTTTGCTCAGACAAGGTTGCCACTTCATCCGCTGAATAAAAGTTCTTTTGAAAAAAGAGTTTTTTCAGCTGATCCGGAGTCAGATCCGGACTGCGACCGCTGTTTTGAAAGTCGAGCCATCGATAGGCAAACGAGCCACGGTTCTTTGGCCAATAACTGTCAGACCACGGTGTCTTTTCGAGCGGCAAGCGACCGTCAGTCGGAAGTTTTCCGAGTTTGGTTTCATATCCGCCTGAAGCAACGACATTGACCGGATGCCAGTCGCGATTGAAGTTGTTCGGGTTATTCCAGGTATTCCATTCTTCGGCGTGCGCGATGGCTCCGCCCAGGAGGGTTCCAAAAATTGCGGTTCCGAGAGAAAGAACGAGAGAGAGTTTCATTGAGAGAGTTCCTTTCCAGTTGCTAGACCTAAGTCAGGAACGGACTCTATCAAACTCAATTCGTTGATTCAACAAAAATTATGTAATAATTAAACTGTTTTCGTCATTCCGGGCAAAAGCCCAGAATCGTTAGTCTTTTTGAAAAAAACCGGCCAAGATTCCATCACCGTGGGGCGCGGTCTGTGGCAAAGCCTCGAAACGACTGATCTCATGAAAGCCCGGCACCACCGCTGGATTTTCGATCGCAAACACCGAACACGTACTGTAGATCATGATGCCCTTCGGGGTCAGGCGCGCTGCAGCCCACTGAATCAGATCCTTTTGCTTGAGCACATATTTTTCGAGATCTTTTTCGGTGCGATTCCATTTTACTTCGGGATGCCTGCGAATGATGCCGGAGCTCGAACAAGGAGCATCGAGCCAAATTACATCCCAGAGATTCTCAGGCCCAGTTTGATTCCAGATCTCGAGATGACGAATGATTTTGATTTGCTCATTCATACCCAATCTCGCGCGATTCTCGATCACCTTTTGCATGCGTTGCTCATCGAGATCGGTTGCGGTCACCGACAGACCGGCGCTTGCAAGTCCCAAAGACTTTCCGCCCGGAGCAGAGCAAAGGTCTAGAATTCTAGGTTGAGTGAACGAGCCCCGAATCACTTCGATTGCCTGCTTGACCAGCATCTGATTCGAAATATCCTGAACGTAGCCCTTAGGCTCGTTTCCTTGATATCCTTCTGAAAGCAATAGAGGTTCGTCTTTGCCGAGCTCGCGGTACCAGGTGTTCGGGCGTTCGAGGCAGGCTTTCGAAAAAGCGAAAACCCACTCACTTCCCCGCTCTTTTCTGAGCTTCTTGAACATCCATTCTGGCAACGAACACCACGCGAGTTGTTCATCAAACGGCGACTGCGGGTTGACCGTCCAGCTTTTCCATTCTTCGCGCTGGTCAGAAACCTTACGGAAAAGTGCATTAGCGAACTTAGCAGGCGCCTGCCCTTCGCTTTGGGTAATGGCGGTCACCGACTCTGAAACCGCAAGTGCAGGGGCCACATCTTGTGCGAGTAGTTGAAACACGCCTACTTCGAGGTATCGACGTAAAGCGCCCGTAGGCTTCTTCTTGAGCGAATACGTATCAATGATGTAATCGAGCCGTCCACGGTAACGTAGCACCCCTGAACAGATCTCATAGATCCAAGCGCGATCAAAATCGGGCAAAGTCTGGCTGGTACCGCGGGTCAATTCTTCGAAAAGTGATTGATCGAGCGATTGGTCGGAGTTGTAAATCTGCGCAAGCGTCTTTACAGCAATCGTGCGCAGCTTAATCAGTGAGTTAGTTTGAGCCATTCCACATTACATAAAGCCCTGCAGGGCGGATTTGGTTATCACTGGCATGAACGCCGGTAATTCGGTCGGCAACTTTTGCGACCAGGCGGTCGACAAACGACTGCCCTTCTTCATCGAAGCCTTCGTCATCTTCCTTGCCATCACCGAGAAGCAAGTCTTGCAGACCTTTCGACTTCTTTACCGGATGCACGAGCTTTGGCTTGCCTTTGATTTTCGCTTCTTTAGCGATGTAAGCTACCGCATCATCCATCGTGCCGAGTTCATCGATCAACTTGAGTTGCTTGGCTTGAACCCCGGTAAACACCCGTCCGTCGGCCACTGCAGTTACTTCTTCCATCGACATTTTACGTCCGGTGGCCACTGCAGTCTTGAATTGCTCGAGAGTGTTCATGACGAGCGCTTGAAAATACTCTTTCTCTTCTGGCTGCAGCTCGCGATATTCGGCGCCAGAATCCTTGAACTTTCCGGTCTTGATCGAATAACGCTCGACCTTCGCCCATTCATAAAGTTTTTTCAGATTCATGAATTCCATGATGACGCCGATCGAACCCGTCAGTGTTCCCGGATTTGCAAAAACTTTCTTGGCACCTGCTGCGATATAAAACGCGCCAGAGGCAGCCACACTCGACATCGACACGACGAGCGGTTTCGGAAATTTCTTCACTTCTTCATAGATTTCTTGCGAAGGCGCAACCGCCCCACCCGGAGAATTCAGACGAAGAACGACAGCCTTGATATCCTTGTCTTCTTCCGCTTCTTTTAGGTTCTTGATGATCTTCTTCGAATCCATGATCACGCCTTTAAGCTCGATGACCGCGATGTATTCGCCCTTAGCCGGAGAAAACATCTTATCCTTCTCGCTGCCGTTCCATGCGCTTCCTTTGGCGAAGAAAAAGACAAAAGAAAAGATGATGAAGAAAGTAAAAAGCACCGCCGAGATTCCGAGGACGAGCGCAAGGGGATTAATGTTTCTTTTTTTGATTTCGGTCATAGATTCGATTCTATCCTGTTTGACTTAAAGTTTCCGCTTCTTTTTCAGCGACAGGCGCTTGACTCTCGCTTGCTCGAAGGTCAATCGAATTGAATGCAATCACGCTGTCCGTCAGCAGTTTTCTGACTTTCGATTTTTGCGCCCTGCTTTTTAAAGAACGTTTTCCAATCTCCCGAAATCAACCGAGGCTGCGTGAGCAAGCGGCCTTGGTCAGCTTTAGCGCCCCACTCTTTCAATGCCTCGTAGAGCACCGTCTTCAGTTCCGTTTTCAAAAAATTGGGATTAGCCGATAACTCGACCAGCTCGTGCCGGGTGCCGTAGAGGAAGGCGATCACCATGCCGTTATTGTTCAAAAAGACTTCGAAAAGCGAGTCGGTTTCTGCCCAAAAGCGGTTAAATTCAGGCTCAATTTGGTCGGCAGTCGCGGAATTTCCGAACTTTCGAATCAAAGCCAGAATGTCGTCTCGATCACTAGGCATCGCCCGTCGCATGACGAAGTCCTTGAGGTATTTCAATTGCATAGACCAATTTATTAAACAGAACGGGTGTTTTTTCAAGCATGTTTTTCCGTTTAATTCTAAATACTTGCACGATAACAAGCGCTTTGACCCAAAACACCTATTTGCAATATTTTAGCAAAATCCTCTTGAATTAAATTCCCTTCTCGGCTAAAAATTAATCTCTTTTCAAATTTGCGTCCCCATCGTCTAGAGGCCTAGGACACTGCCTTTTCAAGGCAGTAACCAGAGTTCGAATCTCTGTGGGGACGCCATTCTTCTTAAAACCCTTTTTTACATCATCTTGCTGCGGATTCACTCCTTACGGAGTAGTTTTCACTACACCTTCAGTCGTTCACCTTGCTCGATTTCCTAAAAAAGGATTTTAAGAAGAATGGTGTTCTTATAGTGGATGAGAGGTCTGGCGAGTTCGACAATAGTCGCAGGAAGCGACTATTGCACAACCGCAGGTTGCCTGTAAGGCGAGGTTCAGGATGAACCGAGTGAATCTCTGTGCCCGTCGGGACGCCAGAGAAATGAAATGACTCTAGATCAATTTCTGAAAGGATAGTCTGTATAACCAGCTGATCCCTGAGAATAGAACGTACTCTCATCAGGCTCGACAATCGGGCGCCCTTCTTTGATTCTCTCTACCAGATCAGGGTTACTCACGTAATGATGCCCGAATGCCACCGCATCGATCAATCCCTTTTGGATGGCTGTGTTTGCTTCGTCAGGCGTATAGCCCATATTGCCAATCAGGACTCCCTTAAAACTCTCTCTTGCAACGGTCATTACATCTCCGGATTGGATGCCGAAGAAATCAGCACGCATCATATGAAGATAAGCAATTTTTAGATCTGAGAACTCTTTGCAAACGTACTGCGTGAGCTCTAAAGGGTTCGAATCCTTCATACTGTTATAACTATTAAGTGGCGAAATCCGAACCCCCACTTTACCTGCGCCCCAAACATCGATCACACTCCGGGTGACCTCTAACAGAAGCTTGGCGCGATTAGGAATGCTTCCGCCATAGCTGTCATTTCGCTGATTACAAGAGTCACGCAAAAACTGATCCAGAATATACCCGTTGGCTCCGTGAATTTCGACTCCATCGAAACCCGCCGCTTTGGCGTTCATTGCTGCATTCTTAAATCCGTCGATAATTCCTGGAATCTCATTTAGCCCGAGAGCCCGTGGAACGGTATACGCTACCTTACCTTGAGGAGTATACGTATCGCCTTCAATCGCAATCGCACTTGCAGAGACACACTCTTGTCCTTGATTAAGCCCTGGATGACAAGCTCGACCTCCGTGCCAAAGTTGAAGAACGATTTTTCCACCTTTTGCATGAACCGAATCGGTAATCTTTTTCCAGCCAGCGATTTGTTCTGAAGAATAAATTCCAGGATCGGTGCCACCAAATGCAGAACAGTTCGGCATCACCATCGTCGCTTCACTAACGATAAACGCAGCACTGACTCTTTGTGAATAGTACTCCGTCATCAAATCTGTAGGATTATGATTGTGATCAGCACGACATCGTGTGAGTGGCGCCATGATGACTCGATGATTGAGTTGAATAGAACCCATTTGAAGCGGCTTAAAAATATTTTCGTATTTAGTCATCATTTTCCTACTTTTTAATTTGTACGGTTTTGAACAGACGCTATCTTAAATCCAATCCATTCATTTGGCCAAAGAAATTCAATAGAAAAATATTCTCTAAGAGGTTTAGAATTTTCATTTCGGCTGAACTAGGCTAATTTTAGGCATGCTCAAATTCTACTATTCGTCTTTTACCTGTTCGACTGCTAGCCACATTGCCTTAGAAGAATCCGGACTCCCCTACGAGGCAATCGAGGTCAGCTGGAAACGCAATCTAAACGTCGAAAAACTGAACCAATTGAATTCCCTCGGCGCTGTGCCGGTGTTGGTCACACAAAAAAACGAAGTGATTACTCAGAACACTGCCATCCTCGAATACATCGCCGATCAAGTTCCGGCAAAAAAGCTATTGGCATCAGTCGGAACAGCAGAACGAAGTCAGACGCTTAGTTGGGTGTCATTCGTTGCTTCCGACCTGCAAAAATCTTATCTTCCTCTTTTTCGAGCTGAAGCCATGACTTCGTCAGTTGGTGCTCAAAAAGAAATCGAAAAATTTGCCGAGCAATCCGTTCGCGAGCTCCTGAACCACGTAGACAGTGCACTTGCAAAGGGCGGGTTTATCGTAGGCGAACACTTTACGATTGCTGATGCATTATTGTTCGTCATCAGTGGCTGGGCAGAATGGGCGGAGATCGACCTCGCGGAATATGAAAATCTTGCACGTTATCGAAAACAGATAGCAGAACGACCTGCAGTCGAAAAGATCCTGAAGCTCGAAGACAGTTAAATTCAGCGGAGATCAGCATGAAACTTGGCTATACCATAATCTATGTCAATGACGTCGCAATCACGATGGATTTTTATGAAAAGGCATTTGGATTAAAGAGAGCCTTTATCCACGAAACCCAATATGGAGAGATGATGACTGGCGATACCAAGCTTGGATTCGCACACCATTCTGTCGCGCAATCTCATGGTTTCTCTTACCAAAAATTAAGCCCCGAGCAGGATCCGCCAGGGGTAGAGATCGGCTTTATTACGGAAGATGTTCAAGCCGCCTATACCCGAGCCATCAGCGCTGGCGCGACATCAGCCAGCAAGCCCACTCAAAAGCCTTGGGGACAAATCGTCAGTTATGTTCGAGATTGCAATGGACTACTGATCGAAATTTGTTCTGCACTTTAACCTGACTTAGGCTGAAGGCCGACCTAAGAATCCAACTCTTAAATCGTTCGATATTTCTTTTGGAATTTTTACGATTTTCACTTTCTTTCTCGCCGCCGACTCATCAAATATATAATTCAAACAGATCCGTCACTTTCGAGTCACCGGTAATCGAATTCAGGTAAACCGTCTCCCCCACCTTTACCATTCCCGCTTTTTCGAGCACACGCCGCGAACTAGGATTGTGAGGATCAACTAGTCCAATAATGCGCTGAGCGAGATTCTCGCGTTTCGCATAGTCGATGACCGCCTGAGTTGCCTCGGTTGCATAACCTTTTCCCCAAGTGTGAGGTAGAAATGAAAAGCCTATTTCGATGCCCTCGGTACTTTCGACGGTAGCGGGATTTCGAAGAATATATGAGCCAATGAACTCATTTGAGTCACGCAAACGAACCATCCATTGACCGAGGAAAGTGTTCAACAGACCATCTGCGACCAACTGATTTAAACCCTTTGTTGTTTGCTCTTCAGTTCGAACCTGCCCAGTAATGTGTTTCATGACTTCGATATTCGAATGAAGCAAACGAAGATCCGCGAAATCCTCTAGCGTTAATGAATTCATCAGGAGACGTTTAGTCTGAATATTCTTAGGCATTTGGTTTAATCCTCAACAATTACTAGGGTGCAAGCAAATTAGCCAAATCCTCTTTCGAAAGCTTTTTCATGAAATCAGTGTCTTCAGAGACAATCGATTCGGCCAAGTCTTTCTTCTTCTTCTGTAATTCAAGAATTTTTTCTTCTACCGTTCCGCGGGCCACCAAACGATAGGCAAACACACTTTGGGTTTGCCCCATCCGATGCGCGCGACCGATGGCCTGGGCTTCGACCGCAGGATTCCACCACGGATCGAGAATAAATACGTAATCAGCAGCGGTCAGGTTCAGACCTGTTCCACCGGCTTTCAGGCTAACGAGAAACACCGGGCACCCAGTCTCAGACTGAAAGCGATCTACCGGCGATTTGCGATCGACCGTTTGCCCATCCAAGTACTCGTAAGTAATTCCGTCCGCATCGAGAGCGGTTTTAACGATCGAGAGCAAGCTTGTAAATTGCGAAAACACGAGCGCCTTATGCCCTTCGGCAATCACTTCTTTCAGTTGACTCAGCAGCAACTCAAGTTTGGCACTCGGCTCTGCTCGTTTGGCTTCGTCGATCAACCCTGCGTGGCAGGCCGCCTGGCGCAATCGCAAGAGCGCCTCGAGAACATGAAGCTTCGATTTCGCCAAACCATTCTTGGCGACCGACTGTTCGATCGATTCTCTGTATTTTTCTCGAATGACCTCATAATACTCGGCTTCTTCGGTGCTCATTTCGCAGAACAAAACTTGCTCGGATTTTTCAGGAAGCTCGGTTAACACCGCTTCCTTGGTTCGTCGAAGCATAAAAGGCCTGAGAAGCCGCGCCAGTGCGCTTTCGACATCTTTCGGAGCATTTTCACCTGCAGAGAAACGTAAAAGCCCGGGATTGGTAAATTCGAGAATCGAAAGAAGATCTTGGATCGAGTTTTCAATCGGCGTACCCGTCAAAGCCAGACGATGTTTGGCTCGAAGACGCTTGCATGCGATCGCCGCCTGAGACTTGGGATTCTTGATAAACTGCGCTTCATCGATGATCGCCACATCGAATTCCTGCTCGCGGAGCTTTTCGATGTCCGAGCGAAGCGTTCCGTAGGTAGTGACCAGAATATCGGCATCGCCCACTTCTTGCGCGAGCTTCTTACGTCCTTCGACTACATAACGAACTACTTTGAGGGTCGGTGCAAATTTCTTGGCCTCGTCGATCCAGTTAAAGATCAAACTCTTTGGGGCAACGACCAAACTCGGAAGTTTCGATTCTTTTTTACGTCCGAGCAAAAACGCGAGCACCTGAATGGTTTTACCCAGACCCATGTCGTCTGCCAGTACTCCACCCGAATCAAAATCCTTTAAGAAGGTTAACCACGTCAGCCCTTCCTTCTGATAATTACGAAGTTTGCCTTTGAAACCTACTGGAGCTTTGGCCGTTTTGGTCAGGTCGTACTTTAAGATCCGTTTTCGAAATGCATCAAAACCTTTATCGGCGCGGACGTCGTCTTCGTCGCCAAGCGCTGCATTCAGAAGCAGACCCTGACTTTTTTCGAAGCGCAGCGATCCGGGTTCACTCGAATCACCCAAACTTTGCAAGGTAGCATAGCGCGCCAACCACTCTTCCGGCAAAAACCCGATCGCCCCGTCTTTGAGTCGTACACTCGAACTTTTAGAAGCAAGCGCTGCAAGAATCTCTTCCTTACGTAACGGATTTCCACCGAACGATACCGAGAGATTGACGTCGAACCAATCGGTTGACGAAGTAACGTTCAAGGCAAAATCTTCGGCCACAATCACTCGCTGACTTTCGATAAAAATAGTCCAGCCGCTTTCACTGAGCTCGGTCGCCGAGCGTTGAAGATCGTTCATCGGAATGGCACCGGATGGATCCCGCAGAATCTCGAGAGCCTGATTGAGTGTAGCCTCTTCGAACTCACGGTTTCGAACGTGTACCTGACGTTTCTCGACGTCGACCACACTCTCGGAAGGATCGGCGAGTGAAATCATCTGACCGGCGTAATCGAAACTCACCGTCAAGGTCATGCGTCCTGTAGAAGGATCATTGCCGAGTGGCAGGAAAATTCCGTGAGGAACGGGTTGAATGATACTTTTTTTCCATTCGAGGCCTTCAGGCCACGTCACCGGCGGTGCATTGGTATCCGTAAGGATGCGCTTAACAAATATATCCACTTGTTCGCGTGGAATGATAAATTCACTCAAACGCAGGTTATTTACCCATCGCGCGTGCCGAGGCTCAGCGAGACGTCCGATTTGTTCTCCCAAGAGAATGAGCCCAGAACTGAGAAAGCAAATAGGTTCCGTAACCGCTTTCGTTTCTTGATCGCGCTTCAGCCTACCCTCGAGTCGGTATCGGTTTCCGACATCTTCGATGACCAGTTCGACTTCCCAGGGTTTGCCACGATCCATCCGAAGCGGTCGGTCTGCATTGTCCGGCGAACCGTTTGGCGAACGAGATATAAAAGAGTTACCCGAGCCAGTCAGTGTGGTTAGAATTTGAGTTTCGACAATGGGGTCGACAATAAATCGAGTACAAGAACGCCCCATGGTATTGACCACTTTCGGACTGCAGGTGCGCATCAGAAGGGCCACGAGTTCTTGATCGCGAGAATTCGCGAGCAATTGAAGATCACGGTCGGGCACGCGATCGGGACGCAATGGCCCGGCATCTTGTCCAATTCCGCGCCGACGGCACCAAAAATCGAGTACGAGTTTTCCGGTCGAAACCGTTTCTGCGGCATGGATCACAAATGCAGCAAGCATATTGCCTGCAGTGGTCGCACGTCCACCCTTGCCTTGAATTTGATCGAGTCTCTCGACCCACGCGTTTGGCGCTTCTTTGGGAGCTTGAACCCCTGCATTCGGACCAAAAATGGGCTTTGGAGTAATGACGACGCGGTTTACAGGGCGTCCGCCGTCACGCAAAATTCGAAGCGGACCGGTTCCGGGCACTTTTGCCGAGAGGCCAGAGCGTTCGAGTTTAATAATCGACGCCCACAAGTGTTTACAGAGTCCGGCCGTTTCGTAATACGGGCAAGTACACCGCGCTTCGATCGATCCCGAAGCCGCTGCCTGCGAGAAGTCGATCCAAACGACATAGCGCTCGCCTTGGCCAACTACGGTGAGCGAAAATGCATCGCCCATTTGAGTCGGATCAGAAACCTTATCGGATTGAAAATATTGCCGCCCGCGTACCAGAACACCGCGGGGAAACTGCCGAATACAGCGTTGCTCTAAACCATCCAAGTTTACTGGGTGGCGCTGAGGACGTTGTGGAGATGGCAATGCATCACCGTTGGCTTCGCCAATAGCATTCGGTTGAGAAGGAGAAGTGTTCTTAGGTCTTCGCGGTCGACGCCTGCGATTACCCGTGAGTCGTTGCTCAGTCATGGAGTTAAGGCCATCTTGGCATTTTTAAGGCTTCGAGTCGAGAGGTTTCGAAATTCCTCGCTTGACATGTAACCTTTTAGTTACATATAATATTCCATATGGACGCGGTCTTTAAGGCATTGGCAGACGAAAGTCGCAGATCGATTTTAGATCACCTCTATACCCAGGGCGGAAAAACCCTGGGCGAACTTTGCGAGCCATTCGCGCAAATCATGAGCCGCCAAGCCGTCATGAAGCACCTTCGAATTCTTGAAGATGCCCATCTCATTACGACAGTATGGAGCGGTCGCGAAAAAAAGCACTATCTGAACCCAGTGCCGATTCACGCGATCGAGACTCGCTGGATTCGTAAGTTCGAAAAACAACGCATCGATGCACTGAGCGCGTTGAAATCCGCCCTGGAGGGCACCGATACGAAAGGAAAGAAAAATGCCTAAATTCACAGATCAGAAATTCGTTTACACCACTTATATCAAGACCACTCCAGAAAAACTCTGGGCAGCGCTCACGTCAGCTGAATTCACCCGTCAGTACTTGTTTGGAATTGATGTCGTCAGCGATTGGAAAGTAGGTTCGACGATGAAATTCGTAAAAGGAAACGAGACTTGGGTACTCGGAAAAGTCTTAGCAGCCAATCCCTACACGCTTCTTTCTTACACCTTTCATGAAGAACGAACGACCGAGTCTTCAATCGAGCCCCCTACAAAAGTAACACTCGAGATTGAGCCGGAGGCAGGTACCGAAACTGTCAGACTGATCGTAACCCACACCGACTTTATCGAAAACTCGAAGCATTATCAGAATATCTCTGGCGGATGGCCAGCAGTTCTCAGCAGCCTGAAGACCTTTCTAGAAACCGGAAGAATACTGGGTTTTGAATCCTGAATCAGATTCGAATGGATTCGACCGCTTTTTCGAAAGCAATGTCCTTTAATCCAGGAACATCCACGCCTTCAATTCGAAAAGTCGTCAGATCAGAAATGCCGATAAAACCTAAGACCGCTTTCAGGTATGGCTCCGTAAAGTCATAGGCACTCATCGGACCTTCCGAATAGACTCCACCACTCGCAATGGCCAAGTAGGCTTTTTTTCCGCGAATCAATCCCTCTGGACCACTGGCCCCATATCGAAAGGATTGGCCGGGTCGAACCACCTGGTCAATCCAAGCCTTAAGCACAATAGGAATTGAAAAATTATGCATCGGAACCCCAATGATGACCACTTCGGCACTTTTCAACTCAGAAATGGCCGCTTCGGAATCTAAGACAGGATCCTTGTCGAGATTCCGAGTAGAGACCTCTAGTTTCAAATTCTTTTCCTTTAGCTTTTGAAGCACCGACTGTGCCAGCCGATTGCTAAACGATTCATTGCCTCGAGAGGTCGACTCCACGACTAATACCTTCACTTCAAAACCTCCTGATCGCTTCGGCTAAAAATAAAATAACGAGATAACCAGCACCCATGAGCAGGTGAACCTGAGCGGCTTCAAACCGAATCATGTTAATGGCCGGAGACAATGGACCACTCGCCTGTTTTACTCGATTTACCATTTGCAGAACCTTAATGCCCGCCACCCCAGGAGCTAACGAAAACCAGGCAGGCACTCCCCCCAGAAGGGCGGCAACCACTCCCACTGCAAGAATCGAGAAGTAGATGAAAGAAAAATACTTCTGTGACCGCTTGAACCCGATCTGGTTTGCGATCGTGCGAGCGCCCCGCTGATGATCGATTTCGAGATCATTTAGATTATTGGAATGCAAGATACCCAGCGAAGCAAACCCAAAAATCAAACCAGCGCATACCATACTGGCACTGGATTTTCCAAACGTAACTTCTGAAATCCCCATCACCAGGGCGGGGCCACATAAAATGAAAACCACCAGATCACCCAAAGCCCGATACTTAAAACCAATTCCTAAACCCGAGTACCCTAATCCACCGACTAATCCAAGAACACCGATCCACCAAACACTCTTCCAATAGAGCATCAAAGGCAGCATGCCAAAACCAACCGAAGCTCCTAACAGTAAAATAGAGAACACGAAAACTGCCTTTGCAGACAACCAGCCTTTTTGAATCAGACCTCCGCCGCCAATGTCTCCAGGAAAATCAATTCCCTTCAAGTGGTCGTAAACGTCATTGAGCAAATTTACAGAGGCTTGCAAAAGCACAATCGAAATCAGACTGAGCAAAAAAAGTAAAAAATCAGGTTTCCATCCGTCAACTACCATTCCTGTGACCAGCACAACACACAGGGGCGTCGCTGTAGCCGTCAAACTAAACGGTCGGGTCGCCACCAGAAGGCGCTTAAAAAGAGACGGCATCCTTGAAACATCTGGTTCTTTTAATTCAAAATTAAAACCCTTGGGTTGCGCCCCTTCGACCGACTTTAAAATCGCGATCTTGCTGCCCGTATCCGTATTCAACCTGCCTGTCCAAAGTGTTTCACGCAGAAGCGGATCAAATTCACTTAATGATTGTTTCATTCTATTCCTCCCGTCTGATCAAGTTTTCGATTAAATCGTGCAAATGACCAAATCCTTTGCCAGGTCCAACCGACGCGTGAAGCTTCAGTAACGCTTCTTTTGCCAATTGAATCTGAAAGCCTGCTTTTTCTCTGACTTCTTTTAGTGCGGAGGACAACTGCGCTTCACCTACTTCAAGCACAAATGAATGACGATCGACTTTTACCGCTTGGTCCATGATCGCTTTAAAATAAACCCCAAGCCCTGGTTGTTTTGAAATCATCAGGAAGGTCACCTGATTTAAAAGACCCTCGGTTAAATCATGAGAAAATGCCTTACCCGAATGAGCACTGAAATCAATGCAATCATCGAGATATTGAAAAGCCAGCCCCAAAGCATGACCAAACTTTCGAGCTAAACCAATCTCCTCGGACGAGGCCCCCTGAACGTGTAGCGGAATTTCAGCGCACCACTCGACCATGGCCGCGGTCTTGTATCCCGCAATCGTATCGAGTGCTTGAGGTGATACCAGCATGACCCCTCGATTTTCGAGTTGCAACCATTCACCGGTCACCAAATCCTCGAGTACCTCTGACATTCGTTTTAAGATCGAGTCGTGACCGAGCTCACATAATTCTGCCATGGCTCGAGAAAGCATCAAGTCACCCGCCAACACCGCGCGCGCCTGAGTCATTCTTGCATTCAGGCTAAACTTGCTCCTTCGCTCGGTCGCTTCGTCAATTACATCGTCATGAGCGAGCGTCGCCCCATGTACCATTTCAGCGATCCGGGCAAAGGGGGCTACCCTCTCGAGCGGAACTCCAATGGCTTCAGCCATCATGAAACACAAACGAGGCCTGAATAATTTGCCACCCCGATAGAGCGTCTCTTCGGTAACCACCTGCACTCCGGGAAGCAGAGTGGGATGATTGAGGTTCAAATCGAGACTGAACTTTTGACCGGAAGGCAAGGTAGCGCGGATCACATTCATTTAGTTCACACTATCATGAACTAAAATTAAATTCCACGAAATTTTGCCTGCAAGCCCCGAACGGAGTGATTTGAAATTACTGAACAATTGAGATAGGCTCAACGACATGAGCAATCAAAAAGCGATTCACGTGCAACTCGACCGCCTGGCCGAACAAATCGGAAACTTCATCCAGTATTGGGGATTTAAAAAAATCCACGGACAAGTCTGGACTCACATCTATCTTTCGACCGAGCCCCTTTCTGCACTTCAACTCATCGAACGCCTTAAGGTCTCGAAGGCACTGATCAGCCTCGCCATGAACGATCTCATCCATTATCACCTGCTGATTCAAACACCAGAGAGTCTGAATAAAAAGAACAAGTTCTATACTGCAAATCCAAAGGTTTTTGAAGCCATCCGCTTTGTTCTCGAAACCCGCGAGCTTCACATGCTGAAGCAAGTCTCAAGCGAACACCTCTTGCTGCGCGAGCTTAAGCAAAAGACCAAAAATGAAGCGATAGATGACAAGAAACTAAAACAGCTAGGCCAGATGATCCACGGCGCAGAAAGCGCACTCGGAAGCCTGATGCGACTGGCTTTGGTCAACCCGAATTTCTTTCTCGCACTGAACTCAGCCCTAAAATAAAATCATTTCGAATTGACACCTTCCACAGTCCATTCAAACGTCTTTACGGTTTTTACCGAATTTAAGACCATGCAGGACTGACTGGTTTTTTCTAGGATCCGTCGGGCACGTTCGGCATCCACCACTCCAGTCAGAGTTCCGTTTATTTTAAACGCACTCATCCATGGCGCGCCCTTCTCATCGCGATCGACGGTGAGGCGGCCTTCGCAATTAAAATCCTTGAAATCGAGCTTCGACTTTTCGGCAATGACTTTGAAAGTAGCCACAAAGCAATTTAACAAGGCCAACGCATAAAAATCCTCGGGCGAATACCCTCCTCCCGGACCATCGAACTCGGGAGGAATCGCTACGGCAGCCCACTGCGCTTCTCCGGTCGTCGGATAATAGCATGACTTCCAGGCAGTCGAGGTATGACCGGTTGCAAGAGATGAGACTTTAAACGTCAGAGGGTATTGAATCATAATTGGTTCAATCTATTTTAAACTATTTATTCTGTCATTAAAATTCAGGAACGTGAAAACAGACCCGCTTCAGCCAACTTACCGGAATACGAAAGGATTAGAACTGCCCCTTCACACTTCTTTACCGTTTGGAGGATTCGGATTGAATGCGGGTCTCCATAACGCCTCACCCATCGCTCGTCACACCAACCGTGAAGTTTAAAAATCAATCTCGAATCATTTAATCGAGGCAATGATCTACGATGCCAATCCGGATCGACCACCCAGCCCCGAAAGAACTTTAGACGTTTGATAAACTCAACTCCGCCTACTGAATCATTCTTCCCCCATTCAAAGAAATATTTTTCATCCGGACTGAGCTTGAGGAGCTCCTTCAAGGATTCCTCAGGAATCCACTCTTTGCGCCCGGAATGAACCAAAAAACCGATGGTTTGGTCATGAAAACGTTCGCGCCAAATGGCAATTGCATCTTGGTATTCCTCGGGTGATCGTTGCAGGCGAATTCCAATACGAGGCAGGATTTCGACCCCATTCCTTTTTACCCAGGAATTAAAAAAAGCGACTGTCTTCGGCTTCCAGGAATAATACTGAAAGAGATCTACCTCCACGACTGAAAATACAGCCGACCACGACGAGAACGGAGGAGGATTTAAATCCGGGTCGAACTTACCGTAAGCAAGTTTCATGGCTATCCCGAAAAGATCTCTACAATTTTCTGATTCCGAAATTCGAATATTTTTCGAACTTCGGATTTAACCAGCCCTCCAGCCGCCCATCGCCCCACGCGTCCAAACGGCAGCTGATACCGAACTTTATCCTTCATCAACGTTTCATTTCCTACCGCTTGAAACTCATGGGTGTGATGCCAATACCGATACGGGCCACGCACTTGGGTATCCACGAACTTCTCATTTGGAACCCATTCCTGAATCAACGTTCTCCAGCGAACCGGCAGTCCGTGAATTTTTAGAGAATAATCGATCAAACTGCCCGTATCCAAACTTCCTGCCGGGTGCTTTACCTCCAGAATCTTAAAATTCAACCAAGGTGGAGTCAGGATCTCGAGGTTTTCGGCACGACTGAAAAAAGAAAATACCTCAGGCAACGGGCGCGGAATCATTTGGCTGGACACCCACTCTTCTAAACCAACTTTTAGATCATTCATGCCGCCAACTTATCATAAATATTCCAAGGACGCCGAAATGAATCAGATACCCAGCACCTGATTTGATTTTGCCTTGGTTCGACTGATCGAAGCAGGCAACGAAGAACTCACACACTCTTCGATGGCTCTGATGATATCAAGCTTCCAATGATCGCGCCGATAGACAAAACTGATTTCGCGGGTCGGAACCGGGGCCTTAAAAGCCCGAACATGATTGCGGACTTCGGCATCGCTCATGGTATCGGCCATCAATGCAGGAATCATGGTGTATCCCCGATTTTTCCTTACCAAGGCCCGCAACGTATCGAGGCTTCCGCTTTGAAAGTGGATATTCTTAAAAACACTGTCGTGATGTGCATTCAATGAACAAAAATGCGCCATCTGTGATTTAAAACAATGTCCATCCTGCAGGAGCCACATTTCATTTTCGTCCAAATCCTGAGCAGTCAAGGATTGCTTACCGAGCAAGGGATGCCCTTCAGACAGGTACAAAAAGAAAGTTTCGTAATAGAGCGGATGCTCCTTTAATCCGGATTCTTCCAAAGGGGTTGCCAGAATTGCACCGTCTAATCGGTCATTTTTGATTTCCTGTAGAATCGTATCGGTTTTCAGCTCCTCGATCGAAAGATCAACGTTGGGATATTTTTTCGAGAAGGCACCCACAAACAACGGCAGCAGATGACTGGCAACGGTCGGAATGATTCCGAGACGGAATTTTCCGCTCACCCCCGCCGGTTTTTTGCCGGCAAGGTAAAGAAGCTTTTGCTGTTCCTTGAGAACATTTTTGGCCTGAGCGATAAAGGCACTCCCCGCCTCTGTAGGAATGATCGGTTTTTGAAGTCGATCGAAGAGAATCAGCCCCAGATCGTCTTCGAGCTTTTGAATTTGCTGGCTCAACGTCGGCTGCGAAATATGTACGGCTTTTGCCGCTTTTCCAAAGTGCCGATGCTGGTCAACCGCCACCACGTATTCCAATTGAGTCAAACTGATCATGTCATTCCTCCAATAGCTTTAGCCTATAGTATAATAGATTTAATCGATTTTATAAATAGCTAGTTTTGGGCGATTCTGTATCCACAAGGAGACCTCACAATGAATACAATCATTAACAGCAAAATCCCCGATTTCAAGGTACAGGCCTACCACGAAGGCGCATTTAAAACAGTCACTCGAGGTGACTTGAATGGAAAGTGGTCCATTTTTTTCTTTTATCCCGCAGACTTTACGTTTGTGTGTCCGACCGAGCTCGGAGACATGGCCGATCGTTACGAGGAGTTCAAGAAGATGGGAGTCGAAGTGTACTCGGTCAGCACCGATACTCACTTTGTCCATAAAGCGTGGCATGATGCTTCTGAAACCATCAAAAAAATCAAATACCCGATGCTGGCCGACCCTACCGGCGCACTTTCTCGCGCTTTCGGAGTGCACATCGAAGAAGAAGGACTGGCCTACCGAGGCACCTTCGTTGTCGATCCGGAAGGGAAAATCAAGATCGCCGAAATTCACGATAACGGTATCGGACGAAATGCGGACGAGCTTTTAAGAAAAGTTCAGGCGGCACAATTCGTAGCGAGTCATCCGGGTGAAGTCTGCCCTGCCAAATGGAAGCCAGGATCGCAAACTCTGAAACCAGGTTTGAATCTGGTCGGAAAAATCTAAGAACCCACCCAAGACGCGAAGGAGAACTCAATGATGTTAGATGCAAATATGGAGAAACAACTGCAGGACCTATTCGCCCAGTTGACGAACACCATTGAGTTCTTCTTTGCCAAAACCGGGCACCCGGACCAAAAGCAGCTTTTGGAGCTGCTCGAAGAGGTCAGCTCACTTTCCGAAAGACTTGCCGTCCGCGAAAACACCGCTCACACGGCCGCATTTCCGGAGTTCGGGATTTTAAAAAATGGACAAGAAACCGGCATTCACTTTAAAGGAATTCCAACCGGGCATGAATTCAGTTCGCTCATCCTGGCCATTCTTCATTGCGATGATCAGGGACGAAAATTTGATGAAGGCATGGCAAAACGCATTCGAAACCTCAAATGCCCGATCGAAATCAAAACATACGTTTCATTGACCTGCGAAAATTGTCCGGATGTGGTTCAAGCACTGAATCAAATGGCGGTCGTACATCAAAATTTTAAGCACACGATGATTGACGGCGCTTATGTGCAGGATGAAATCGAGAAGCTGGGTATTCAGGGCGTGCCCAGCATCGTGGTAAATGAGCAGCTCATCCATTCGGGAAAAATTTCAGTCACCGAATTGCTTGCCAAACTCGAAAAAACTTTCGGAGCGGAAAAATCGAATCAAGAGACAACCGACTTGGGCCAATTCGACATCGCTGTGATCGGCGGCGGCCCCGCTGGCGCATCGGCGGCCATCTATAGCGCTCGAAAGGGTTTGAAAACGGTACTCATTGCCGATAAAATGGGCGGACAGGTTCAGGAAACCAAAGGTATCGAAAATCTCGTTTCAGTCGTCTATACCGAAGGCCCGAGGCTCGCAGCTCAACTTCAGGAACACATCCTCAGCTACCCGGTGCAACTCCTCGAACATCGCAGGGTAAAGTCGATCTCTAAAGAAAAGCTGAACCATATCCTGCTCGAAAGCGGCGAGTTTTTAACCTCCAAGTCGGTCATTATTGCCACGGGTGCAAAATGGCGCGAACTGGGAATACCGGGAGAGAAAGAATACCTAGGTCGTGGAGTTGCATTTTGCCCGCACTGTGACGGCCCTTTTTACAAAGGCAAGAAAATAGCCGTGGTGGGCGGAGGAAACTCCGGAGTCGAGGCGGCGATCGATCTCGCTGGAATCGCAAATGAAGTCATCCTGATCGAGTTTGGCGACTCACTTAGGGCGGACCAGATTCTGGTCGACAAGTTAAAATCGCTGGCAAACACATCGATCATCACCTCTGCGCGAAGTAAGGCAATATCCGGCGATGGCAAGAAGGTTAACAGGCTTATCTATGAAGATCGAAAATCCGGTAATGACATTTCGGTAGATCTCGACGGTATATTTGTCCAGATCGGACTCCTGCCAAATACACAGTTTTTGAAAGACACTGTCGAGTTGACCAAGACCGGTGAAATCATCGTCGACCCAAAAGGCAGAACCAGTGCGCCTGGAATCTATGCTGCCGGCGACGTGACCACCACTCCCTATAAGCAAATCATCATTGCCATGGGCGACGGCGCTAAGGTCGCCTTATCTGCTTTCGAGGATTCGATGTACAAGGGATAAAACCCCCTGGCGGGGGCCCCGTCTCATAAGGAATGGCTGTTTTTCCGTTTCGCTTACGGTTCATACACGACCTCCCTTCATTAAACTTCGGTTACCAGACGGGCATCCAGTTCGGGCAGCCAGTTTCCAAACTTGAACTCATCTTCTTTTCTGCAGTCATGGCAATACCGTTCAAAGCGATTCTTAGGACTAAAAAGCTCCGAACAGAGATTACAGCTTCTAAAAAAACTGTGGTGCCGACTGACTTTTCTAAATTCAAAACGATCAAACGCCTCATTTTTCAGATTACGATTCATACATTTCCTCCTTGAATATGCTGAAATTAATTTGTTCTATTTTGAGCGTGATTTTTTAGGGCAAGAGACGGGCTCCAAGCGAAGCCCAAGCCATCACCCAAGGGTGGCGGCATCAGGGAAGGTTCTGGGGGATTAGAGGAACTCCATGCGGCAATTGCGAACGTAAACACCAGCACGGGATAGATTAAATGCAATAGACGACCTAAGATTCTAACTGACATATAACCTCCTTCAATTTTCCGACCTCCTTAAGGCGGAAAGGATTAAGCTATTTATTTTAAAGACGGACCCCATGTCCGCCTAATCATCGCTATGGTTTTTGTGTTTTTAAAGTCAAGTTGGGTCAAAAAAAAAATCAAAAAAATCTATCCGCTCTCTACGGAGCCAGATTAATGACAGGGGTTTAGTTTTTTAGTGATTTTCTCAACTTCTGCTTCTTGAGCGCAAAGCGCGTTGCAAAGAACTCTAAAATTTCTTCCAAAATGATTTAGTTCGCCCATAATAAAATATAGAGAAGCAGACTAACCACAGAATCGACCTATGAAACCTACAGAATTTAGAATCCTAAAAGAATCTCGCAGTAGTCTTCGAATCAGAATGTTTCGCATCATTACCCTCTTGGGCGCTGCCGGGCCAGTGGTGGCCATTTTAGCGCCCCAATTTCTCTATCAGAATCAATCCACGTCTTTACTGGTTTTAGGTACCATTTCACCCATACTATACTTATTAAATTACGCCCTCTACTCTGCGACAAAAAAAATAGAACTCGCGACACAAATTGTCACCTTCATCATCTTCGGGACTTTCACGGTTGCAACATTTTTGGCCGGCGGACTGGACTCAGAGATGGCCTTTTTCTTTCCACTCATTCCGGTATTGATTGCCTTTGTTTCTGGAGCATTTGCTGCTGTGGCGGCTACAGCGGGACTGATCTGCTTAACCATAGTTCTTGTCATTTGCGAACAACACGATTTGCTCGTTTCGCCCAATCTTGCTCTTTCGCTGAATCAAATTGCGGTCAATATCTCTTTATGCCTTTTGCTCGTCGGTGGAGGGGTAGCCTTTTTCGAGTATTCAAGGCAACGAAACGCAAGGATCCTTGCCGCGCAAGCTTCTGAAATGCAGAAATTAATCGATGGAGTTCCGGCCGTGATTTCTCATTGGGACGCCCACCTTAAAAACCTGGCCGCAAACAAGGGCTATACTGATTTTTTCGGCAAGACTCCCTCAGAAATCCTCGGTATGTCCTATCAAGACGTGGTGGGCCCCGTATTTTCACAAATAAAACCCTTCATCGACAAAGCTCTTGCTGGCGAAACGTCATCCACCCTCACGGAAATTGTCAATCAGAACGGCGAGACCCGTAATTTCCAGGTTACCTTCCAACCCGGCATTGAAAAGGGTCAACTCAAAGGCATCTTTACTATCGCTGTAGACATCACTGAAGACGTCAGAAACAGAAAGCTGCTCGAACTCGAAAGAGCCAAGAGCCTTAAAACAGCAAAACTCGCATCCCTCGGAGAAATGTCGGCTGGGGTCGCGCATGAAATCAATAATCCTTTGGCCATTATCTCAGGCTCGATTGAATTATTACCCAGATTGGTTAATGAGCCCGAAAAATTTGATGTAAAAATGGACGCAATTCGAAGATCGGTAGAGAGAATTACCAAAATAGTAAGCGGCCTGAGGAAGTTTTCCCGAACCAACAATCAGTCAATCCGTGAGACGAGAGACCTATTTCAAATCATCAACGAAGCGCTCATCTTAACTGAATCGAAGTCAAAGAGAGACCATGTGCCCGTAACGATTGATTGCAGAACTCATGCATTAATCAAATGCGATGAAATTGAGATGGAACAGGTCCTGATCAATCTGATTAATAATGGTATTGACGCTGCGAAATTGTCGAGTGACCGTTGGGTTAAGATCTCTGTCTTGGAAGATAACGGTTTCGTAGTGCTGCAAGTAACAGATTCAGGACCAGGATTGCCCGATCATGTCCGAAATAAATTGTTTGAGCCCTTCTTTACCACAAAGAAAGTGGGAGAAGGCACAGGACTTGGGTTGTCGATTGTAAAAGGAATCCTGGACGATCACGGCGCCACCATCAACGCATTGTCTGACGTCCCGAATACCTGCTTTGAAATTCGATTTCTAAAAGCAATCAATGAAAAAACAGCTTAAACCGCTGATGAGCGCAGGTTCACGGACTGTTTAATACTGATCGAAAATAAATTCGTCAGTATCGAATCCTTTGGCTTTAAGAGTAGTCAGAATCTGGGTTTTTACCGACTCCGAAATAGGAGCCACCCGAGAAAGAATAAAGTTAAACCCCTTGCCAGGACCACTCACCACCGCCCACTGGTAGGCAGGATCGAGCTCGGTAATCCAATAGTCTCCCTTAGGTCTTCCAAAAATTTTGAACTGAACTTGGAGCTGCGCAGGAACACTTGGATCAACAATATGGGCCACACCATGAATGGTCTTTTTCTTACCATTTGCTTTATAACAGGTATTAAAAACTGAAATCGAATCCGGACTTAAAACTTCATATTCGGCAGTAGAGCTGACACACTTTCGCTGAAAAAAGTTTGGAGAGTGGGCAATATCGTACCAAAGCCCTTTGTACAAATTCAAATCAACATTGGATACCACTGTTGGATCAGGTAAATGTCCTCGCGCCATCGCGAAAACATTACTCGAGCTTAACCCCGCACCGAAAGCAACCAAAACGGCCAATAACGATTGAATTTTCATTTCTCTGATTCCCTCTTTTTTTTGGATCCTATAAAAATGAGGTAGCTTTGTAAATATCAAAACTACTAATTAAATAGTCTGGGAAAAATGGCCCCGGTAGTTTTTTTATACTCTTCGAAATCGGGGCGACCTTCTAACCGTTTTTCTAGTAAGGGAACCCCACTGACGAAATAGAGTAAAAGCGTAATAAATAGAGGTGAAATTAGCCCAAGTGCTCCCAAGTGCATCTGAAGAGGCACGATTCCGATTCCAATCCAGGTAACAATTTCGCCCAAATAATTCGGATGGCGAGAGATACTCCAAAGCCCCACCCTACATAGCTTTTGACCATACTCGGGATTACTTTTAAAATTCGACTTTTGCCGATCGGCAATGGCTTCTATCGATATTCCAAGGAGTGCAATCAGGGCTCCCAAAACCACAAAAAGTCCTCCGCCACTCTCCACCGACGATTCGGACGAATTGATCACATTGGTTACGAAAATTGGAATCGCAATGACTTGCATGAGCACCGCTTGCAACAAATAGACCTTAAAAATCGAAGACACTATCCAATAACCTCCCCAATCTTTTCTCCAGGCTGCATATCTAAAATCTTCAGGCTTGTTCCAATTTCTATTAAATAAATAAATCGAAAGCCGAAGTCCCCAAATCAGGACCAATCCGGTAACGGCACACGAGGCAAGCGAATGAGCTGCTTGCGATAGAAAAGAACAAACCGCCAACACCACAAAACCGATGCCCCAGAAAATATCCACCAACCCATTGTTCCTTCTATAAAGACAAACCCCTCCTGAAAGAAGAAGCCAACCCAGAATTCCATTCAGCCACGGAGCAAGGTTCATTCGGTCGCCTCGCTTGCCCCATCCAGCCGATGAGCCTTTCGACCAGCTCGGGTGTTCAAATCAGGCGACTCGGCATTGATGAGGGCCTTTGCAGAGTGCATTGCCCGCTCTACCAGCGCCTTCGCGCTCTCTTTTAATTCCTGGCTATGAATCACTTGCTCGACGTTACGATGCATGTCTTCGGCCGTCCATCCGCGTGAATGCGCAATAAACGGAAAGGGCGGAAACGTAAAACCCACTTCCGAAAAGAAACCCAATAACTGTCCCGCTACCGCCTGAACATTGTCTTGCCCACCGGTAATGATCAGTCCTACCGTTTTATTCTTGATCAGCTGTTTGTTGCTAATGGTGATTTGGTTTTGAACACAGTTCAGCCGCTCGACCATTTTATAATAGAGAGAGCTCGCATTGCCCCAACGAATAGGGGTCGAAACCAAAATAACATCTGCCCAATGAACCATCGCTTCGTATACTTTTTCCATCTCGTCTTCAGGGTCCATCTGAGTGATCGAACAAGGCCACGTACAAGCGTGTGCATTCTTCGAATAATATCCCTCGCAGGCCCGAAACTGCAAAGCACTGAGACGAATCATACGAGTCTCGGTATTGGCAATACTTTTTGCATGCGTTAACGCCACATCCAGCAAATATTCCGAAGTAGATAGCCTGGGATTCGCTTCATCGACACTGGTCGTAGAGATTCCAACCACTCGGAGAGCACCAGGTGCGCGCTTGATCGGTCGAGTCAAGGGATGGGCGGGGTGCGGTGCCTTAACCCTACTGGTAGCCGAATTCAGATTGATCCACAAATGGCCATCTCGTTCATTCAAGTCATAGCTTGGCACCTGGTCTTCTTCGAATCCGGGCTCGCCTTTTCCGGTGCCACAATGAAATTTATAATTATGCCAAGGACACACAATGTATTCGCCGTCGAGGCGCCCATTACCCAGCGGGCCGCCTGCGTGATTGCAGACACCCGAGATGGCGAAGAACTTTTCATTTACGTACGAGAGGGCAATTTTGGTGCGATCGATCGTAATCTCTTGCAGGCTCTTAAGCTTCAGTGTTTCGACTGATCCCAGATCTTTCCATTCGGCAACGCTCATAGCCCTTAGGTATACTTATTTCTGAGGGCGATTGAAAGTCTTTTTGTTTCGCCAACAAACTGGGTTAATATCCATTCGACCAACGGATCGAGCGGGCTCTAAAATAGCCTATTTTGACTTGAGCGCAATTCCGAAATCCATGATTTCGAAGCCTTCTTTACCCATCATGCACCCAAACAAACGATAACCGCCGGCCGGTAATGAAAAGGTAACTTTGGTTCCATCAACGAAGACTTGATAAAGCTCTGCGCTATCAATATTGATCGCTACCCAATGACTTGGGTCGGGCTGCTGGATGGCTTCGCCCGCAGAATTTTTCAAATTGCCAGTCAATGTTGCGAGACTTTGATTCCAAATAATCTGATCCGCATTCCAGATCATCTGGTAATTCTTGCTTTGGGCGATCAGCTTTGTTTCTACTTCGTCGGGAGGTTGTATAAAATTGCCGGTTCCGTTGACTGCGATCCCATCACTGGCGACCACGTCACCAAAATTACCTTCAGCAAGCTGAAGCGAACTAAAAACACGGTAAATACCGCCGCGGGGAAATTGAATTCGGGCTCGCCAAAGGCCGTTTCCCATATCTTCAGTTCTACTTGCTTCCGCAAAGGCGGTCATACCCATATCCATGACAAATAGATGCACCCATTGCCCATATGAAATCTTTAACTCCGATGAACTCAAGACCTTCCTCTGATAAGTGCTACCAATCGAGTTCTTACCGATCAGCTTGAACACCAGATCAACACTTTTTCCTTCTTCGGGATATTGCAATTCGCGCCCCGTTTCGGGATCATCACACCGAACCACCTTTCATTCGACCGGTCCATTCGAATGGTCAGCGTGCGAAGTCTGACCGAGAACAAGCAAAGCAAAAGAAAATAGAAAGCAAGAAATTTGCCTCATTTATTCACTTTCTTTCTTTTGAATTTCGCCTGAATTTTCTGAACCAGAAGCTGAACACCGCGCACACTCTTTAACTGTAGTTCATTGGATCTTCCGGTGTCCGGATTCACCACGGTAAAACTATTTACTTTTCGATCTAAAAAGGCCCTTTTCCATTGATCAGCCGAGGAAATGGTCCCCTGATTTAGGTCAACTACGGAATCCGTAAGAAATCTGCCGTTCAATTCGATCCAGGCACCAGGCTTTACTCCTCCAGTGTTCGTGAACGAAACGCTGAGCGTGGATTCGTTTTCTATTTTGACATCCGAAATTTTTGGCTCAGAAGGCACCAATTTTTCGTCGTCATAACTATACGAAAACATCGACAGCATCATTTCGCGATCAGATTCTTCACCCCATGGAATATCATTTAAATTGGTTTGAAATTGATTCGGATTCTTAAAGGAATTGTCATACTTGGCTTTGATCGACAGAGTGGTACCGGCCGGTAACGAAACCGGAGTTCTGAACTCGAGCTCATTTTGGTGATTGAAGTCCCACTCTACATCAGCCAGACACTTTTCTTCGTGATTTGGAAGAATTCCTTTAATCCAAAAATCCGTTCCTAATTGATGGAGATGAGGAAGCATTGAATAAATGGTAAACGGACGTGAAATGACCTTCTCAGCCGAAACTTGAAAATTTTGGTCGCCCGCTGGAATGGTAAATGACTCATTCTTAACGATCATCCCTCGACGAATTTTAGAAATCGGTTGATGCGAGAACCATAATGCAAAACGGGTTTTGTCATGAAAGGGTTTTTTATTATAAAGTGCGTAATGCACCTGAAGGATAAAATAGGCTCCGGGCTTGATCTTAGCTGCCGTTCCAGATCGATAGTGGGTTGGCCCGCCGCCAGGAAACCAGGCTCCCAGTGGCATGCGTGGCATATTTTCATCACCTTCGAACCCGTCTTGATGATCCTCCTGATGAATACGATGATAGTCTTCGTTCATCTTTACTGATTTGCCTTCTTCATCGTAAAACAAGTGAGCATGGTGAAACACTTGCTGCAATGAAAACTTCTGCCCGTCTTGTTGCTGGGTTGATGCGACCTCGTTCTTGTTGTCAGTCAGGATCTTTACTGCCACGAGATAGCGCTCTTCATTAAAAGGAACTCGGATCGGAAAATTTCTCAGGACATTTTTGACCCGTCCATTATTTAAATCATTCACGCCGACATCAAATCCATTTGCTGAATTCTCGATGATCAAGTCAGGCGCACCCAAGCCTTCATTGTCCTCGCCTTTTACTTTCTCTGTGTCCGATGCAGTCTTAGAATCGCCTTCTGGAGTGCCATTTTCAATCCAAGTCCTGAAATCTTCAATCTGGGACTGTGACCAGCGACTCGGTCCTAAAAAAGTTCCAGGAGGCGTACATTCATTTGCCCGCGCGGTAATGCCATGAGGCATAAAATTAGAGGAAACCGCTTTGAGAATATTCTTCGATTCGAGTACGACATCATCGTAAGTCATCAAAGGAAATCCTCCGACCGAACTATATCCGTAATGACACCCCTGGCAGTTCTGAATGATCAGTGGAGCAATATGCTGATGATAAGTAATCTTAGCCGAATCTTGGGCGAATGCATTCGAAAGAACGACTGAAGAGAGCCCAAAACTCCAGGCAAAAAATGAGTTTTTCATGGCCTTATCTATACTATACTATTTTAATCATGTAAACAACAAGGAACGTTCAACCGATCCATCTGTGTCCGCGCTCAG
>CAIKYX010000233.1 GCA_903831745.1 Oligoflexia bacterium
CAACTTACCAGTGGTGACGACAACGCAGCAATTGTTGCTGCAATGTCGGTTCCACAAAGTGTTTCTGACAAATGTGCGCAAAACCACAAGGACAACGCTGAAGTTGCTCTTTGTAAACGAGGCGCAATGGTGGGTTTAACCCTGGCCAACGTTCTTTGGGACTTAGGCAAAGGCGATCCAAGTTCAGATGGTCCTCAACCAGACTTCAATACTCCAGACACTTCAGAAGTGTCTTCAATATTCGAGAACCACCCACAAGCTCAGTGTCGCCTCGATACTTACTTTGAAGGTGCAGTTTGCGGCGTTTCCTTTTCTCAGGACTTCGACAAGAAAGATCCAACCGTTGGAGCTTGTGCTGAAGAAAAAGGTGCAAAAGCCGGCTTTAGACCACATTGCTGGTACAAGCCAGGTTCTAGCGATCTGATCTAATAAAAATATAACTACTAGCACCCGTAAGCGTGGCCTTGCTCCACTTACGGGTGCTTTGTTTCAAAGCCAAAACTACAGTTGCCCTTTTTCTTTTCCATCACCATAATCTAAGTATGGTTCAGCCAAAAGCATCCTCATATTCGGTTCAGGGCGCTCGCCACATCAAGAACGACGACTTTAGCCTGGTCAATCAAGAACAAGGTATTTACGTCATTTGCGATGGGATCAGCGAAGGCGGGCAAGGGCATCTTGCCTCGCAGCTCGTGTCTAAAAAGATTCATGAAAAACTGATCGAGGCCAATGCTTACTTAAAGAAGCAAGGTCCGGGACTTCAAGGATCAAGTCGCTTGCAGGTCATGCAGGAGTCTATCCTGAATGCGTTCACCTATGCGCAAGAGTGTTTGCAAAACGCAGGACAGAGCGATCCACTTTACCGTTCGGCCTATACTACGTGCATTACACTCTGGATGGACGGCCGTTTCGCCATCCTGGCGCACATTGGTGACAGTCGTGCCTATCTCTACAGAGCCGGCAAGGTGTATCAAATCACTAAGGATCACTCTGCGCTGGATGAACTCATCAAAGGCGGCATGGCTCCCGAGGTGGCGGCCAAGAATCCACTCGCAAACGCCTTAATCCGAGCTTTTGGTGCTGGACGCTACTCATTGCCAGACGTGCTTAAAATCGAATTTCAGCCCAACGATCTTTTGTTTCTGTGTACGGATGGAGTTTATAGCGCGCTTCAGGGCGCGTCACTGCAGCAATTTGTTCATGGAATGGTTCAAGGCACCGACATGAAGAGTTATATCGAAAAATGTGCTCATGCGAGTGGAGACGATTCGACCATGATCGAGATTCACTTTCCGGAAGGTACCGTCGAGGAAGCGCCACTCCAGGCATCTGACCGAATCAAACTCATTCAACAGACCCCATTAGCCAAGTACCTCGATTACATCCAGCAAAGCCATGTCGCCGCCATTTGTAATATCGAGGTATTCAAGGCAGGTTCCGTGATTGTGCAAGAAGAAACCGAAGGCGAGTGCATGTACATCATCGCCAAGGGCACGCTCGAAATCTTGCTGAAAGGTCAGCATATTGCCTACATGAATGCAGGCCATTTTATGGGCGAAGTCGGGCTGATTCAAAAACATTCGAAGCGGACCGCCACAGCAATTGCAAAAGAAGATACTGTTTTACTCTCGCTTAAAGGCTCTGATTTGCAGGAAGCCTTTAAGAAAGATCTCGGGATGGAGCGGCATTTTTATCGCGCGATGCTTGAGTCCGTGATGGCGCGGATGATCGAGCAAGGCCGGGAAATCGCCCATCTGAAGAAGCTGTAGTCACATCATTCGAGCGCGAATGGTATTCCGCTTCGGTAAATTCATCGACTAGAATGACCTGCTCCTTGACGTACATCCAGCGCTCTAGTGCGCTCGATTCAGCTGGAGTGATTTCACTTGAATGCACCAGATGATTTAAAAGCGCAATGCTCAGTTCCTGTCGCTTTTGTCGATTTCTTTTAAAATACAGGTGTATTCGCTGAATCACCGGCGCCACTTCACGCGATAACTCGGCGGCTTCCTGTAATTCGATCAGATGGTCGTCCCCGTTCTTGGGCAGGTATATTCCCGAAGTGAGTCGAGCCAAGGTATTGGGCTGGCTCATCAACGCAAGCACCAGCTCCTTGCCCGAAGAATCGAGCGGGGGTGAATGCAGTGGATTCAACATGCTCAGCGGCCGAATAATGCCTTTCCAGAACCACAAAAAGAGGGGGGCTTCATAGTTCTGATAAATGTTTTCGAGATACCGCTGGGTTTGATGCATCAAATCCGCTAGTACATGATTGACCAAAGGCCAATCGTCATCACGACGCCCGTCAGTTCGATACTTCTTGATCACGGCAGAAGACAAATAGAGATTACTCAAAACATCTGCAAAACGTCCCGTCAGGCTTTCTTTAACCTTCAATTCGCCGCCGAAGATCGCCATCGAAAGATCTGTTAAAAGTGCGAAGCTTGCGGACGCCCACGAAATCCGACGCAAGAATTTTCCTTCGCGACCTTGCCCCATTCGATGATCCAGCCAACCCCGAGTCACATACAGAAGGAGCACTCTGAACGCATTCTTGACCGTGTGAAGAACATGCCCCCAAAAGGCCCGATCAAACTGAAAAATATCGCCATGCTCGATTGCATCAATCTCGTCAAACGCAAACGGATGCGCCCGAAACGCGCCTTGCCCGAAAATCATCAACGTACGAGTTAAGATATTTGCGCCTTCGACTGTAATGCTGATTGGGGCAGCAAGATAAAAGTGCGCAAGCTTGTTTCGCGGCCCGAGAGAGATTCCCGCACCGCCGCAGACATCCATCGCATCATTGATTACTTTACGTCCATACTCGGTGGTTTGATATTTCGAAATCGCCGAAGCGACGGCAGGTTTGATTCCTTGATCGAGTGCGTTTAAAATATAGCTTCGGGCCGCTTCAATCACATAGGTATGGGCTGCTATTCTGGCAAGTGGTTCTTGCACTCCTTCAAATTGGCCAAGCGAGACCCCGAACTGCTCTCTGACCTGTACGTAAGGGATGACGACGGCAAGCGAAAGTTGTGAGGACCCGGCCATTTGTGCCGGAAAAGAAATACCGCGCCCTGCCGACAAACATTCCATCAGCATTCGCCAACCGTGCCCTGCCTGATCGAACCCCCCGATCAAGCAATCGGCAGACACTTCAACGCCTTGTCCTCTTACCGGGCAATTATAAAAGGGAACTCCCAAGGGATCATGCCGATCTTCAATCGTAACACCTGGCGAGTCGGTTGGAATCAACGCGCAGGTAATTCCCAAGTCTTCACCTTTGCCCAACAAATTTTCAGGGTCCTTGAGGCGAAACGCCAAGCCGAGTAGCGTGGATACCTTGGCAAGGCTGATATAGCGCTTGTTCCAGAAAAATCGGACAAAAAGCGAATCCCCTTTTTTGAAGAGTACGCCGTAAGACTGAATATTTCCTGCATCCGATCCGGCCTCTGCTTCGGTCAAGGCGAAAGAAGGAATCTCGACCCCGTTTGCAAGTCTTGGCAAGTAATAACTCTTCTGTTTTTCCGTGCCGTAGGCGAGCAAAAGTTCTGCAGGACCAAGAGAATTTGGCACCATGACATAGACGGCGACGACAAAGCTCTTGGACGCAATTTTTTGGATGATCGCGCTGTGCGCACTGGGCGAAAATCCCAGACCGCCAAAACTCTTCGGAATGATGATCCCAAAGAATTTTTCAGTTTTCAGATATTCCCATACTTCAGGCGGAATATCCCGGCTCTTCCAGATTTTCCAATCGTCGACCATCTGACAAAGCACTTCGACCTGGTGATTCAAAAAAGCAACCTCCTGCTCGCTGAGGATGGTCGCCACCTGATCGAGCAGGACATTAAAGTCCGGCTTGCCCTTGAAGAACTCACTTTCAACCCAGGATCCGCCCGCTTCGATGGCGGTCTTTTCGGTTGCAGAAATTCTGGGCACTACCTTGAGTGCCTTCATTAATTTCATGACCCACTGACTGACGATCAGGCTTCTCAGGATAGGAATAGTAGCAATCAGAAGTGCAGCAACGGTGATCCAATCGAGCCAATGAGGTGCGCCGACGAAACCTTCGAGCAGCAAAAGCCAGGCTCCCCAGAAAATAACCGAGGCACCCAAAAAACCCAGAGCCAGAAATGAACCTATGAACAGCATAGTTTCCATGCTCAAAAACTTAGCACTGATCTCCTGATCGAGGTGATTAAAAAAGTTTAATCCATCAATCATAAGAATTTAACACGCTGACCTTAAATCCTTATTTAGTAAATTGCATTTGTTTAATTATGAAACTAAAAAGGAACCCGCTTGATGAAACCCTTGAGTACTTTTTTCCGAATGGTCGAACTCCTGCTCGCTTTCTTCGTCTTGAGTCCAGCACTGGCGTTAGCTCAAGATGCCTCGAACGACGATCCCCAATCCTGGACGGTCCAAATTCATGGTGGGTTTGCGCGCATTCATTATTTTCCAGCAGATGTGAACGTCAATGCCACTGGGCTAAAAGTAGTGCTGAAGCATTTTCAATTTCAAGAACGGACCTCGGCAAACGCATATGATCCGACGACCTGGACCGGTCTCGAGAATGCCTTTCAGTGGATTGATGAACCCACAAATGCCTTCGACGTCGATCTCAAGAACGGAAAGAACGTCATCTTCATTGGCATTATTCATCCGAAGTACACGACCGGCATGATTGATCCGAATGCGATCACACCTCAAGGCGGAAACGGTGGAACTGCAAAAATACTGAACTTTCAGGAAACCTATCAGAACGTAAACGCACAAGTAGGTTATGGACGCGAGATCATTCTCTTTCATCACGACCGAGCAGGTAAGCTGACGTACACCCCGAGTGTTCGAGTAGGAGTCACCACAGGTGCTACCTATTACGAAGCAGTGGATGCAACTGGACAGCAGCTCTCGAAGCAGGAACCGTTTGAAGTACAGGGAATGAATTTTTCACTCGCAAATCGCCTCGATTATCAAAAGGGAAGAGTGATTCTTTACATCGATCAGACATTCACCACTGCACACGTCAAGACACAGCTCATGGATGGAACCATTGAATATCAACTCAACACCATTCCGGTTACGTTTGGCATCGGAGTGGCATTGGGCAAACACCCAGGTTAGAATTTTTCGCGAAGGTATTTGGTAACCGGCTCAGGAACATTCCAGGTAAAGTCATTCGTATTCTCGACCGGAACGAGGTCGCAATGCGGAGTCGGAAGATTGTCCGGATCCTGGGTCGGATTGCTATCATGCCAATCCAAGAACTGCATGCACTTTTCGTCGAGATTGACGAGGTAACGGTGAAGCAATAGGTAGAGTTTTCGGGCGTCAGCCGTATCCTTGTCCGCACTTGCCGGAAATGAATTTCCCATCTCTTGTACCAGTTTCATGAGTTCAGGCCGTTGCAATTCCTTGGCAGCGATATCATTCTGTTTGTCTTTGGTCGTCTTCTTTGAACTTTTTACCGCAGTAACCAAAAGGGCAAATTTTCGTTTGAACTCCTTCAACTCAGGCCTACTTGCTTTGTCGACCACTTTGGCAGCGGCTTCAAGTTCATCCGAAAACACATCAAAGAAATTCTCGACCACATCCGCGTAGAACCGAAGCAGACCTGCCGTGTTCGGAGAAGGCGGGTGAGATTTCTGATGCTCTGGATCCGCATAACAACCGCGGTTTTCAGTCAGGCCATAAAAAGCATCCCGAAGTTCGCCTTTTGAAGTATCAATTGGAATGAGCGCCTTGCCATCAAAATATTTCTGAACGGTATTCACAAATGTCTGATAGTCGTCTCGCAAGAAGTCCTTGCAATGTTTCTGACTGCCCAGCTCTTCAAAAATCGGGGCTTTCAAGCCTTTATCACGTCCATAGAAGTAGTATTTTCCGTTATCCAATCGCGCACTGAGGCCTGACCAGGTCGAAGTAACAAACTTGATATTCTCGATGTCGTGCTCGAGAATCACAGGCGAGCCCGCCTCCATCAGTTTTGGGTAATTCAAGATAATGTCGGTCAGGTAGCCCCAAGATGCTTCACGAATTCCAAGGGGGGCGGTTCCCAAAAAGCCGGCAGTCACGCGCACACTCGGAAACATGGATGCTAAAAAGATTGCATCATCCGGAGTCAATGAGTCGCAGCCCCAGAGGCCCAAAAGATTCAAGTTATCATAAACCAAAGGTGCTGCGGTCACTTTGGCCGCCACATCCGCTTCTTGCATTGCATCTCGAACAATGAAATCTCCGTTAAACTCCTGGCCGCCGTGATGACCCGAAATGACGAATTCCCTGACGGTAAGACCTTCACTTTGCAATTCTGTCGTCAGTTGCTCGATTTCTTTCGCTACATCAAACGGATGATCATCAGCGACCTTCAGTCCTAATGTACGGTAATGCTGCCAGTGCATGGCAAGGTCGCGCTTGTGAGCAGTTTTACATTTACTTAAATCATTTTTACAAAGCTCATCTTCGCCTAGGGCATCGTCATAATGAAGAAACGTTTCAGTGATCGGAGTCAGAACGTCTACGGTACTTTGAGCAGGAATCAGGGCCATTCCTTTACCGTTTTTCTCTGCCGCAACTCTGACCGCATCCCGCTCCATACGATTCGTGTTCAAGTCGATGAAGATGATGACCTCGTTTTTTGTTTTTCCGCGAAACAGAATCTGATGCTCGAGCTGTGTCTGCGGTTTCTTTTCAATCTTATCGACGTCTGCTTTTGAGGTGAGGGTGAAAGCCTGAAGAATGAGGAGTAGCAACATAGGGAACGGAATATAGCCGAGGTTCCCCGCTTATTCAATTTATGCGTATAAAATAGCGCGCCCTAAATGAAACAAGATTCGTCGGATACTTGTCTATTTTTGTTTAGAATTCACCACCTGAAATGGAACCATCATATCCATGTCTTCGTGTTCGAGAATATGACAGTGGTAGGCATAGTAACCGGGGTAAGGGCCGATACGCATAATAATCCGGGTTACCTGCTTCGGATTTGCCCTGGCAATATCTTTCCAGCCGTTCTCGTTGGGATCGGCCGGTATCGGGTCGCTTGTATAAACGAGATTACCGGTCTTCTTGTATTGATCGACATCGAAATTTCGACGATCCACGATTCCAAATTGCATTAAATGGATGTGAAACGGATGGATCATGGTCGTAGTGTTGACCAGCTCCCAAATTTCGACATTTCCAATTTGCGGCTTCGTATCGATTTCGTAATCCCAAACATTGCCGTTGCAGTTCATTTTTGGATAAACCCATGAGCGATGGTTTAACTGAAACAGCGATGCGCCCGTAGGAAAGTCGATTTGCGACATGTCGATTCGGCGAACCACGGCAACATCTTCTGGTTTAAGCTTTTCGATCTTGCGAATGTCGTCTGGCAAGCTGCTTGTGTCTTTTCCGTTAGTCGAAGTACCTACGCGAAACAGCATCAACTGCGGAATAGGAAGCTCGCCGTCAGGATCGCTGATGGCATTGGAATTATCTAAAATGAACTCCTGTCCAGCATATTGCGAAAAATCAATAATCACGTCTGCGCGTTCGCCCGATTGTAAAAACAAAAGGGGTGCGTTCGGATCGTTAGGATCATTTAAAACAGCGGTCTTTTGCAAAAAACCCGCATCGGTTCCGATCTGATAAAAAGCCGGGCCCGGGCTGCGCGCGCTATCTGCGGTAACCAAATGGAGTCCGTACATTCTGGCATTAGAAGCGTCCAACATTCTAAAACGGTATCGGCGGGGTTCTACATTCAGGTAGGGAAGAATCTTGCCATTTACCGCCACGGCATTTCCAAATGATTCATTTGATACGAGGTCGGTGTAATGAACCGTCCCGTTTCCGTTTACTGCAAAAGTTTGAAAGATGAGAGGAATCTCGTATTGCCCCGATGGAAGATTAAGATATCGTTCGTAGTCATCATGAATGACATACATGCCTGCCAGACCTGCAGCCACATTGCGGCCAGTCTGTCCGAACGCGTGGTCATGATACCAAAGTGCTCTCGCATCCTGTTGGTTGGGATAATCAGCAATTTGTTGCTGTCCTGGTACGTTCCAGGCATCTGGCCAGCCATCGTTATTATAGAGGCGGTTCATAGGGTCGGATTCAGAAACGACCGCACCGTGAAGGTGCGTGACATTTCGTACGTCAGGCAAAGTCGGAGCGCCCGGCACAGTCATGCCACCCATGGTTCCGGCATCGGGAGTTCTCGGACCATCAAAAACCACGCGTGAACCATCCATAGGCCCGGTAGTCATCGTCCCTGCGGGCATCGGAAATAAATGTTTTGTAGGCAAATCATTCTGCCAATGGATTCGAACCGCCTGATTCTTCTCAACATCAATCACGGGCCCCGGTGACATTCCATTATATCCCCAAAGAGTGGCCGGACCAGCGAAGTCGCGATGAAGCTGATTCGTGAGCTGGGTTAAATGCATGGTAATTTCGGGTTGAGACGGATCAATTCGGATGTGCGCTGGAATTGGCAGAGGGTCGACGAAAGGTTCAAATGCAAGGCGCGGTTCAGGCACTTCGCGTGCGAAAAAAGGCAATGAACTCGATGCAGAGTAGGCGCAAAACAAACTGAGTGATGCAAAAATGAGCTTCTGTTTCATCGTCGCGAAAACTAACACCGCGTGCAGAGTTGGTAAATGATTTTCATTAAATAATATTGTAGCGTTCTTTCATGCAGATCAGTTCACTCAGGCATTGATGAGTTCGATTGATTTCATCAGACATTTACTATAGTTTCCCTGTTTAATGATGCGAATTTTTTTCATCTGGTTGGCGCTTACTTCTCATGCACAAACTCCCACCTCTTCGACCGTGATGAATCAAAGTGAATGGAATGACTTTGCCCATCTCACCGAAGGCGAAGACATTTTTCCGTATGACTGGCTGATTCGAATCAAAAGCGCTCGTGAGCGCGACCTGAACGATGATTGGCACGCGTCGTTTCTCTCGAACATGGAAGAACGGGTTGGGGGAATACACGATCCGAACCCAGGCAAGTATCTCGTTAGCACTGTTGGAATTTCGGTCGCGTGGAGCAATCATCCTCCCGAAAAAGCGGATGCCCTAAAGACCGATCCTGAAGTGGCCAATGATCAGGCAGGAAAAGCGCCGATCATCCGTCGCATTGGCAAAGTGCCATCGATCCGTATGGCTGGAGGAAATTGCGCCTTTTGTCATACCGGAGTATTACAAACCGACGGTCAGCTGCACATGATTCAGGGCGGCCAAGCTTCTGTTTCACTGGTAAGACTCTATTCTGACCTCGTCATTTCGACGCTCGCATTGACCATTAACTTCGAAGGGCAACTGACCACTTTTCTCGAATCGTTTGCATACCCGCACGATGAGGCCGAACGAATTGCCAAAAAATTCAAGAAATCCATCCTGCATGATGGCCGTCTCGGCACGAAATTGCGCTTATTCGAAAAGAAGTTGAACCTGATCAAGACACTGCCAAATTGGGCTTTTGAAAATGAAAAGGACAACATTGCGAGGCACTTTAAAAAACTCCTTCGCCTGACGTATCACCTAAAAGCCGACGAAGACCTAGGCAAAGAATTGAATGAACGCATGGATTTCTTGGCTTATCTGGCACAAGGCAATCCGAAGAATTCATTTCAGGATGGAGAAATCAGACGCTTTCATAATACAGAGCCTGGGTTCGGCCGGATCGATGCATTTATTTCAGCGATGAATGAAACGCTTCGCAAGCGCAAGGATTGGGTCGACACGACTGCGCCAATCGGCTATCCGCCGCTTTGGGGAATTCAGAGCAAGGCAGTTCTTCATTATACCGCCAACACCAACTCTGTTTTGCTTCGAAACATCGGACAATCCATGGGCGGTGGATCGGTTTTATTGGACGATCAGTATGATTCTACCGTGAACGTTTTGAATCTGAGTCGGCTTGAAAAACTGATGTATCAGATCAAACCACCGGTTTGGGAAAAAACCTTCGAAAGCAAAGGTGATTACGTCATCAATACGGTGCGTGCCGAAGCGGGCCGCAAAGTATTTGCAGAAAACTGCGCTTCTTGTCATTTGCCTCAGGCCGAAAAACTAGGCCCGAAACACAACCTGCTCTCTTTTGGACTCTATGACCTAGATCTGATTGGAACCGACTCCTTGCTAGCCAAGAACATCGTCAAACCCATCACGACCACAGAAGATGGGCCGGTCGAAATTCCACCGACTTACACCAAAGAGACTTACGGAATTGCCAAAACGTATTTTAAGAAGTTCGGAGTTTCAGAAACCTTGCAAAAAGAATGGATGTATTTCGATTTACGCGGCAAGGAATGGTTTCGTAATACCTATACCCCGAAAAACAATTTAGGTTACGTTTCTCGCGACCTTTCGGGCTATTGGGCGACTGCACCGTTTTTACATAACAATTCGGTTCCAACAATCTGGGACTTGCTACAGCCTGCAGCGAAAAGACCAAAAATATTCAAGATTGGCATCATGGAATTTGATCCAGCCAAACTGGGGCTGAAGAACTCTGAAATGGATGAAAGTTACATTTGTAAAGGCAACTACAAATGGGACGTAAACGCCTGCATGGACACTCGAACCGAGGGCAACTCGAATTCGGGTCATGAGTTTGGAACTAATTTACCGGATGAAGCCAAGTGGCAACTCATCGAATACCTGAAAGTACTGGGCCCGAGTTATGAATCAATTTAAACTTCTTCGCTTTTCAACATGCATTTTCTTGATTCTTGCCGGTTCAGCGCTTGCAGGCCGTGCAGTCACGCAAGAGCAGTCGCAGAACTTCATGCGCGAATTCAATCGCATCGAATTTCGAAAACTCCCAATAGTGGGCGACTGGTTTGAAGATCAGGATCTTTTCCGGCATCGGGTGCGGGTCTTTGCAAAATGGTTGGATCAAAATCCAATTCAAATGTTTGACGAACTTCGAGAGCATGAGCCGATTGCCCGCATGTCATCCATTCCGATTCGCGGCGCCAAATACAAGAACTCCTCGGCCATCCTGGTGATGAAGTCGGCAGACGTCATTGAAGTCCTCGATCACCCGGAAGTATTTTCAGTCCGACACTTTGCCGAGAAGATGTCGCCACTCGGTGAGCACATGCTTTCAGTCGATGTTTCTCCCATCCATGCGATCGAGAAGCCCTGGATGCGAAAAATGATGCCTGCAACCGACATGAAGCGCATCGGTGAAATGGTCGATCGAATGGCCTTGATCTCGACTGATCTCATGCAAGTGGTTTCGGAAGATGGCAAGTCGGCAAAGCTGGATGTGGTAAACGCCTTGGGGCGACGCGTACCGATCTTACTCTCGGGAGAATACTTCGGGTTTCCAGGACCGGACATGACCACGATGTACCGATGGTCGCACGCGACGCAGGAAGATTTCTTTCATAATTTGCCGAACCAAAGAAAATTAAGAAATCGCGCGGTAAAAGCCTCTGAAGAGATGCTTGCCTATGCTACCGACCTGATTGAGAAGCGAAAAGCGGCACTAAAAGATCCCGCAACTTCGGCCCAGGCCGATGATGTGCTTTCGCGAATGCTCAAGAATGAAAAGCTAGATACTGCAGATCTGACCGATGATCGGGTAGGAATCAACATCGTGGCGACGCTGATCGCAGGAGTAGAAACCACAGAAACCGTGGTGGTTCAAGCGCTTCAGGAACTGATGAAGCGCCCAGAGCAGTTCGAACTCGCAAAGAAAGCTGCCCTGGCAAATGATGATGAACTATTACGTAAATATGTGTGGGAAGCGCTTCGTTTTCATCCTTTGAATCCGGTCATGCCACGTTACGCAGAAAAAGACTATGTTATCGGCAAAGGTACATCGCGCGAAACTAAGATCGAACGCGGAGCCACAGTATTGGTCGGAACCCAATCCGCAATGTTCGATGAAGAGGTCATCCCCAATCCGAAGGCGTTTTCGATCGATCGCCCTGCGTCGATTTACATGCTTTTTGGTTATGGCCACCATCGCTGTTTAGGCGAAATGGTGAGCAGCGTTCAGGTTCCCCGAATCATCAAGAGCCTGCTCGTAAAGAAAAATCTCAGAATTGTGCCTTCCAAAGCTCCACGCAAAGTTCCTGCTTTTCCGGAAGACTTCTGGGTCGAGTACGATCTTTAACTCGAAACAATTGCTTACTGACGTTTTTCCATGCCGACCACCAATCGGACCAATTCATTGCCATCCGAATATTCAGCTTCTTGAGCAAATTCACTGAGCACTTTTTTTAATTGCTCTCTGAGTTTTGGAAAAGACGACTCTTGGATCGAAAAAACCAAACCCCGGTAGTAACTTTGATCTGGCTTCGGGTA
>CAIKYX010000234.1 GCA_903831745.1 Oligoflexia bacterium
CCTCATTTTAGTCCAGACGGAAACAAACTGGTTTTCGTATCTTCACGTGCGGGCAAACCCATGGTCTACACCATGAATATTTCTGACCCGGCAAATCCAAAGCGCATCACTTTCGCAGGGCAATATAACGCAAGCCCGAATTGGTCGCCTGACTCTAAAAAGATTGTTTTCGCAGGTTGGCTAGAAAAACATTTTGATATCTTTACCATCACCCCGGATGGCTCTAAAATCGACCGTCTGACTAAAGATGAAGGAAACAACGAAGATCCTTTCTATAGTCCCGACGGTAATTTCGTTGTATTCAGTTCAAACCGATCGGGTGGAAAAAATATTTTCCTTATGAATACCGAGGGTACCAACGTCAAACGCTTGACCTTTGGCATGGGCAACTGCGTTGCGCCTAAATGGAGCCCGTACCTGAATTAGATTTCTTCATGCTCTTGCCAAGAAGTCACCCCTTTCGTTAAACTGCCCCCATGTTTTCAACTCGCGAGATCCAGAACAGAGTCCAGTCCGGTTACATCGAACGCTTAGGCACTCGCCTGAGAAAGATGAGAAAGCAACTGATGGATCGCGATTGGATTGGGCTTAAAACCGAAGCCCATCACGTGGCCGAAGGCGCCCAAAACTTCGGTTATCAAAATATCTCGACCGAGGTCGAAAAAGCCATGTCCGTTCTGAGCCAACGCCAGCTCACCCGTACTGCCATCGATCCCGAAGCGAAAAGCGCACTCGAAAACCTTTTCCAACAACTCGATCGTTTCCTGACGGAACAGCAAAAGTAGTTTTTCAATCCGCCTATTTGAGATACCCTTTTAGGTATGAGCACATCTGAAAGAATTGCAGTAGTTAGCGGCGTACGAACTCCCTTCGCAAGAGCGAGAACCGCCTTTCAAAAAATGACCCCTTCGAATTTGGCTGGAGTGGTCCTCCGTGAAACCGTCAGCCGAAGCGGCATCGATCCAAAACTCATTGATGAAGTTTATATGGGAATTGTCAGTGCGCCGGCCGAAGGCTCGAATATTGCCCGAGAGGGGCTCTTCGACTCGGGATTGCCGCCCAGTATTCCCAGCACCACCATCAATTTTTATTGTGGCTCATCGATGGAAGCGACCTCTGCAGTCGCCTCAAAGATCTCATCTGGTCAGATCAACATCGGACTCGCCGGTGGAGTCGAATCCATTTCTTCGGTACGAGCACTGTTCAGCCTGAAGGCCACTGATTATTTTCAAGACCTGGCCAAAGCCAAAACCATGGGGCAACGCCTGGGTTTACTTTCGCAATTCAAGGCATCTTATCTTGCGCCAAATGCACCAGGCATCACTGAACCCACTCTCGGACTTTCGATGGGTCAGTCAGCCGATCTGATGTCTCGTAAATTCAATGTTGGTCGAAAAGAACAAGACGAATTCGCCTTAGCCTCGCACGTCAATGCTTCAAAGGCCTGGGACCAGGGATTTTATCAAACCCATGTGTGTAAAGTGGCCACTCCCGACGGAAAAGTAATCGAGCGTGATACCGACGTCCGCTCGGATTCAAGCATTGAGAAACTTTCTAAATTACGCCCCGTTTTTTATAAAGACGGAACCATCACTGCGGGTAACGCAAGCCCCCTCACTGACGGCGCCTCTTGCGTACTGCTGATGAAAGAAAGCAGAGCCAAAGAACTGGGAATGAAACCACTCGGGTTCATCCGTTCTTACGCCACTGCAGCAGTCGACATCCAGAACGAGCCGCTCCTGATTGCACCTGCCTATGCGTTTCCGGTAGCACTGAAGCGCGCAGGCTTGACCTTTGATCAAATCGATCTTTTCGAAATTCACGAAGCTTTTGCAGGCCAGGTACTCTCGACTATCCGCAAACTCGAACTAGACGGAGTCGGAAAAGTTCCGGCAGAAAAATTGAATCTCAAGGGTGGTAGTATTTCGATCGGTCACCCATTTGGCGCGACCGGTGGCCGCATGATCCTTCAAACCCTTCATGGTCTTAAAGCCGCAAACAAGCAAACCGGTTTGATCTCGGTTTGTACTGCAGGCGGCATGGGTTGCGTGATGATTCTCGAAGCCAACTAGAAAGCATTCGATCCATGTCGGAATCGAATGACATCGTTGCAGTCGGCCTCAACCTCAAGCCCGAGACGCTGCTCACCGCGTACGAAAACGGAGTATTTCCGTGGCCATCTCCGGGACTTCCACTCCTTTGGTATTGTCCGATGAAACGCGGGCTTCTTCGATTCGAGGATTTTCATATCCCTAGACGACTCAAGCAATATCTCGATCGATCGACCTGGAAATTTACGAGTGATCGGGCTTTTGAACAAGTGCTCGAAGGTTGCAGTGAACGAGGAGATGAAGAAACCTGGATTACTGATGACATGAAAGCCGCCTACTTGAATCTACATCGACTAGGACATGCTCATAGCATCGAAGTCTGGAACGAGGAAAAACTGGTGGGTGGGCTCTACGGCGTCGACGTTGCGGGATATTTTGCCGGCGAAAGCATGTTTCATCGTGAATCGAATGCTTCGAAAGCCGCGCTCATTTGCACGGTTTCATTGCTAAAGCGGGCAAAACGCAAATGGATGGACATTCAAGTCATCACCCCCCACATGGAAGCCATGGGAGCAAAACTCGTGACCCGGAATAAATTTCTAAAATTGCTTGAAGAAGGAAAAACTGCAGAAGGTGCGTCACTGAAACCCTTTGGCGCAAACGAGATCCTGAGCGCAAGCGATCTCTATAAATTCATCTGAAACTGAAGTGACGAGACGTGCACTTCTGTCGGATCACCCGACGGAACCACTGGATGCGAAGTTGCAGTCCAATCCTGGGTTGAAGTAATCACACCTGATCTTGAGAACGTAATCTTCGAAGTACTTTGCAATGCCGGACTCGAGCCACTGACATCGAAGACCAAAGTTGCAACTACGTCTTGGGTTCCGTCCGTTCCATTGGCAAAGTGAAGCACATAAGTTTTCATCGCGTGTCCACCCGAGGTCGAAGCAGTAACATTGGCCGAAGTCGGATTTGAACTGATCAGTGTTACCTGATGATTGGCCAGACTTCCGTCTTGAACATTGAATTGTGCGTTACCGACAATCGGAACGGTACCGCTGCCATGAGCGATCGTAAAAGTTGCACCAGCGGA
>CAIKYX010000235.1 GCA_903831745.1 Oligoflexia bacterium
AAATAATCAACGACTTCAGTCGAATGCCCCACCTAAGCAGGCGCCTATTGCTGAAAGAACACTTCAACATCCCCACCTACGTAGGCTGTAATTTGAAGATCGATTTTTCCATCGCCATTGAAGTCGCCCGAAGTAATACCGCACGAACTAGATGGAGCGGAAGGCAAACCAGTAGCATCGGTAAACGCACCGGTTCCATCGTTCAGGAGCATGCCGATATTGCTTGAATTCGCATTCGAATAGGCAATGTCGAGCGTACCGTCATGATTGAAATCGCCGAGCGTAATACCTCGAACACCCTCTGGACCAGTGTAATCGACTTCGGCGCCAAAGGTACCATCTCCGTTGCTTGAAAATACCTGAATGAGCGAGCCATTATCCATCGCAACGAGATCTGCTTTTCCATCGCCATTCAGATCGGCTGCTTTGATAAAGTACTCAGTAGAAGAATTAGTGGTAATCGTATCGCCCGCGATAAAGTGTCCATCGCCTGATCCCATGAAAATATCGATAGGTCCGTAATAAGAGGCCACAGCGATATCAAGGTTTCCATCGCCATCAAAATCGCCTACTGCCACTCCTACGGGGCTCGCATCGGTAGCATAAGTAATCGCATCATTAAACGTTCCATTTCCTTTGCCCAAAAGAATAGATAAAGAACCATCAGTCGCGTTAGATACGACCAAATCAATCTTACCATCATGATTGACGTCAATCGCTGACACGTCAAATGCGCCTGCTCCGGTAGCAATATCCACGCGACTGGCAAACGTGCCGTCGCCGTTGTTCATGAAGATTCCGACAGATCCAGCTGTAATTTGCGCAACGATGATATCAGGGTATCCATCTCCATTCAGATCGGCCACCGATACGCCAAAGGGCGCTACGTCCGTGGCAAGTACTGCGCCGGTGTTAAAGCCGCCCGCACCATCGTTGGTAAACAGTCGAATCTTATTTTCACCCAGACTGGTGGTAACAAAATCCAGGTGCCCATCTTGGTCGAAATCACCGACTGCCGAAGCACCATACATATGTTCAACCGCAGACACACTCACTGCGCTCTGATAAGTTGGGTTCGCCGGAGTTCCTGAAGGTGTTCCGGTCGGTGAAGGAGTTGCCGTAGGCGTAGCCGTCGGTGTAGGAGTCGGTGTATCAGCAGGTGTCGGAGTGGGAGAACTTGAGTCTACCGTCACTGCAACGAGGGGCCCATTGGTCTTCATCTTAAAATCACAAGCAGTTACCGTCAGGAGTAGGAAGGCCGCAGACGGAAGAAACAGATTCGACACTGCTCTCGTCATTTTTGCGTTTTTTGCTACCTTCATAAACTACCTCATTCTGGTAAAGACAAACCCTGCACTATTAGTATAGCAAATTAGTCAGGAAATTGTGAAGTATTTTTAACACTTGTGATCTAAGAGATTTATGTGTTTATAAATGAAGGTAGTTTAATACCCAGAGCAGCTCAGCGCAAAAACCAACACCGAAGCAGCAATGCAATAATAGCCAAACCAGGCCCATTTTCCGTGTTCGATCCAGCGACTCAACCAACGAAGCGCAAGCAAACCCGAGCCGAAACTCAACGCCATTCCGAGCAAACCAGGTAAAAGCATTCCAGAATCGAGCACTTGGTGAAGGCTATGAGCTTTGATCAAGCGCATGAGTTCGCGCAATACCACCGGAGGGGTGAGAATCACAGCGAGCGCAAAACTGAAATCTTCTGAAATATTCTTCGGCCAGCCCAACATCAGGCCACTCGAAATCGTAGCGCCTGAGCGAGAAAAACCACGAAACGGAAGACACAAGCCCTGCACTACCCCGATGATTCCGGCTGATCGAATACTGATTTTCTGAGCAAACACCGAACGGCGTCCGGCAATCATAATCAGAATTCCAGCAGCGAACAATGCGATTGAAACCAAAGTCAAATTACCGAAAAGTTGCTCGATCTCGGCATCGGGTCCGCCCAAAAAGACCTTTTCAATTATTTTCTTAAGACCAAAGCCCACCACTCCGGTTGCAACCGTAGCCACACCCAAGGTTTTTAACCACATCGGGCGCGAAACTTCAGACGCGTTCCAATTCATCTTCCAGCGACCCCAGAAATAATAAAGCACCGCAAACATCGTTCCGGTATGAAGCATGACCAATAGGAAGGTCATCTCTGGAGAGGTCGGATCCAACCCCAATAGCTTTTCGGTAACAATGACGTGGGCAGAACTAGAAACCGGTAGCAGCTCCGCCATTCCTTGAATCAGGGCCAGAAGGACAATATGAAATAGGTTCATGATTCCTAAATGTTAAGGGCACACAAAACGACTGTCCATGGCTAAGATGACCAATGATCTAAAAACGCGAAGTTTTATAGGCAAAGGCGTCCGGAATACGGGTTAAAAACTCCTCAGTGCATTGGTCCTGCTTCGGCAAAAGCACATCCGAAAATTGCGACAACTCGACATGGTTTGTAGGCATTCGCTGTGTAGGATTGCCTGGCAATTGGGTTAACCCACTGGTTAACAATTCAGAAACTCGGCCTGCAATCATTTTTGGATTCGTTTGCTCTGCTGAACATCCACTATAAGGCACATGAAAAAACGCGTACTCGACCTGATCGCCAAAATACTGCGCCAAATGAAACCCCGTATTGTTGCATAAGAAATCGCCAGTATTACCAATATTCACGGAACTTCTTTCTTCACTGCTTAAGGAACAATACATTTGCGTAAGCGGCATATTAAAACCAATTGCAGAATCTTTGGTCGGATCGATGACATGCCTTTGCCGACGATGGCCGGCATTATCGACGCCATACGAATTGTCCAAATTTTGCGATTTGATATCGATCTCGAGATTACAACTCCCGCCTTCTCCCAGTGAGAGCACCATGCGGGGTTTCGGATCCATCTTTTGAAAACAGTCTTCTGCGACCAGTGACGCTTGATCATAAATGGTCGGAATCACACAAACCGTGACCTGAAAATTTTCGGCCTCGAGCTGATCCTTGACCAAACTCGCGACTTCCATCGACGGGTTAAAGCTTTGCCCACCGAAAGGATCGAATGCGGTGATTAAAACGCTCTCGGCTTGTGCGTTCGAGACCAATCCTAAACCTGCGATCAATAGATGAATCATATGGGTACTCACTCTCTTGGCGCAGAGAGGTAACACCCTTTTGTTATTTTTTAAACTAAATTAATTTACCAAACTCATCTAGAAAAACCGCTCAAAATATTTTGATATGGTACTTATTTAAAAATCAGAATACTCTCCCGCTATGCTTAAAAAGCACAAACCCAGCATCATCCTACTTTTGAGTGCTGCATTTCTTTGCAAACATACCGGCGCCCACGCATCGCCTTATTTGCTCACGATGAAAGCAGGTTGCAGCTCACTCGGAGTCGATCAGCAACTCCTTCGAGTTTTCGAAAAAAAATCATATGATTCTGATGGATTTGAATACTCCACCGTTTTTTTCGAACTCAAAGGAACCGAAAGAGGAGATGAGCTCAATCAGGAATTCTTGGTGCTTACCCTTCTCCTTCAGGAATATTTCAAAAAATTTCCATCGTACCAATACCTTCACTTCGCACCCGGTGGCTCTGTTTTCTACTACGAGTCTGACGAGATCATCTTGGTATTGGTTAAAAACAAGGGGTTCGACGGAACATACGTGCCAGCATCTCAGGCAACCTGGCTGGTGAAAGTAAAACTAAAAGAAGGCCATTATCATGTCGGTCAGCTCGAGAAATACAATGAAGTCGTGGCGACATTTAAGCCGGAGTTGCTATGAATCCTTCCCTGAGGCGCGTTTTCGAATTTTTTCTGATTTTTAATATTGTCTTCGCGTCCAACGGTTTTGCAGCCAAGCCCCATTTGCCTCCTTGCGTAGGATACGCCACCGAACAAAGCTTGATTCAGAACCAACCCAAAGCCCAGTGGGCTGACTACGTCGAGGCAAATGGCGGTCGCGCACCCATTCGCTATCCGACCTTAGAAGCTGCACTTAAATCAGGAAAAGTGTTTATCATCCGCAGTGAAATGAAACGAGAGCTCACCGAGGCTGCAGGAATGCTGGATAGTTTCGTCATTACACCTGAATCCTTGCTGAAAGATATTCAAACTACGCGATCGATCAACATTTACCTAAAAGATAAGAATTTAAAGAATTTCTATAAGCGGCAGTTTTACGCAAGCAAGTATGCAACGCGATATGCTGAACTCGTAGGCCTTAAGCCCAGTCAACTGATGAAAGAAGCTTCATTCTCATTTTGGGAATACATTCCAGGTTACAATCGTATGATGATTGCGGACAGCGCCATTCCCAATCGATACCACCTCTATACAACTGCAGAACACTTCTTGAATTATACGATCATCGACCAGGGAAACATCATCTATTCAAAACCTCACCCTCTTTCGGAAGCAATGAAAAGCGATCTCCCCAATGTCATTGCCTTTTACGACAGTATTCACCATCTCGATCATCTCAAACCCAATAATTGTCCAGCCATCGAGTTCGAAACTCAGATGAAAAACGACCAGTTGATTCATCATTTTTTGCAAGTTCACTACACTCACGATTTTGCAGGGGCAACCTTTGTCTTAAACCGCGCGATGAAGCAAGGTGAAGTTCTGGCCAGTTTTGTCCGTGGCGCAACACCTCCGGAAGGCATACAAGTCAATGTAACTCTCGATTTTGACATGGAGGACATTCGGGCTAAAAAACCTGGATCCTATCAGGCATCCTACGAATTTTACAAGGACGTGCCTTATCGTGAAGTCATGTCACGTCGAGTGGTGATTCACTTTTCGAGCAATGACATTGACTGGATGGTCTTAAAATCGATGGGAGATCATATTTTAAAATCCGAAAATTTTAATCCGGATTTATCGATCGGAATTAAGATTGAAAACCTGTTTCCGAATCTCGAGCAGGATCTTCACCCAGATGGAAAGAAAATGAGCAAAATCGTTTATCGCGTACGAGTAACCTCTGACGGACGCACGGCCTATCTTCAAAACCTGGGCGTGGTCAGCACCACTCCGTTTGTTTTGCCCATATGGGTTCAAAACATGAGAAATCTTGGACAGTAGCGGCTGACGCGCTCATGAGAATGTGCGCTTTCAGATTAGCGCGGTCAAGCGAGAGAATTGTTCGAGCCATTCCAGCATAGCGCCGGGGGGATTTGCGGGGCACACCCCCTAAACCACCTGAACGTTCTGAAGCGTATGATAGCTATTGAGGTAACTATGCACTCCAGCACGCTCAAGCCATTCCAGCAGCCTTTGCATCGGCAGAGCCGAGTGCACGACTGCCTCATCCATATGAAAAGGGGCCCGCATTCAATGAATGCGAGCCCCTAGAATTTTTAACCCTTAACAGAACGATCGATTAGATCGCGCTCGTGTAAGTAGGAGTGTTAGTACAAGCATTTTTCGAGTTATCGAAAATTTGCTGAATCTTGAACTTAGCAGTGCGACCTGTAAGTTTTGCGATGTTTGACTGACAAAGATCGCCAGTTTCCATTCCGTCGGTAGTGTTCCAAGCTTGTGGATATCCTGGAGTGCTTCCTGGAGTTGGAAATGGATCAGTGATCGCTTCCATCACTTCGTGTGAAGCAGATACAGTGATGCGATCCATGCTTGAACCTACGCCGCAACCAAATTGGCAGGCAGGAGAATCAAGATCTGGAATTACGCCGTAAAACATATTCGCACCTGATTTGGTGACGAAACCATTGTGAAATGCACAAAATTGCTCACATGAAGAAGCTTTTCCGCCTTTTCCATCATCACCAGTAATGGTGAGACCTGGAGGAAAATGAACCATATAAAGTGAGTTATTGTCTGGAGATGGAATCAAACCCGCGAGAGCTTGGCGCTCGAGCTCGGCTTGAATCTGCGTATCATCAACCGAATTCAAACCCATGATCGATTGATCGAGATTCAAAGTCAAAGTTTGAGCATAAGTTCCGCGACCGATGGTTTGGTTACTTCCGCCTTGACCACTTTGAGAAGCTACTGAAGTTGTATTGTACACGGTCAGGAAATCCATGTACGTGCTGTTTACCATAGAAGCGTAGAATCCTGGCATTGCAGCTGCGATGGTTGGATTTACTTTATCGCCCCAAAGTACCGTATAAACTTTTACATTACTGATGACTGGGCCGCCGTAGTAATTCATTTTACCCGCGTCCATTTTGTTCGCTACATTGCTAGAGTTGCTAGAAGCGCTGTTGATAAACTGCCCGTTGTTTGCTTGCGCGATAGGAGCCATTGCTCCGATAGCCAAGGAAACTACCCCCGCCAGATATGCCAATTGGTTCATTATTTTCTCTCTCTCTTTGACTGACTCCGCTGAATTAACAGTGTAAGCCGGTTTGGTATTGTTTCTCTCTCGATCCCTGGCTCGAACTGCACCGTGAATCAGGGACTAGTTATCATCACTTCTGTCAACGAGCAACATTGATTATGAGAGCAAAGAAGAAATTTTGATGTAATTGCAATGACCCACAGCGACATGCTCAAGCAACCAAACGCCCTCAATGACTCTCCCTGATTCGTATTTCATAAATAGCGCTTATTGATAAAACACAGTCTGATTGATAGGCTCTCGCACCGAAGTACCTAAATCCACGCAAGAAATCGGGGAAACCACCGCATGAAACTTAACCGCAAACTATTCTGGACCGCTTCACTTACTTCCCTTTTTCTTCTCTCGATTGCGTACGCGGGCGCGAAGCTCGACACCACCATCTGGACAGATTGGCATATCCAACCCACACGCATTCAACAGTTGCTTGGCCTAGCAGACATGAGAGACAAACTCGACAAATTCAATTTGCACGATGCTTATTCTAAAGGACAAGTGCTCGTCGACTGCAGTTCACCCGAGAAAAAATCTTACCGCCAAGCCGACGGAACTTGTAACGATCTGAAAAACACCGTGATGGGTGCCAAAGGTCAGCGACTCAGTCGTAACGTAAAAGATCTTTCAACCCTGCCTCGCGAAGTCGATGAGAAAGCGATGGAATTCCCGAACCCGCTTCTGATCAGCCGTGAACTCCTTTCGCGCCCGACCCGCAATAAAAACGATGATTCCTACGATCACGCCAGAGGTCTGAACGTCATTGCCGCAGCCTGGATTCAATTCGAAACCCATGATTGGTTCAATCATGGCCAAAACATGAATGATGTTACTTTGTTTTCTGCCTGGAATTTCACGGATGCCAAGGCAGGCCCATTCGACCTGAGTCGATTGATTCTTCCGCGCACCAAACTCGACACGACTCGAACCTACGACAATGTCGGCTACCCTACTTACACGAACGACGTCACCCACTGGTGGGATGGTTCGCAAATCTACGGTAGCGAATCCGCACTTCAGCAATGCGATCATGGAACGCCCGGACCCAACAGCTTGCGTGAATGCAAGAGCGGACGGATCAAGCTCGAAGGGGCCAACCTATTGCCATTTGATGTAAGTGCCGACAAGGAACTGACCGGCTTCAATCAAAACTGGTGGATCGGACTTTCGTTTCTGCACACCCTTTTTACCCGAAATCACAATTCCATCGCCCAACAACTGCAAGCCAAATACCCTTCGTGGGACGATGAAAAGCTATTTCAAATTGCTCGACTGGTAAATGCCGCAGTCATGGCCAAAATCCATACCGTCGAGTGGACTCCCGGAATTCTTGCGAACAAGACGCTCGACCTCGCGATGAATGCGAATTGGTACGGACTCGAAAAGGACCTCGAACTGAAGAAACATGGCGACCTTCCAACCGTGGGTTGGCTGAGTGAAACCTGTAAATGGTTCAAGAAGAAATCCGAGTCGGTTCAGAAATTCTGCGATGTCGCCGGAGGCCTGGTCGGCGGCAAACGAGACCTGCACGGGGCCGCATTCTCGATGACCGAGGAATTTGCAGCCGTGTATCGCCTGCACTCCTTGCTGCCTGAAAACATCGAAATGCAAACGCCTCAAGGAGTGCAAAAAATCGCAATGCTGAACCTGCGAGACGGCAATGCCAGACGCTCTCTCGAAAAATATGGAGTTGCCACTGTTGCCAAGTCGATGGGACGGCAGAATCCCGGCTCTTTGACCATTCGTAACTTTCCGCGGTTCTTACGCAACATTAAAATCGAAGTACCCGGAGCCAAAGGAATCCTTCCGTCGCTTGATTTTGACATGGCAGCGGTGGATATCATCCGCGACCGTGAGCGAGGAATTCCTCGGTACAATGAGTTTCGCCGCCAGGTGCAACTCTTACCCATCCGAGACTTTACTGACTTGATGCCGCAAGACACGGCAGCCAATCGTGAGATTACCGAAAAAATGCGCCAGATCTACGGCAACGATGTCGAGAAGATCGACCTCCTCGTGGGCACACTGGCTGAGAGCTATCGCCCTCAGGGCTACGGCTTCGGCGAAACCTTGTTTCAGATCTTTATTTGCATGGCCTCGCGTCGTCTGCAGGCAGACCGTTTCTATACCACAGACTTTACCGACGAGACCTACTCTCACGAAGGCATGGACATCATCAATCACGCGACCATGAAAAATGTGATCATGAAAAATATTCCCGGAATTCCAGACGCAATGATTCCTGCAAACGCCTTTGCGCCATGGAAAAAAATCTAAGGAGGTCGATCATGCCGTTATCCCTAATGCTGAGTCTCTTCCTTACCCCGGCCCACGCGCAAAACCCGATGCTGACGTTCGAGCAAGTCTGGTCGGCGGTTTCGACTGAAAGCGAATCGAATCATCTTTACCCCGAAAACTCGACGCTTCCCAAACGCGAAGTAACCCTGAAGGACCTCGCTACCCAGCCCCTGACCATCTATCAATCGGCGAAAGAGTCACTGAAAGATACTGGAGATCTCTATCCGACCCGAACGAAAAAACTCATTAGGCCCAATGGAATCTGTCTCGCCGGAACGTGGAAAATCAATGCGAAAACTCCTTATACCGGCTACTTTGCAACAGGAGCCCAAGCGCGCATCATCGCCCGCGCCTCGGTTGCAAACAACCTCACCACGCGCAAAAATTACCGTTCGTTCGGACTTGCGGGAAAGCTTTTTCCAAAAGGCTCTGAAGCATCTCCGAGCGCGAATTTCTTTTTGATTGATGACAACGCAGGAACCCTCGCCGATCATTTTACCGATGTCGATCTCCTGACCGAGGCCAATCTCTCGGATGAAAGCCTGTTTTGGGAAACGGTCCAGAGCTGGAGCATCGACCTGATTCGCTTTCTCTTAACAGTCAAGGATGCCCAGAAAAAAGCAGATGCCCATGCCGAATATCGCCAGCTCTATCCCCTATCCAGGGCTGGCTTAGTAGACCCTGCAAAAGCGATCACACCCGGTTTTATGCGTCTGAGTTACACCCGACTGGTCAGTCAAGTGACCCGGGACGACTTCAGAGAAGAACTTCGCGACTCGAATTATCCGGAACCATACAAACTTCAATTCGATATTTTTGTAGCAAAAGACAAAAAGAGTGATTCGAAAAACAACACTTCGATTGGAACCATCTCTTTCAACGAAAGTGTAGTTTCGGATCATTGTGATGAACGCCTTCGATTCACCCACCCGGTATGGATTCATGAAAAAAAATAAGACCAAAATCATTCATCGAAGAGACTTTCTTAAAAACCTAGCCACCGCAACGGCGACGGCCGCAGTCTACACCTCAGGTCTGTCTGCACTCACGACTCTCGCGATCCGTTCTAAAGCAGTGGCGGCCGGAGAAGACGAATTCGACTATATCGTCGTCGGAACCGGTGCCGGAGGTGGGCCCCTCGCCTGTAATCTGGCTGAAGCAGGATTTCATGTTCTGCTTCTCGAAGCAGGCGATCACTACGAAAGCCCCCACTATACGGTTCCGGTTTTTCATGGACTCTCGACCGAAGACCCTTACATGAGCTGGGAATTTTACGTAAAGCACTACTCACAAAAAAATAAGCGTATTCTCGATTCGAAATACCAGAAGGAGCAGGATGGGGTTCTGTACCCACGCGCGGCGACCCTCGGAGGTTGCACCGCCCATAATGCCATGATCACTCTTTATCCGGATAACGAGGATTGGCAGGATATTGCAAAACTGACGAATGATTCGAGCTGGAATCCGCGCGCGATGCGCAATTACTTTCAAAAAGTAGAACGCAATGGATATGTCGCCCATCTCGAAACGAACCCGGAACTCAGAGGCTATCAAGGCTGGCTGAGCACCGAACAGACTTCTCCGTTAGTGGCACTCAAAGACCCCAAGCTTAAGAAAATCATCATCGCTGCAGCCGAGGCAGAAGGCGTGTCGAGCGAAGTGCTGCATGATTTGACTCATTTCGATCGAGGAAGCTTTTTACTCGATCCGAACTCATGGAGCTATGTTCAAAACAAAGTAGACGGCTTGTTCAACATCCCTAAAGCCACCTCCAAGGGCCGCCGCAACGGAACTCGCGAACGAATTCTGACGACCTTGCAAAACTACCCGAATCAACTCATCCTTCGTACTCAGGCCCACGCCACCCGAGTGATATTTGATGAGCGAGAAAAAACCCGCGCTGTCGGCGTCGAGTACGGTGAAGGTAGCTATCTCTACGGCGCAAGCCCTCTGCAATTTTCGACCACCCAAAGTTATCGCAAACGCGTCGTGAAAGCGAAACGCGAAGTCATTCTTTCGGGCGGAGCATTTAATAGCCCGCAACTCCTTATGCTTTCGGGCATAGGACCGCGGACTGAACTCGAGAAACACGGCATCGAAGTCCGGGTTGATCTGCCGGGAGTCGGAAAGAACCTGCAGGACCGTTACGAAGTCGGAGTGGTGACCGAACTGAAATCCGAACTCGATTTGTTGAAAAACTGTGGTTTTGAGTCTCCAGGAGACCAAGAATTGAAAAACTATTGGTCAAACCCCCTTGACAGCATCTACTCGAGCAATGGCGTGGTCATTTCGATGCTCAAGCACTCGAACCGAAACAATCCCAAGCAAGACCTTTGCATTTTCGGTTTACCCGGACATTTCCGCGGTTACTATCCTGGTTGGGCTAAAGATTCGATTCAGAAGAATCACTTTACCTGGGCGATTCTAAAGGGTCATACGAAGAACACTGCAGGTAGTGTCACTTTGAAATCAAACGACCCACTTCAGACTCCCGAAATTGAATTCAAATACTTCGATGAAGGCAACGACGTTCAGGGCGAAGATCTGAAGGCCATGGTTAAAGCCCTGAAATTCGTCAGGCGGCTGAACCGCGGCACGTCTTTTCAGGATGTAGCCAAACAAGAACTGGTTCCTGGTCCCGCGGTCGAATCGGACGATGCCTTGAAGGAGTTCGTGATGAAGGAGGCCTGGGGTCACCACGCATCTTGCTCTAACAAGATGGGACCAAAACAAGACCCCTTGGCCGTAGTAGACAGCGATTTTAAGGTTCATGGAACAAAAAACTTACGCATTGTCGATGCTTCGGTTTTTCCAAAGATTCCGGGCCTGTTTATTGTTGCCCCCACCTATATGATTTCTGAAAAAGCGAGCGAAGTGATCCTGAGAAGATCCTAAATTCTCATGAACTCAAAAAACAGTTGAAGCGGATCGTTTTCGCGGATGAGTCCTGATGCACTGACCCCAAGCAATCGAATAGGCGTTCTGCCGATCTCGGTTTTCTCCATCAGCAAGGTCTTGAGATGCTGAAAAATAAAATCTGCCTGATCGGTGGGTATCGAAAAAGTAATGCTTCGAGTGATCTGTTTGAAATCAAAATATTTTACTTTTAGCGTAAAGGTCAGCGCAAACCAGGACCGACCCTCGAGCTCTTCTGCGATTTCGGCACACAGTTCTTCGAGCACGACCAATAACTCGGGTACGGACAACAAATCTTCATCGAAGGTCCGTTCGGTGCCGCAACTTTTCGACTCCCCCTCCGACTCGACTTCTCGATCATCGATTCCATTAGACAGCTCCCAGAAAAAAGGCCCCATCGAGCCCAATTCCTCACGTAAATGATCGGGTGACGCTTTCCGTAGGTCGGCGATCGTATGGTATCCCAAAGCCTGAAGCCTTTCAGACGTTTTCTTGCCGACTCCCCAGAGTCGGTCTACCGGTAGCGGTAACAGAATCGCATCCATCTCACGCGGCGTAATGACGACCAAGCCATCTGGCTTTTTGAGGTCGCTTGCGATTTTGGCTAAAAACTTATTAAAACTTACTCCCGCCGAAGCCCGCAGTTGGGTCTTTTCGAAAATGGCCTGCTTCAGGTATTGGGCAATACGAGTGGCACTTTTTTCGCCCAGCTTGTTCTCGGTGACGTCGAGGTACGCCTCATCGAGTGAGAGCGGCTCAATTCGATCCGTGACGGTTTTTAAGATCTCCATCACCTGATCACTTGCTTGCGAATACGCACTGAATCTCGGTGAAATGAATACGCCCTGAGGACAGCGACGTTTCGCTTCCGAGCAACTCATGGCCGAGCGCACACCGAACTTTCTGGCTTCATAAGAAGCAGCACACACCACAGCCCGCGACTCAGGGCTTCCGCCGACGATGACTGGCCGCCCCCGTAGTTCAGGCCGATCACGTTGTTCGACAGAAGCGTAAAACGCATCCATATCTACGTGAATAATTTTTCGGGTGATCGGCACCATATTCAAATACGTTGAAACTTCATGAGCAGTTCGGTCAAGAGCAAACCGAGAACAATCCAGCCTGCTTCACGACCGCGTTTTTTAACGTGTTTTATAGCAGGCAGCATAAAATCAAATACCATACAGCCGAGCAAACTCCCCAAAGCCACGCTCGTAGCGAGCACCGCCAAGTGATTGTTAATCTGGTCATTCAACAACGATGCGATGACGACACCTACGGGTAAGGACAAAGAATATCCCATCATGCAAAGGAGCGCCTTACTTCGGCTTCGAACTCGTTCGATAATGACACTCGAAACAATCAACGATTCATAAGCTTTGTGGGTGACGAGTGCTAGAAACACGGCACGGCCAAACACCATGCCGAACCGAACAGAGACTGCAAGCATGATCCCGCTCGAAATGCAATGGAGCGCCATCGACGCGAGAAAGAGCCCGATCGTTTTACCGTGGGCATGATGATGGTGGCCCTCGAGATGGGGATCACACACTTGGTGCCGCCGATGCTGTAGCCAATGGTAAGCGGAGTACGCCACCCAAATGGCGAGCGCTAGAAAAAGACTTGAATAACCACCCAATTCCATCACATCCGGAATCAAATCAAAAACACAAATCCCTACCAGCGCGCCCGTGCCCAATAAAAAACTATAACGAGAAAAATCATGGAGCTTTTTAAAAACAAGCGGAAGGATCGAAAGTCCGATCATCATCAACGCAATTGCAGAGGTTTTAAAAAAAAGTTCCATGTGGGGTACTGGCCTATTATTTCACAAGTTCGGCCAAAGTCGTAGAAAGATCTCCCATTAACCCGGGCAATTTTGAATGAATAAAGTTGAAAGAGCGGATTAAGCGGCGTTTTTCTTGTGGGGAACCTGAAAGTCCACGATCGGATCAGTTTTATAGCGGCCTTTGCAATCGAGTATTGATTTCTTTACCAGGCCCGTACGAAATGCACCGTCGATCTTCAGCCACTTCTCAGACAATGCCTCGGAGAGTCCGGCTTCGGAGAGTGACGCTTTCAATAAATCATGCCGGTAATTGAAAAGCTCATTCGTAATATTGATGTGCTGGTGCGCAGGAATAGGAAAAGCACCATAGTATTTTTCCGGCCCCCCCATGGCCGCGACCATAAAATCGGTTTGCTGATTCTCGATATGGGTTTGGTCAATTTCCCTGAAGAATTGTCCCATCCACGCGTCCGCATAGATTTTGTCATAAAAGATCTTATGCACTTTACGAATGGTGTCGTAGCCCCCCATCTCGTCGAATAGCGTCTTTACATCTGCCATGGATTCCCCTCCAAATCCTTTCGGAAAACTATCGAAATCCCTGAAGCGTCATTTTTCTTACGCCCAAAAGTCCGAGCTATCCCCTTAAATCTATCGTATTCTTAGAGTTAACCTATGGAACAAAAGCCCCTTCCCCGAATTTTGGTGGTTGAAGATGAACCAGAAATCAGAGAACTCGTCACCTTCTTCATTCAATCCGAATTCAAAGCCGAAATTGTCGAAGCAGAGAACGGACTTGAAGCTAAAAAAATTCTAGAGAAAGACACTCGATTCGACATCATCATTTCGGACTACACCATGCCCGAAATGAGCGGTGAAGCACTGCTTCAATATATCAGGGAAAACAAAATTCAATCGAAATTCATCCTCATGTCGGCAATCGATGCAGAAACGGTCGCCGAGGTTCACAAGGTCATGCCCGATGCGGTCGCCGCAAAACCCCTCTTTACCCAGCCATTGCTTGATGCCCTCTCGATCTTCCTGACAGACCCGGTGGTCGAGAATCATGTCTCGATCGCGGTAGAGCACCTGAATCGTGCCGGCGAAATTCCGTTTGCGGTTTATGCCAGACTTTCTGACCAGAAGTTCATCAAGGTTCTTCATGAACATGACTTTTTTGGTTCAGAGGATCTCGTCCGCTTTCAAAAGAAAGGCATCTCCCACCTCTTTCTGCAACGAGACGATGCAAAAGCCTTCTTTAAAAAGCAACTCGACCTTTATGTCTCACTCGCACAAACCAAAGACCAAAGTAGCGATGACATTATCCAGCTTGGCGATGAAATCACTTCTGCCGTTCATGATATGGCCAGTAACTTTGGCTTCTCGAAGGATCTCGAACAACTGACTAAAATTGGCATCGATCTCGCTCTTAAAAATATATCTTCAAATCTTCCACTCCGCGAGTTGCTGAAGAATCTCGATCTAAAAACCGGAAACTACCTGGCGATTCATAGCTCGCGACTTCCTTATATTGCAAACCACATCACCCGATTGATGGGCTGGAGCTCTGATAGCACTGCCTATAAAATGGCACTCGCATCGATGATACATGATTCGACCCTGAGCCTAACCGTACATGCGGAATATAAAGAAGAAGCGCGCTTGGCTGCCGAGGCCGCCCAGAAACTCAGCAGCACTCATCTCGAGGAGTTTTATCGGCACCCGTTGCAAGCCGCTGAATTGACTTTAAAATTTTCAGGAATTCCCCCGGACATCGACACCATCGTGGCCCAGCATCACGAACGATGCGATGGTAGTGGTTTTCCCCAGGGCATCAATCATACGCGCATTGCGCCCCTCTCGTGCGTTTTCATTATTGCGCACGATCTACTTTGTTTTTATGAAGAAGAAGGTAAAAACTTCAAAATCGAGAACTTCATTGCTCTCAGACAAAACGAGTATTCTGCAGGAAATTTCAAGAAGATCCTTCATGAATTGGCCATGCTCGAACTCTCGTAATTAGCGGTCGATCCGAACTCGATAAGTCTTATCCGCGCGAGTACTTTCAAACAGAAGTTGAGGCGCTAATCCACTTTCGATTGCTTGCGCCTTGATGATTCCGAGATCAATGCCGTTCTTTGCAAGGTCAGTTGCCACCCCTTCGGGTAGCAAGTCCTCAAGCGAATGAACCGTGGTAGCAGGAAATTCGAGATCGACGAGAAACTTTCCATTCTGAGTAATACTCACGAACAGTCGATTCGGAGCGCCCGCCCATTCGGAATTCGGCAAATCAAAAGGCTCACCCAGTCGCTGAAGCGCGTGAAACCAACCCCCAAAACTTCGAATTAACATTAAAAACCAAGGAGCCCCTGCTGAGCGAAAGACCCATTTCTTTTCTCCCAGAAGTTTTTCGAGCTCTTCTCCCGGATTCCAACCCCGAAAATCATATCCTGCTCCACTCGCTCTTGCCCTTCTCATGGGTCTAAAAATGATCTCGGTCAAATCAGGAAGTCGGTCCTGAATTTCTATAAGAGCTGCCGGATCAAACCCCAATGCCTCAAAATGAAGAAGACAATCGATTACTGAAGGAGATGGCTCAAATGCAAGCGTACGGAGGGTGCTGAGAAGCGTTTCATCCAACTTTAGCGTGGCGCCAAAATCATAAACAACCAATTCATCAGATTCTTTCCGATACCCCCAGTTTTTGGGGTGCAGGTCCGTGTGCACCCAACCGTGTTCGAAAACTCCGGCAAGAAAAAAGTCCGTGATGCGTTTCCGACAGTTCAACCTGGTTTCGGCATCCACTAACGAGAGTTCAGAAAGCGAAACCGATGGCTCGAAACTCTGCACCAGTATTTCATCGGTCGAGAATTCCTTGAAAACCATTGGAACAATCACTTTTGGGTCATGCTTCCACCCCTCGCGAAAACGCATTTGCGAATCGGCCTCTTTCCGATAGTCCAACTCGTCGTTAAAAAATTCACGCAAAAACTGACGATAATCTTCGGTTCGCAAATTTCTTCGAATGAAGAGCGGCATCTGATCGAAAGAAGCGAGCAAGATGTCCAATTGATGGTTCAGGGATTCGGCGACCCCTTCGTACCTAACTTTGATTGCGATTTGACGGCCGTCTTTCAGCCGGGCACGATGCACCTGACCGATCGACGCCACCTGCGCCTGTGAATCAATTTCAAGAATCTGAGCAGCCAGTAGTGGCGCAGTACTCTCGATTTTCTGTTTGATCCATTCGATGGGCATGGGATGAGGAGCACTTCGAGAAGAATCTAAAGATGCTCCTTGCCCAAACTTAAGAGCAAGTAGCTGACCAAACTTTCCGCTCAGTCCCGGAATGCGGGACAACTCCTCAATGAGATAGCGTTTTCCGCGGTCGCGATCAAAAGTTCCCAGAACTTTGGAGGTGACCCCGATCCTGGCGAATTGAACTCCGGACCATACCGCACCCCATTTCATGAACTAACTCTTCTTTTGATAAAAGATCGCGCCAGTCAACGAGATCTGATCGAGATCGGTAGCCAATCCCATTGCGCTCTCACTTCCCCCGAGAATCAGATGTCCTTTAGGAAAAATCGTGCGCTCCAACCTCTGAAAGATCTCTTTCTTCTTGTCTGTGTCCTGATAAATCAATACGTAACGACAAGAAACCAAATGAAAACTGCCAAGCGCCTGAAAGGTATCCAGGAGATTCTGTTTGCGGAAATCGACCATATTTCTAATCTCTGGCTTCAAACTCCAACTACCGTCTTCGTCCTTGGTGAAGTATTGTACCAATCGTATCGCTGAAAGCCCCCGCTGCACTTCGAGTTGCGAATACCTGGCTTCGCGACAACGCTTCAGGGCGTGGTCCGCAATATCAGTCGCCAGAATTTCGATTCTGGGATGCCCCGGATTTGCCTTCATGAATTCATGCACCAGCATCGCAATTGAATAAGGCTCTTGTCCGAAACTCGCGGCCGCGCACCAGATACGATATGAAAAAGCATTCGGAAAATCTTTTTTCAGGTTAGGCAGGATATGATTTTGGATGGCATCAAAAACCTTCGGGTCACGAAAAAAAGAAGTTTCGTTATTCGTGGCAATATCCAGCAGGAATTGCTTGAAATCGCCGGCAATTCCTTCCTTTACCGCTTTGGCATACACTTCGTCGGTCGACGCCAGCCCCAGATAAGTCGCAATTTTTTCGAGACGCTGTTCAAGCTGAAAATAAACCTGCAAACCGTAGATGATTCCAATTTCTTTTTGAATAAAATCTGCAAAATACTTGAGCTTTGCTTCTGTCAATCCCATGTTCAGTGCCCCGCCAAAACCGATTCAATTTTTTCGAGCACGACATCCGGAGTAAACGGCTTCATGATGTATTCGCTAGCGCCGGCCTGAATCATTTTCATGATATCTTCGGGGTCATTCTTCGAGGTCATCATGATTACCGGAACCTGATTGCCTGATTTACGGATTTCGGCCAATACTTCTGGGCCGGTCAAATCAGGCATTTCCCAGTCGAGAAGCACGATCTGAATTCCGCTATTTACCTCGGCCAACTTCGATAGACCATCTTTTCCGCACATTGCGTGTACCAGCACATGGTTGGTTCCGGTCAGGGTGCGATCCAAAAATGCATGAACCGCTTTCGAATCATCAATGGATAATATCTTTATTGAATTCGCCATATCGCCTCCTAAAGAAAACTCAAATCAAATTTAAAAACCTCGATCGAAGCCGCAAGCTCACGCATGATCACCCGCCTCGCATCGTCTCCTACAATCTCGTTCTCATTCGAGGCAGTCCGGAGTTCTCCCTGGATCTCCCATAAAAATGAGATGTTCGATTGGTATACTTTCAGAAATTTCTTAAACAGATCAGGCGATAGTTTGTCCAGCCCGATTTTAAATACGTCTTGCATCATTTCTTCAAGACTGGTTAACAGCGTCTCGAGCTGTTCTGCCTTGAATAATCGGGCAGCTCCTTTGAGACGATGAATATCGTCACGAGCGGACTTTAAGTCTTCATCATCGAGTGCGGTCTCGAGTTTTGCCCGCAAATCGTCGGTAAACAGATCGCAAAATGAACTTAAATCCGCGGGTTCGGCAGCGGCCGCGACAGTGACTTCTGGTTCATGAATCGATTCAGGCTCGTCCACGGCAGGTGCAACGGGCAATTCAGGCACTTCGGATAAAAAATCGTCGAGCGCAAGCGTAATTTGGCGTAAATCGGCAGCTCCCAACCCCACCAAAATCTGCCCGAGAGGCTTTCGGCCTGCCGCTGTATGCGCTTCGACCTGGCTTGCCATGTCGGCGTTCCATAACTTCAATTCCGTGGCTGCCTCAATAAATCCGCTGCGCTTCTCGTTCTGGCGTCTCAGCACCAGCAGAAAATCCTTGATGGGCATCAGGTTTTTCTCGAACACCGATTCAGCAGTGGCAGGCATGCATTTGATTTGTTCAACCAACGCCTTCGCCAAATTTTCTTCTGAAACAATTTCCTTCTCAACCAAATATTCACCAAAGAGTTTCATGAGGTCATCCTTTTGATCACTTTATTAATTTCATCGAGGTCGCCCATGGCATCGTAGACCTCGTCGGCGTGAATTGCGCCCGGCATTCCGAATACCACACAGCTGGTTTTCTCCTGAATCATCACTCCGCCACCAATTTTTTTGATGGCCCGAGCTCCGACCAAACCATCTTCGCCCATTCCGGTCAGTACAAAAGCCATGGTCTTTGCCCCGTAAACATCTACCGCCGTTTCGAACAGGACATCGACCGCTGGTCTGACCGAATTTCGAGGAGGATCGCGATTTAAACGGATCAGGGTTTTAGTCCCGCTTTTGATGAGCGCCATATGAAAATCACCTGGAGCCACATAAATTCGATTCGGCATCACTTCTTCGCCGTCACGTCCCTCGGCAGCCACGATTCCACTGGCTTCCTGAAGTCTGCGCGCCAATGAAACCGTAAAAACCGGAGGCATGTGTTGGGCAATGAAAATAGGCATATTACTGCTCCCCAAACCCTTCAGCGCATTTTCCAGGGCAGGTGGCCCCCCCGTCGAAGATCCAATCACCAGGGCAGACGGACGGAAAGTGACCATGTCGCGAGACGGGTAAACTGGTTTTCCAGACGGTGCGGCAACCGTCGGAGCAACTCGGCTCACTTGTTCTTTTTGTGGAATAAATTGCATTACTTTGGGTAGCAATTCGCCTTTGATCCTGGCTGCGGCATGTTCATACCCCGATTCACTGGCGCCGGGCTTTGCCACAAAATCATCGGCTCCGGCAAGCAGAGCTTCGAGCGCAAGCTCCGAGCCCCGCGTGGTATGGGCCGAAAAAATAATGATTTTGACCTTGAATTTGGCTTTCTTGATTTCCTTGATGGTTTCAAGTCCGCCCATCTCGGGCATTTCCATGTCGAGCGTGACCAGGTCGACCGAAGATTGCGCTAGCTTTTGCAGCGCAATCTTGCCGTTATTGGCGGTTCCCACGACCTCGATGTTCGGCGCCCCATCGAGCGCCGACTTGATCGCAGAACGAAAGACCACCGAATCATCGACCACCAAAACTCGCATGTAAGGCTCCTTAATCTAGAGCTGAACTTTTTTAACGAGTTCGCGCAGTTTAGCGGCAATTTCAGAAAGTCCTTTGGCAGCATCGAGGGTCTGCGATGCACCGGTAGCACTCTCTTGTGCCGCAGATGATACCGACCGTACGATATGAGTAATACCATCGACTGCAGAACTCGATTCGCGCATCACACGGCTCACTTCGTTCGTCGTTGCAGTCTGTTCTTCGACGGCCGCAGCAATGGTCAATGAAATTCCGTTAATCTGCTCGATGACTTTTGAAATCGCACCAATGGCTCCCACCGCACCTTTTGAACTTTCCTGAATCGCACCAATTCGATTGGTAATGTCTTCAGTGGCTTTGGCCGTTTGTTTGGCAAGTTCCTTCACTTCGTTTGCAACCACGGCAAACCCTTTTCCGGCATCGCCTGCTCGGGCCGCTTCGATCGTCGCATTTAACGCGAGAAGATTGGTTTGTTGAGCAATCGAACTAATGACCTTAATGACGTTTCCGATTTCGAGACTCGCCTCGCCCAACTGGGTAATGGTCACATTGGTTTCGTTCGCACGCTTCATGGCGTCTTTCGAAATTCCGGCCGCTTCGGATGAAGACTTCGAAATTTCTTTGATCGAGGCCACCATTTCTTCGGTGTTGGTCGCAACGGTCTGAACGCCTTTACCCACTTCTTCAGAATTGGCTGCCGCGGTAGTGGACTTTTCGGAAGTCTGAGCCGCATTTTTTGCCATCTGAGTGGCGACGGCCGAAAGCTCTTCAGACGCACTGGCCAATTGCTGCGCAGTTTGTTCGAGCGAATCGACCAACTGTACTTGAGCCGTGATGATCGACCAGGTAATGACCGGACCGAGATAATTTCGATCCTTGTCGTAAATAGGCGAAGCCAAAAGGTCTAGAATCTCCGCGCCTAGTTTGATTTTTGCACGATGCGGAAGATTCCGCGGATCCGAAAGCATTTTTCGTTGATGGGCAGGGTTCTTATGAAAGATATCGATCGAACTTCCGACCACTTTATCAGCCGTAATGGGGAGCAATTTTTCGATCGACTTCAGGGTTTCAAGGCTCTTCGGGTTAATGTAGGTAATATTCCAGTTCAGATCGCAAGTCATGGTATTGATCGGCATCGACTCCATCATCGATTGCACCTTGGCCACGTCATTCTCGAGCTTGATCTTTTCAGTGACGATTTCCCAGGTTACCATTGGCCCGATATAGGCGCCGGAACTGTCGACAGAAGCGGTCACTAGAAGATCGAGCTTCTCGGCACCCAGTGAAATCACCGTACGATGAGGCAGGTTTCTCTCATTGCTGAGCATTTTGCGCTGATGCGCCGGATTCTTATGAAACACGTCGTAACTGGAGCCCACGATTTCTGATGCAGAAATAGGCAGAAGCTTTTCGATTTTCTTTAGAGTCTCTTTACTCTTTTCGTTTACATAAATAATGATGCCCTCTTTATCGGCAAACATGATGTTCACCGGAGCATTTTCAACCATCGAATAATACGCGGCTGGATCGAGATCCGGCATGCTGGCTGTTTTATTACCCTTTTTCAATTTGTCACTAGAGATTTCCATTTATTCGTCCTCTTTCTTTTTAAGTTTTAATGATTTTCTAAACTTGAATTGGCTCGCCCCAGAGTCGGCGTCGATTTTACAAAAAACTCTGAAACCTTATCGACATCGATGACGCTCAGAAGATTGCCCGGAATTTTATACACACCTTCGACAAATCGTCGGATGCCTTCCGGAATGGTTTCTGGGGCCAGCTCGAAATCCTTGCTCTCTAACTCAACAACATCACCGATCCGGTCTACGAGAAATGAAACCAGAACCTCATTGAGCTTGCACACCACGTTCATCTGCTCATCGACCGCCTTCTCCTTGATTTCGAACAACTCCCGGAGCCCGATGGCAGTCGAGATCTGCCCCCGAAGATTGATCAGTCCATGGACATAATGGGGAGCCAGCGGGATTTTCGCCATCGGCAACGCCCGGGTAATCTCCTGCACTCTCATCACATCGATGCCATACATGCGATCTGAAATAAAAAACGTAGAAAACTGCCTGTTTTTTTCATTCATGAGTTCACCTCTTTTTCACTCTCTTTGGCATTACTTTTTTCGGACATGAGCGACTGAATGCTCGCAAGTAATTTTTCGGGATTGAGTTTTTCGAGATAGATATCGAATCCTGCAGCCTTGCCATCCGAAATATCTTTCTCTCGGAACCGGGTCGTCAGTGCGATCAACGGCGTATTTCGGTATTTTTCCATTTTCCGAATTTCGGCAGCTAGCTCAAGCCCATTCATTCTTGGCATTTCGATATCAGAAAGAATCAAGTTGTATTGACCGTCCGATGCACTTCGCAACTCATCGACTGCCTTCATGCCATCCTCGACGGTGGTTACATCCATACCTGCTTCATTCAGCACTTTCGAAACGTGGCGTCTGAAAAACGCGACATCTTCGGCATAAAGCACCCTGATCTTTCGTAATTTCAGATCGCGATTGCGCGAACGGATTTCATCGAGTGAACTTTCTGATGCCAAGGCCGCTTGACCTGCTTTTTTACCGTTGCCTTTGGCCAAATCAGGCGTAATTCGCTCAATGATGCCCAGGGCGTCGACTACGACAATAACGCTGTCCTGATATAATAGATTTCCGAGAATACCGGTTCGATCGCGAATGGTATCGTCAATGGCAGCGTCAACCGTAACGACATCCAGAATCTCATCCACCACGATTCCATAATTTCGTCCCGACCTTTGAATGACCACTACCGAAATTCGATCGTTTTTAAGATTCTCGGCATTCGTCACGGCAGCCGCTTTCTTGTAATTCAAGGCGGCGCGCAGATCGATCAATGGCAACAAGGCTCCTCGATAACGGGCCACTTTTTGTTCACCCGAATGTTCGATCACAGAGGGTTCAAACTCCTCGAGTCGTTGCACCAGACAAAGCGGAACTGCGTGCGTGGCATCTTGTCCGATCGAGAAAAAAAGAAATTCCTGAATGTCGATCGCGTGTGCTGCTTTTTCTCCCCGAGAAAAGAGTTCTCGTTCGTCGCCTTGTTTTTTCTTTCCGAGTACTTTTCCATATTCGGCAACTCCGCCGACATCCAGAATCAGCGCCACGGTTCCATCACCGAGAATGGTCGATCCCGAAAAAACATTCAAATGCCTGAGAAACGAAACCATTGGCTTGACCACGATATCCGCTGTGTCTAGAATCTCGCTGATCAAGAGACCAAAATAATCTCCGTCGACATTGAGCACGACAATGTTCGAGCCTTGAGAGTAATCGATCGTCTTTTCGCCCGTCAGATTGCCCAAATCATAAAGAGGTAATAGGGCTCCGCGCAAACGATACATCGGACGCCCTTGCAAAAATTCGATTTTACCTGAATTCGAGTCGCCGCCGACTCGTACCAGTTCTACCAGCTTTACCTGAGGAATGGCGAATTTCTCTTTGCCAGATTTGATCAGCAGTGCCGGCACAATGGCCAAGGTCAGTGGAATTCGAAGCTGAAGCGTGGTCCCTTTGCCGTAGACACTCGAAATAATGACGCTTCCGCCGATTTTTTCGATATTGGTGCGAACGACGTCCATACCGACACCCCGTCCTGAAACGGAGGTCACCTGCTGGGCAGTCGAAAATCCAGGCAGAAAAATGATTTCGCATATTTCGCGATCGCTCATTTTTGCAGCTTTTTCTTGAGTAATCAGACCTTTTTCAATCGCTTTTGCAGTGATTTTCTGGCGATTCAACCCGCGTCCATCATCGGATATTTCGATCACCACTTGGCCACCTTCATGAAAGGAACGAATCAACAAATGCCCGGTTTCGGGCTTATTGGCTTTCTTTCGCTCTTCTGGGCCTTCGATTCCGTGGTCGCATGAATTTCTGACAATGTGGGTAAGAGGATCCTTGATGGCTTCGAGCAAACTTTTATCCAACTCGGTATCAGCACCTTCGAGCGTCAAGTCGATTCGCTTGGCCAAATCCTTCGAGATATCGCGCACGAGTCGCTGAAATTTTCCAACCACCGTATCGATGGGTTGCATTCGGGTTTTCATCACTTCGCCTTGAAGTTCGGACGTCACGACATCAAGACTCTTGCTCGTCGCCAAAAACTCGGGATCTTCAGTCTTGTTGCGATGCTGTAAAAGCTGATTCCGCACGAGCACAAGCTCACCCACCAAATTTAGGATTCGATCGAGCAGACTGACCTGCACCCGTACTGTACTTTCGATTTGCCCGGCAACTGGCTGCTGGGCACTTGCAGTGGTCGTTTCGACCGGAGTCGGAGGATTTGAATTCATGGGCACTTGAACCTCGGGTTTAATGGCTTCGACGGGAGCAACAGCCTCTTGGGTCAGAGGCTTCGCTGCGGGGGTTTTCTTTTTTACGGACGATTCTATGACTTCAGGACTTTTTGGTGCCGGAGTTTTTATCTCCGTTCGTTTTTCATCAGTATAAAGTTGATCTTTTGTTAACTTAAATTCGGCACCCGCATTATCTGTTGCGGCATCGACCAAAAGAGAGGCAAGACGGGTGACCTCGAGATGATCACTCCCTTCATTACCATTGGCTTCGATATTTTTTAGCAGCCGATCGAGCAGATCGAGATTTTTTAAACAAGAATCCAAAAGGCGATTCGGAATGGCCGCTTTCGATTTTCTTAAAGGGTCGAGAGACGCCTCCATCGCGTGTCCGATCAAACCAATCGCCTGATAGCCGAAAAGCTGCGCACTGCCCTTTAACGTGTGCATATCACGATAGAGCGCTCCCACTTGATCAGGGGTTCCAATTCCTGACGCGCGTTCGATTTCCTGCAGGCATTGGCTTACCCGCTCGATAATTTCTTTTCCTTCGGCAATAAATTCTAAGACCGCCGGATCCATGGCTTTGTCATTTGGCATAGTTTTACCAATTATAGATGCTAAGTTCGATTCTTCAATTGATCTAGTACATTCTTGGACTATTCTTTAATAAAGTTATCTGAGACATTTCAGGTAACGCCATTTTTATGCCTAGAGGATATTTTGCCGCATGAATTTTAGTGATAGTGACGTTCAGGAATTTATCATCGAAGCGACAGATCTTCTTGATCAAGCCGAGGCAAATTTTTTTAAACATCGACAAGGGCGGAGACTTTAAGTCCCTTTACGACTCCGCATTTCGTGTTTTTCATAGTTTGAAGGGTGGCGCAGGCATGTTGGGCATGTCTGCAGTGCAGAAACACATGCATGCCGTCGAAAATATTTTGTCGGGACTGAAGGCAAAACAGTCATTTACCAAAGATGAAATTAACTTTTTTCTAAATGGCATTGACGCTGCCAGAACACTGCTTTCTGGCCAGGAAGTCAATTTTGACTACGAGATTTTAAATGCACCGCTTGCCGCGAAAGTCGAAAAAACGGATGTTCCCCCCGTTGCACCGCAACAGATTCAACAGCCAAAAATCAAATCTGCAGGTCGCGCCATTCTTGTGGACGATGAGCCAGACATTCTCGAAGCCTTAAGTACCATGCTCGAGATCGCTGGGATGGAAAGCACCTCTTTCACCGATGCAACCGAAGCACTGAAGGCCTGCAAGAAGAGTCCCCCAGACGTCATCCTCACCGATCTCAAGATGCCCAAAATGACCGGCCTTGAATTTCTGAAAGAAGTCCGAAAATTCAATCCTGATATTCCGGTCATCATTGTCAGTGGCTTCATCACTACCGAAACACTTTTGGAAGCAATTCAAGCTGGAATCTTTTCGGCAATCGAAAAGCCCTTCAATCAGACTGCGCTGACGAACAACGTCCTTGCTGCCAATCGTCAGCACAAGGTGTATAAACTCTTTCGCCAGGGACTTCACCTACTGATGTACCAATTTCCTGATCTGGATGACTATTTGAAGAAAAATGGCAAAGAAGACATTGCCGAAACAGCAAGAACCGAGATCAACAGCCTTCTTGCCCAATGGAAAACCCTCAATACCGTTCAAAAGTAAGATCAGGCAGTTAAATCGAGATCATCTTGTTCGACATCTGAGTCAGTCTCTTCTTGAGTCGCGTCCTTAACCAGCCTGAGGATTCCCAGCACCTTTTCGGATGAGAGCATGGTGATCGTACGCTCTTGATTCAACAGATGCCCCTCAATACCCAGATGTTCATCCGCTAAATCCGTATTCATTTCGCTATAGCTGACCATATCGAGGATTTGCGATACCCTGAGCCCCACCCACTTGCTTCCCTGAAGCACAACGATGGCTGGAAAATTCTCTTCGCCAATTTCAGTCGGCTTTCGAAAGACTTTTCCTAAATCAAGAATCTCGAGCAAGGTTCCACGATAAGGCACCACAGCGGTCTTACCCGAATGGCGAACTGCCTTCGCATCCACGATTTCGATTCGCTGCACTTCTTCGAGCGGCAGCGCATAGCGGCCATCCAATGCCAACGTAAACACGAGAGCGCCTTTTTGAGGCTCGGGAGCCTTGATCTTTTCGACCGCATTCATTCCAGCAGAGGCCAAGCGCTTGCTGCCAATAAAATCGAGAATGCCGGTCGTGCTTAAAATCAACCCCAATGTTCCATCATCAAGAAAAGTAGCGCCTTTATAAAGTGCGTCTGCATTCAGAGTATCGTGAATGGTTTTGATCACCGTATCTTCGGTATCCAGAATTTGATCTACCTCAAGCGCCACACTTCTTCCATCCTGAGTCGATTTCAGAACTACTCCATACCAGGCTTGATCTTCCTGGCGAGTAGTCGCCTCCAAGCCCAGAATTCTTCCGATGTCGATCAGAGGAATCAATTTATCCTCGAACAACAGGTTACGGCACCCTTCGAGCTCACGGATCATTTCATTCACTCCGCCTGCGAATTGAATGACCCGAATGAGATCTTCCTGCACCAATCCAAATTGCAATTTTCCTACCCGGACCGAAAGACAACTGGCAATCAATACCGATTTTGGAACCGGTAAAATCAATCGAAAACAAGCGCCTTTGCCTGGGTTCGACTCAATCTGAATTTCACCGCGCAAAGCGTCCACTGAATCTTTAACCATCGACATTCCCACCCCGCGACCCGAAACGTCAGTCACTTGAGCAGCGGTCGAGAATCCAGACGAAAAAATCATGGCATGAAGCTCGGATGCCGTCATTTTGCTGATCTGAGCTTCTGTATGACTTCCATTCTTCAGCAGCTTGTTTTTGATTGCGTCGAGGTTCAGTCCACGACCGTCGTCTTCAATTTCGATCCAAACTTGTTCTTCCTTTACCTGCGAACGAACCCGAATTTTTCCTTTTTCAGGTTTCTGCGCGGATTTACGTTCTTCGGGCTTCTCGAGTCCATGATCGAGGCTGTTCTTAATGATGTGCAAGAGACTGTTATTCAGCACTTCTGCAATCGAGGTATCGACTCTCAATTCTTCGCCGATCAATTCAAGATCGACTTGTTTGCCCAGCTGCTTTGAAACATCCCGCACCGCCCGAGGTAAAGGCTTAAGCACTGTTTTCAGCGGTACTTTTCTGATTTCGCTGATCTTGTTTTGAATATTACCGTTAATCTTGTGAAGTTCATCCAGCAGTTCTCCGAGCATGGCCACATCACGGTCGCCGGAGTATTTTCGATCAATCGAACGTACACACTTATTCAGCATGTTTCGAATCACTGTCACTTCACCCGAAAGCTGCATGAATTCATTCAGCAGTGCCACGCCAACCTTGACATCTTCATTTCGAATCGAGGGCGGCGCCGCTTCCTTTTGGGGTGACTTTTTCTGAACGACTTCACTCGAAGCGACAGCCTTTACGGCCTTGCCCAATTCGAGCATGGCCACCAGAGATTCAAAGTCACGCTGTTGGTATTCACCCTGGGTGAATTCTTGAAAAAGCTCTTTTAGGATATCAAACCCCTGAAACAGAACACTCATCACCTGCTCAGAGAATTCAATTTCCCTCCGCTGCACTTTTTTGAGGACATCTTCGTACTTATGGGCGAATTTATGAAGCGTCTTCGGTTCAAAAAAACTAGAAGCCCCTTTGATGGTATGAACCACACCGAAAAACCGGTTCAAAGCCTCGTCATTCTGAGGGTCCTGCTCAATCGTCAGAAGCAAATCCTCTGAATCAGAAATGAGCACTTCTGCTTCCGATACAAATCCAGCACGGAGTTCGCGGTCTTCCTTAATGGCTCGAATCCGGGCCACCACTTCTGCCGCAATAATTTCGATAATTTTACTCTGCTTAGCCGGCTTTGGAATAAAGGCAAAAATCTTGGACTCTACCCCTTTTAACGCAGTTTCTGTATCAATATGGGCAGAAAGAATGGCAAATGGAACTTCCGGTGCAATGCCCTTCGACTGCATGCGGAATTCAAATCCATTCATTACCGGCATTTTCAGGTCTGAAATAATCACGGCAATGTCGCTCTGATGCTTTTTTACCCATTCAAGGGCCTGATGCGGATCGGTCGTTAGAAGTGGCACCAGGCCACAATCTTGCGCCAGAAGTTCGATGGGCTCGAAAAGATCCGGTTCGTCATCCAAATAGATCAAGTAGGCCGGTTTCTGGCCTTCAAGTTCCTTTTTGATGTCTGATTCGTTCATGATTTCATCCTATTCCGTCTTGATCATTTGCGACGAGCCAATATAACTTTGTTCTTCATATCGTCTTAAACCGTCGAGCTTTTTCAGGGTATCCACCATTCGCTCGATCCATTTATGAAGCGAGCCAACAGGTTCGTGCTCTTTAGTTGCCGGAAAATCTCGCTCGATTTTTCTGATTTTTCCATCGATCGCCGCGAGCGCATTTCCGAATTCATGTTTGTAAGTGCCAATCAGTGCCTGTACCGCTTCGAGCTGCTTACCTCGAGTCACTCCTTTATACACAGATTTAATCCGTGCCAGAGCCAGCAATTGCGGTAAGAGACTTTCGCGCACCGAACTTTTGACTACGAAAGCATCGGCCCCGAAATTGATGGCCTTCACCATGATTTCTGAGTCTTCCTTACCGGTGAGCACTAGAATAGGTACATCGTTGAACATCGGATTTTCTCGCACCGCTTTGATGACGTCAAAACCGCTGAATTCAGGCATTTCGAGGTCTGAGATGATGATATCGGGCTTTGATTCGCAAATATATTCTACCGCTTCCTTGCCTCGCGTGAATGTATCAAACTTTGCCACATGCGGGGCAATCAGTGCACCGAGCCCCGCCAAAAATGAACGGCTATCGTCCACAACCAGAATACTAAGTGTTGCCAAATATTTTTGCTGCGTTTCTGAACTCACGTGTTCCTCTTTATTTTGTCTGATCTGGTTTTTGCACTTCTGAAATCATCTTCTTTGCCTGCGACTCAATCGCTTTTGTCAGAATCTCAAACGCTTTGTCTTGAATGGCCTTTTGCATCGCCTGACTGTTCATCAGGTCTTCAATCGCCTTTTTGAACAAGCCATCCGCCACCTGGTGAGCAAGTTCAGGTAGGGACGATGCCTTCACTTCTTCTCTGCGCTGTTCGACTTGCTTCTTGTTGTCCGCAGAAATTCCTGCCTGCAATTCCTTGGCGATGAAAGCAAATGCAGCGATCCAACTTGCATTCAATTCTTCGCTCCATTGCTCGCCAAAGTAGTAAGAAAAGGTATTCATCAGGGATTCAGCGACCCACTCGAAATGGGCTGCATTGACGCCGTGATTAACGATACGTACGCCCATTTTTCGCAAATAATCTGAAACGTGCTTAGAGTCGGAAAGATATTCAACGACATGAGAGAACGAAGCCAGTAGCAACTTTTGTTGGCCGCTTACATCGGCTTTAAACCAACCTCGAGCTTCCGGGTGACCAGTGAACAACACTTCGAAAAAATGCTCCATCACTTCTGCGGAATGCGGTTTGATGGCATCGAAAGATTCGCGGATTAACTTTACATTAATTGACATGAGAGTACCTCCTAAAACCTATCGGGTTTATGGAGTAATTCTTTAATTCTCATCAATTGCCAATTCTCTGACAGAGGCGCGAGATTACTTTTTAAGCAGCATCGAAAACATCAGAAAATACCCCAGGGTGCGAAATGTCAGGGCCAAATAGCCGAGCTTTCGGTGCAGCGGCAGGATTTTTGCGCGATCTTGGCCTCTGAGAAGTTTCAGCCCAAAATAAATCAGTGGCAAATAAAGCAATGTGGCAACCGTCGAACAATAGATATGCGCCTGGTTCAAAGCCGACAACTGATGGGCCAACGCAGTGGCGACTGCATCGCGCTGGAACTCGAGAATGAGCACCAGACTCAGATCCGAAAGAATGCCCGTTGCCATCATTCGAGCATGTAAATTTTTATTCTCATGCCTCTGAAAAAAACCTGCCCAGAGAATAAAGAAATTAAGCGATGCAACGAACATGAATCCGGTAATCCAGTGAAACAGCGCAAGCGAAATGAGCACGCCCACCATCAGAGTTATTACAGATTTTTTATAAGCAGAGTTGGATTGCACGTATTGACGATATCGAACCGCCCAGAGAATTGCGAGCCTAAAATTTAGATTTTCTCAAGCTTTTGGAGACTTTAAGTAAGCATCCAAAACGGCCTGAATTTCACCGTAGGGATAAGGCTTAGAAAAAACCTTCAGGAATGGGTAATCTGTTTGCACCGCAATATCGCCTGTGACCAAAACTTTTGGAATCGCCGGATCAATGGACTTCGCCACTTCTCCACCGTTAGTCGAAGGCAACCTAAAATCAATGAACATGAGATCCGGCGTCGCCGATTTCGACGCCTCGATCATTTCTGTAGGATCTACAAATGTTCGGATTACGACTTCTACTGAAGAAAAAACATCTGCGAAAATTTCGCAAAGTTCCTTTTCATCATCCAGATACCAAACATTCAATGCCATGATCTATCTTCGGCGAAAAAAAAGATATCCTTTAGGCTTTCTTGATAAAGACTAAAACAAATATCCCAAGGTCAATATTCCGACATTTTCCTGCTGTGCGGCCGACTTGCTTCTTTCAAATCCGAGCCCCGTCTTAAATTTCTCGATCCATTCACGCGACAAATCCGCTTTGAAAGCATTCGTTTTCTTTGCATCAATTGCGCTTTCCGCCTGGGTCAATTCGGTTTCAAAATCAAGATCTAGAGGTAAGTGCCAGGTCAAATCGAGAGTCACTTCTTTCGATGAGAATCCCGATAGTGTCGAACCAAAAGTCGATGCCCCACTTCGGATGGCACGAGGCTCGTCTAACCTGGCAATAAAGGCGACGACATCCTTATTATAATTGAATTTTGTATAGGCCAGTTTGATATCGATCCATTCGAAAGGACTCAGGGTTGCCGAAATCTCAACGGGCTTCTGCATGATACTTTGAGCCGCGATCGGACCCGCAGCATTGGGATTCTTTCGACCTCCGGGGCGAGCTGCCAACTGCAGAGTTTGAGTGTAGGTCGTTGCCCCCAATGAAAGCTTCACGTTCAAGGTAGGAGTGAACGGCTCATCAGTATCTTCATCATCCTCTTTTTGAGAGGGCTTGGGCCTGTCAGCCAGATCAAATGTATAGCCAGCATAAATACTCGGGCCAAAACTATCCAAATGCTCTTCCTTCGTATTCGAATAACTCAGATCGAAACCCGCAGACCAGTGCTGCGAATACCCCACGCCGCCCGTAAAGGTATTGCTATGGTCCGTACCCGCCCCCGTAGCCGCACCGCTGGTCGCACCCAAAGTTGTGGTCGCATAGGTATACCCGAGACTCCAATTGTACCTGCCATCCACTTCGTTCTTGTACCGCTCTTTCTCGTGACCTGACTTTTGTTCGCCATTATAAGTAAAACCCTGCGAGAACGTTCCGGTGCCAGCATTGGTCTCGCTGGTCAGATCACTTGCATTGGCAGCAATCCCAATAAAAACCGCGCTATAAACCAGCATTGCCATTCGGTGATTCATCAAGCCCCCTTTATCGCTTTTTTCTTTATTCAACCGTGAAAATCAAAAAATGTCAGCAAGAAGTACCTCCAATGGTTCTTCTTGTGTATAATTTTTGACGCTAAAAAGAGGTGGCGAAGATGGGGGTTCGCGGACATAATGAGAGCTTACTGATTTAATACGCATGCATTAAATAACAATTCAAAGGAAAGGAATTGAAATGAAATCATCGTTACTGCAAAAACTAGGACTCGCTGCCCTTTTTCTGTCGCTCGCTGCGCCCCATGTCCATGCCGAGGACGAACAAAATGCTCCTCATAAAAAACACCCACCTCGCGGCGAAGTACGAGAAAAGAAGCACGACGATCAGGACAAAGACGAAGGCGACGAGCATCATGACCAAGAAGAGCATCACAAAAAGCACGATCGCAAACATGGCGATGAAAATGATGGAAAGAAAGACGAAGGCGAAAAAAACGAGAAAAAGCCTCATCACGATGGCAAAGGTCATGGCAAGCACCATCAGGACAAGAAGGATGGCGAAGGAAAGCCAGCAGACGCGCCGCCAGCCGATTCAACTAAACACTAATTTGAGTATTCTAGACATCCCATCCTTAAGTTTTAAGGGTGGGATTTTTTTTATACAGCTCGATAGCCAGATTTCTCTGAACCGAATGATCGACCACGGGCTTTGGATAACGATAGGCGGATCGATCCCCTTCTGAGTCATGAATCAATTTTGGATGGGCATTCTTTAACTCGGGCACGAAGCGCTTGATATAGGCGGCATCCGGATCAAATTTCTTTCCCTGAAGCCAAGGATTAAAGACCCTGAAATAGGGTTGCGGATCACATCCGGTCGATGCAGCCCATTGCCACCCTCCGTTATTAGGCGCGAGATCTCCATCGAGCAGCATCTTCATGAAGTAGTTTTCGCCCCACTTCCAGTCAATCAGCAGATCCTTGGTCAAAAAGGAGGCCACAATCATTCGCACCCGATTGTGCATAAAGCCTGTAGTATTCAATTCACGCATTCCTGCGTCTACAATCGGAAATCCCGTTTTCCCCGACTTCCAGCGCTCGAACCATTCCGGATCATTCTGCCAATCGAGATCACGATACTGAGGTAAGAACGCTTGTTGTTCAACATCCGGCCGATGAAAGAGGATCGAATAATAGAATTCGCGCCAGGCGATTTCCTTCAAATATTGGGTAGGACCAGACTTTTGCTCGAACGAAAGACCTTCCAATCCCAGCTCGTGAATGATTTGGGACGTGGTCAGACTTCCGTTTTTTAAAAACATGGACAAGCGCGAGGTTCCTTCGAGACTCGGAAAATCACGGCACTCGAGGTATTTCGAAACCGAATCAGAATATTCCTGTAATCGCGAAAATCCTTCAAAAAAACCACCCTTCGGGATAGGAATAGTTACATTTTTCTGATTTGCAGTACGAAAGCGCTCAAGACTGTCGACGAACGGAAATTCAGTTTCCCCCACAAGCTCGCTCCAGCCAAGCTTAAAAATGGATTCCATTTTGTTCGATTTTAATTTCTCGAAATGAGACGAGGCCGATGACTGCTTTCGAAGCCTTCCCGCGATCTCCGGGGTCGCCAGTTTCTGAAACCACTTTCGGGCAAACGGCGAGTAAATCTGGTAAAAACTTTGATCGTCCTTCAGAAGCTCCAAGGGTTCGATCAACAGGTGATCGCGAAGACACAACTCACGAACGCTTTGCGCTTGCAAAAAACTGCTAATCTCCTGATCCCGCTTTCGCGCGAATGGCTCATAATCCCGGCCATACGATACCACAGAGGGCATTCCTATTTTTGATTTTTTAAAAAACTCAAAAAGCTGTGCGAATCCAACTTTCGGTGAACAATCGATAACCAGAAGATCGCCTCCCATCATCTTAAGCTCACCCTTCAGCTCACTGAGGGTATTCAAGAAAAATGCAAACCGATTCGAGGAAAAATCCGCACGCTTTAAAAATTCGGAATCAAAGAAAAAGACGCCGAGCGTACGGCCATTAGACTGACGCCAATTCTCACGAAGCGCTTCGTTGCCCGCCACTCTTAAGTCACGTCTGAACCAATGAATTCCCCAGTTGTCGACTATTTCGCTCTTTATCATTGTGCTGAATTTTATAGCAACAGAACGGGGATTACAATCCCTCTCATCTTTCTTGTTTTTTCGATGTCCAAGACCTCCATTTTTGATAGAATCAAGGAATGAATACAGACGCACTTCGGTCGTCCCACACAGAAATATTGATTCAACTCGTTGATCATGCGAACGGTATTCTCTTGGGCAAAGAACACGAGCTGAAACTCGCGCTTTGTTGCATTTTGGCCCGTGGCCATCTCCTGATCGAAGACCAACCGGGCATGGGTAAAACCACATTGGCCAAGACGCTTGCTAAATTACTTGGACTAAAACTCAGCCGAATCCAGTTTACTAGCGACCTACTTCCTGCCGACGTCTTGGGAGTATCGGTGTTTGATGACGAAAAGAAAGAATTTGTGTTTCATCCGGGTCCGATTTTTTCGCAATTCATTCTGGGCGACGAATTGAACCGCGCTTCACCCAAAACCCAAAGCGCATTTTTGCAGGCAATGGAAGAAGCCCAAGTCACGGTCGATACTCGAACTTACGATTTACCGCGCCCTTTTCTACTCATGGCGACCCAGAACCCAAAACAAAGTGCGGGCACCTTTGCACTTCCGGAATCCCAGCTCGATCGTTTTTTGATGAAGATCTCGCTTGGCTTTCCATCTGAAGCCGCCGAGAAAGAACTCTTACTGTCAAAACAGCACACCCACCACCGAGCCGAAAACATCAAGCGTTTGCCCGAAGTACTGAATCCCGAGCTGTTGATGCAAATTCAAAATGAAGTAGACGAAGTCAAAACCCGCGAGCCCGTGGTGCAGTACATTCTGAATCTGGTCCGCGAGAGCAGACGCGCCCATTCCGGCATGTCGATCAAAGGACTCTCGCCGCGCGTAGGAATCGACCTGGTTCACGCGGCAAAAGCCTGGGCCTATCTCTCTGGGCGGGATTTCGTCACACCAGAAGACGTTCAAACCATTTTTGTGCCAGTAACCCAACATCGTTTTGAATACGAGGAAGACCATGGAAAATCGATCGCTCAAGGGCTGGTGGAACGAGTTCCAGTTCTCTAATCGTGCCTACATTGTTCCGTCCGTATTGGGTCTCATCCTGATTCTGATTACCATCGGTATTTTCGGACTAGGAACATTTCACCACAACTCGGTCCTTTCATTCCTCTCATTTTTACTTTCTATTTTTTTCATCGTAGGCATGATCCAATCCAATCAGAATTTGGCTGATCTTCTGATCGAAAATCTATCGATGCCACCCACTGCTGCCCACACCGAAACCACGGTCCACCTCGGTTTGCAAAATTCCGGCAAGGACTCTTCCTATTTGATCCGAGGAAATCTCGAGCAACTCAAGGCGCACAGTCCTGAATTCGAGGAGATTCCCGCCCAGAGCCTTGCACCCCTCACATTTCGAATTCGGGCTCCCAAACGAGGCATCTACCCACATCCTTCAGCGCGCATTCATTCTGCATTTCCGGTAGGCCTATTCTATACTTGGCGGCGAAAAAAGTTCGAGGGTCAATGGATCGTCTATCCAGAACCGGCAGGAAATCCCAGGCTGCCTTCGCAAAAGGAAGAGCTGGACGATGACTTTCAGGGACATCGAAAAAAACTACAGGGCGAATCCGACACCCGAGTCGACTGGAAAGCGCATGCCCGTGGCCATCCGGGCCTGGTCAAGGAATTCGAAAGCTCGACGGTCGAACACGAATCCCTGCAATGGGATGACTTAGACGAGAGCGATGTCGAACGCAAGCTCTCACAAATGGCCCTGTGGGTTTTGACTGCCCATCAGCTTGGAAAGACTTATTCCCTTCAACTCCCAAAACAAAAGATAGATTCCGGCTCAGGAGATGCTCACTTCCGGAATTCCATGAGGATGCTTGCGCAATACCCGTCATGATCGTTCTTCTTACTTCCTTTCATTTGCTTCTCGTCGCATATGTCTACCAGAAATCATTTTTATTGATCCTGATCGCCGGTTTGATCGCGCTTTCATTTTTAAAACGCGAAATGAGTGCCACGATCAAGACAGTCCTGCTGTTTTCATGCATTCTTTGCTTATCGGCCGCAATCAATCTCGCTAGCACTTTTTCAAAGACCATCCTGCTCGCGATGCTGTTCGACGTGATTGTCATTTGGACACTACTCTATCAGATCTATTATCCCCCCAGGTCGAAAGATCTCTTTCTTCGAATCATCAAGACAGTTTTAAAGACCGGCGGAATCATTGCGTTCATTTTCTACTCGATCAATCTTTTCTTTCCAAAGATCAATATCAACCTTTTTGCACTTCCGATTCAGGGCAATAAGATTGGCTATGGCGGTGATTCTGAAATGAATCCAGGAGAGATCGCAGAACTCGAGCAATCGGACGAAGTCGCCTTTCGAGTGCGGATGAATTTCAATGACAACCCGTTGGTTTCGCGTCTTTTTTGGCGCGGCCGCACCTTGTCCCGAACGCGGGATGGCCTGATCTGGCATGCGGGAAAGGAAATCAATCGTCCCGCAGATTATGTTCCCGAAACCGAGAAAGTCCATCAATGGGTTTTACTCGAACCCCGATTGAGACAAACTTTTTTCTCGCTCGATACCCCGATTCGACCGCTCACCGAAAATCAGAGTGATTACTACGAAGCAGATGCTGCGCTGAATTCCTTTCGTTCGCGCCTGTCTCAGGACGAAATGAAAGAATTGATTGCTCTACCCAAATCGATCGATCCGCGCTTTCGAAGCCTGGTGAATTCATTCAGCACCGATCATCCAAATCTAACTACTTTTAGCAATCGGCTTGGGTCGTACTACCAAAAAAACTTCAAACTACGACTTGACCCTGGAAAGTACTCCGGAAATCGAGGCCTCACTGACTTCTTTTTCGAACGCAGAGAAGGATTCTGCGAACACTTCGCCGGAAGCTTTGCCTTTCTCTTAAGAATGGCCGGCTTTCCGGCACGGGTGGTAACCGGCTTTTACGGAGCTGATTATAACCCCTGGTCGAATACTTATGTGATTCGCGACCACCATGCGCACGCATGGGTCGAAGGCTGGGACGCGTCCCGAAAACAATGGCTTAGGATCGATCCGACCTCCATCATTCCGATTTCCGGAAAAATAGAGGCGCACGAAAAGCCCTCTTCTTTTTCGATGTTGATCGATACAATTTATACTCGCGTCAGTTTTTATTACTTGGCCCATGTGACCGACGAAGAAACCCAAATCGCCTCCATCATCCTCATCGCACTGATCGCTTTGGCGTGGTTGTTTCGAAGATATCAAAAGCGCTTTCGCCCCGATCCGTTGTTTGCGGTCTACGAGAACTACTGCAGATTCGTATCCCGCTTCGGAATCGAGCGAGCTCCTCGAGAAGGCCCGACCGACTTTTTGAATCGATGTCTCGGTATCCTACCTGAGGAGCATACGACACTCAGAAACGGACTCACTCACTTTACCCGCAGCTATATTCTTCTCAGGTACCGTTCGCCCGCCAGCCCATCTGAAGTTTTAATTCTCAAGCAAGATCTGAAGCGATTAAAGCGAATCAAGGCAAATGCGTAAAACGCTTTTCGAGTTCGACCAAAAAAGCAGTTTTCTTAAAAAAATACTGGTACTCGAGAATTTGAAGTTCGCGCTCATGAACTTCGTAGGAACTCCAATACATCTTTAAAATTTTCGGCAAGACTACTGAAATAGTTTTCAGATTTCCGATTACATTAACGAGCTTGCTCGTTCGCTCCCCAGCCTGCAAATGTTGCTGAATCAACTCGACAGTGGTTTTTACATTCTGGCCTGCACTCAGTCCGATGACATAACCCTGAGTGGCATTGTATCCATCGATGACTTTTTGAACTTCCTCTTTTATTTCGCTATCCGTCAGCAGCGAAACCTGATGATTCACTTCTGCCTCGAATATTTCGAAGTACTTTGCCGGATATTCCTCGAGCTTGGATTGCGATCCCACTGAAGCTTCGGATTCGACCAGGACTTTTTCAGTGTACCCGGTACATTCGGGCCTAACGGCGTACGAAGCTTGACCACAAATGAACCCAAAACCAATCCATAGGAGCAGCACCCACCGTACTTTCGATTTTGAAATCGCGAGATTCATTTTGAAGTCATCGTACACGGAGCATTTTAGTCAAACAAGGCGAATTACTGAAAGCCGAGCAGAATAACGGATCAACTACCCAAGATTAAACAAATTCAATTAAGACGAACTGGCCCTACTTGAGTCGATTGCGGTAGTTGCGCCGGCGATTCCAGTCGCGAACCTGAAACAAAAGTGAAGATCCGAAAAATAGAAAATAATTCGAATAGATCGTCATTAGAAACAAACGGTCCATCCAACTTCCTTGAAACAAGTGAAGACAGAAAAAACCAAGAGCAAGCCACCCCAGGTGTTTCATCTTTACCGGTATGATCATGTAGAGACGAATCTCTTGCTCCGGAAAAAGCGCTGCTGCCGCGAGAAACAACGTTGAACTGAACTCGGTGATCGACCCCACCGGATAAGAAAAAACGAGCGAAAAAATGATGGTCAGCACAATCGAAACCAAAGTATAAAATGTGGTTTTGAATTCGCCCCATTCGGCTTCGATCGAATTGAGAATTGAATAGAGAAACATGAGGGCAAAAATCATCCAAATCGGACTCATCGAAAGCGGAAGCGACAAAAACGTCAAAAGCCTCCAAGGCTCACCGTGCATGACCAATTCGGGGCGAAGCGCCAAACGCTCGAACCACATTGGGTCTGAAGAAATCAGAAAAAAACCGAGCACCTGAAGGATAATAAAAGTAATCGCCAAATTGGGCACCCCGAGCCAGGGAATATGCTTTTCCAATACTTTCAACCATTTCGGATCCGTGCTAAAGTTCATGCAGTAAAGGTAACACAATGAAAGACAGACTCCCTGTTATTTTTGTAGGCCACGGAAACCCGATGCATGCCATTCTAGAAAGCAATTTCAGTCGTGGTCTCACTGCACTTGCCTCAAGAATCGAGCGACCCAAAGCAATTCTATGCATCTCTGCTCATTGGATGACCGAAGGCACATGGGTTACCCACATGCCCAAGCCAAAAACCATTCATGACTTTTATGGATTTCCAAAACCGCTTTTCGACGTTCAATATCCTGCGCCCGGTAGTCCCACTATTGCAGAGCAGATCAGCCAGCTGATCAAATATCCCAGAATTCAACTCGATGACGACACTTGGGGATTTGACCATGGCACTTGGGCCATCCTCAGACACATGTACCCTGATGCAGATATTCCAGTCCTGCAAATGAGCCTGGATATGAACGCGACCTCCGACCAGCATTTTAAACTCGGCCAAGAACTTCGAAGACTCCGTGAAGAAGGAGTTCTGATCGTTGGAAGCGGAAACGTCGTTCACAACCTCAGGCAATTCAAGCCAGAAGTAAACGCGACTCCGTATCCTTGGGCCTTAGAGTTTGACGAGTGGCTGAAGCAACAATTGGTATCACGCAATTACGACTCCATTATCAACGACTCGATGACCATGCGATCAGGGCAACTCAGCAGCCCTACTCCCGACCATTGGTATCCGCTGTTTTATGTTCTAGGTGCTTCTGATGATCGTGATTCACTTAAATTCGAATATGAAGGCATCGAACATGCTTCGATCTCGATGCGTACCTTTAGCCTGGGAATGAATGCTTAAGAACACCAACCCACAAGAATGATTCTACGCCCACGAATTACCCGACGGGTGCGATGCTCGAACCCATGCACCCCGGTCAAAAACACAATTGCATTACCGAACTGAGGAGTAGGAATCAGGATGGAATCTGCCTGATTGGTGCGCCTGATTTCTAAGTTTCCACCTTCAAGCGATTGCGCGTCTGGCGTCAATGAAAGCGAAAAGGCGAAGAGACGACTACCGTCATCGTGCCAAATTCCATCTTCTTCGTATTCATTCTTTGCGTCTCGAATACTGATCATGGTTTCGATAGTTGAAAACTTTCCGTACGAACTGAGCAGGTCGAAGAGCTCGCCGCCAGGAGTACAGAGCGACTTAAACGCATCGTCTACGGCTTTCCAATCTTCGGAAACTACCAGATCGACAATCGACGGCGGCAGAGGAAAGGCCTCAATTACAAATCCTTGTGGCAGCAATCGATTCATTCACACTTCCGGTAGGGACAATGTTTGCATTGATTCGAACAACAATAGCCCCGCTTTAAATGGTATTGCTCTGTAAACACCATGAAACCATCTTCATTCAGATAGTAATCACCCGGCTCGAGAACGGACGATTGGCCTTGAGCTTGCTTAAAGTCTTTTTGTGGTTTTCGTTTTAAATCGCGCACGAACTTTCAATTCCTTCTGCTTTCGAACATCCTAACGCATTACGAAGCGATTTCATTTCTAGAATGAAATGGCGCCGTCTAAACGCGGATGATGGATGAGGATTATCATCGCCAGGCTCTCCCTCCGGATATTCGGGGCACAATGGCAATGACGCCTCTTGAATTGCATCCATACGCGCCAGCAAGGATGGTGACTCTTTACCATTCAGCTGATCGAGAATATCGGAGCTCGCTTGGTTGTCTTTGAGCGGTAAGGATGATGCGACGGTTTCACTACCTAACTCGTCGGCACTCATTTCGCGGTACATATCACCATAAAACTCTGGGTGTTTTAATTCGTTTTTTAAACCCTCGGTACACTGATAATTGTCTGAAAAATCAGCGTCCGTTGACGGGTCGCGTGCGCTGTGCGAAAGCTCATGTCCCAATACGAACGTCAGTCGTTTCTTTTTTTGTTCGAAATCGCCCGAAGTTCCGATTAAAAGACCAGGGCAGACGATGAGGTAACGGCCCTTTAGCTCTGATTGCAGACTCAGATAATGATAATATTCGGCCGTCGGTCGCATGCCATAATCACCGCATACCTCTCGAAAATGCTCTCGAAGACGTTTTTGATTTTGATAATCAGCAAGAAGTCCTTCCTCTTCCTTCGGTAACATCGCGATCATTTTTTTATACTCATCGTAGCGCTTTGCCAGCTTCTTTCCGGCATCGGTCAATACGCCATCTTTGATGTATTTGTTGCAATAGTCAGGTTGAGTATGGTCCATCAGGCCGGGTACGTATTTAGGTTTGAGTACTGGATAGGGAAAATCCTTCGGATTATTAAATTTCATTTCCTTAGAGGGAGTCACGTGCGCTTGATTGAAGTCCTTAAGAAGTTTGTCATAGTCGCGATCATGAAGCGAGCAGTCGCCGTGACAGTGCATCATCCAATAAGTGAGATCAATGCACTCCACCCCTTTTTCAGACTCATCCATAAACCCTTGATATTCGGGTGTCATCAACTTTTTAAGGGTAGATGGATCAGGCCGCTCGACGATCTTTTTTACGATCGCCAGCTTCTTTTCGTCCATAAGGGTAAACGTCAACGGAACGGTTGCATTTACTTTTGCTTCCATGCTTTTTTTATCGGCCTCTTTACGATGAGACCGTTCGATTGCGGCAATCAAGTTTGTTTTAGCCGCTTCGACGATCGGCACAATTTCACTTCGCTCGATTTCCTTAAGCTTGCCATAAAGATTCTGCTTGAACTGCTGTACCAACAATTCGTGATCTACCCAGTGGGATTCTACCGTTTGAGGCCCACCTCCACCTTCTTGAGTACCTTTTTTACCATTCTGCCCCTTGCCCTTAGAGAAGCCTTCACTGAAGGTGCTGCCCACCACTTTTTCGAGATTCGAAACAAAATCTTCGAAATTCTTTTGCATGTCGTTTTTAAATTTGTCTTTCGCACCTGCTGGACAAATGGCAGACTCATCGCCCTGACAAAACTTTTTTACATCCCCGAGCGTGCAGGAAAACTTCGGAGTCACCATCGCCTGAACATTGATCTGTGCCGGAGCGCTGTCAGAGAAAAAAAAGCATAGAAATAGCAGAATTGCATTGCGAAGGCCCACCTTACTATTTTGTCAAAGAGACCTAAGATCAACAATCGGCAAAAACTGCCGAGTGAATCGAGGAATGACTTACATCTTCAATAACTTATAGATGAAGTATGCATAAAGAGCGGTAAACCCTAGACGAAAGGACTTGTCACTTCTGGCCACAAAGCGCTTGACCCAATGAAACGCTACCAACTGTACCAGCGTCTGATACCAAAGAACCGAAATGCACATAATTCCGACCGCACAAAGCATGACCGCTCGCTGAGACTTTGCAGCGATCAGCATGGGCGAAAAGAGGCTGATAAAAAAGACCACCGCACCCGGATTGAGAAGGTTTACCAATACGCCTCTGGTAAAAATACGAATCTTGTCATTCGTGGGTAAGGCGTGAGCCGTCGCCCCCCTAATCACCTTATCGAATAACAATCGACGAATCGAGAGCATCAAAAAATAGCCCAGCAGTAGAATCGAAAGATAGCGAAGAGCATCACGCGTAAAAGGATAATCCTGAATCAGCCTCCCCAAACCAAAAGAGACCGAAAGCACCCAGATTGAGGTGCCGAGCGAAATACCGAGTGCGGCAAGCTGTCCGCGAGATTTGGGTCCGATCGTCGTGTTATCGATGACATAAACTTGCGCTGGGCCTGGCGACGCGACCGCGAGAAAATAGGCAATCCACATCGGTATGACCTGCTCGAGCATTCAACTATCTTAACGTGCCAAATAGGTTTGGCAATGCCCGGAACATGCTAATGTACGAGGTCATGAACACCCTATTCACTCTTGCCCTTCTCTTTTCAATGAACTCGGTAGCAACGACGGTTTCTTACCAACCCGCCCTGGGCCCGAAATCCACAATCAAGTATTCGATACCTTATTCTCTGGGGATTTCGGAAGGCAGAGTTAAGAAAATTAACGGCACAGTTTCGCTCGATCTGGAACATTCGTCAGGCACAGGAGAATTTCATGTTCCGATTGATTCTATCGACACCGGAAGCGAAGAGCGGGACTGTCATCTGACAGAAGCCTTGGGCCTGAATTATCGGGTTTCTGATTTTCCGAAGGAGCATACTTGCGACTCGAAAAACCATGCGGCAACCACAGGCAAAAACGCGGTTGTTTTTTCTGAAATTGCCTTTAAAATCTCTTCCATCAAAACCCATGACGTGACCGTAAAAGAGGGTATAAAAACGGTGACCGTCTACGGAACATGGACCCTCCACGGAGTCAGTCGTCCGGACTCATTTGATTTGAACATCACCCAACTAGAAAATGCCATTCGGGTTCAAGGTCAGACGATCTTTTCGCTAAAAGACTATGGAATAGAAGTAAAATCCGCTCATATTTTATTTGTTACGATTAGTGTTAGGGATCAGGCAAAGGTAGATTTCGACCTCGTACTCACTCAAGTAACACCATGATCCTTTAAACCATTATTGCCCCTTGCAATGAAATTGCATGAATGTTAATCACGCCCCATGCAAAATTCAAAAACCATTGTTATGGGACTTTTCTCAATCCTTTTAACCGCTTCACTCGCAAAGGCCGATGTTTGCACTCTTCCGGTCGGGTATCCATTTGCGAGCACCAGCCCTGATACCTTGAGCGCCGCGATGGCGATGAATGGTTTTTACGATTCAGTGATCAATGGTCCAAACGGACTCGTGGCCATTCCATTCATGGGTACCGAGAAAGTGCCCCCTTACAGCAAAAGTCTATTTGGTGCCCAACTGTGGGACAACCAAGAGTGGAAAACGCTGACGATCGATAACACGAGCCAACTCACTTCTTGGAATAACGAGCCCAAGTTTGCATTTTTAGGAAATAAATTTTACGCCTTCATTACCGCGAGCCATGCCGGCAACGTTTCGGGTGTCTGGATGTATTCGCAAAAACCAGATGGAAGCTTTAACCCCGCCTTGCTAATACCAGGATTAAGCAATATCGGTGCAGACATTGAAGATGTTTATGCAGCACCGGCGTTGAACAAGATCGCGGCCCTGAGCTGGAAATTCAGTCAAACGTTTTATACTGAAATATCGACCGTTCTTGGCGGAAAAATTCAAACGAATCCCGTATTGATTGCAAGCACACCTGCCCCGGGCCGCCCCTACGCAGTGGGAATCATGAGTACTGGAACGCCTTGGATTCTGATGCTCAACAAGCAAGGCGCTGAATCTGAACTTTATGTATTAACCAAAAACCCACGAGGTCAATGGCAGAAGTCGTACACCATTGCGCAAGAACGAACAGGTTCAATCATGAATCCAATAGCGGTTCAAACTCCGGATGCCAATAGACCCCGTATTTTATTCTCATGGACTCACAACTATGCGGAGGCAGGAAAACTGACTGCTAGTACATTCACTCGTTTCTTGGAACTTCCGACTGCCGGTACTTCAGGTAACCTCACCGCTGCAATTGAACTCAAAAAATTCACGGAAGTGACCACTTCAAACGCAAGAACCACCAACGCAGCCTTTCGGGCTGACGGGCTTACCGGAGAAATCGTGCTTCATGACGGCGAAAACCAAAAGTCTTATGTCGCCGCGATCGATGGGGAGCTCGTTCGTTCGCTCGTGCCTTTTCACCCAGAAAAGATTTTCTTCACTCGACCAAGCTTATTCTTCAACCCTTGCGGGCAAGGACTCATCGAATCAAGGGGATTGATCAATAAAACAGATCCTCAGAAAATCTTTGTCGAGAAACTGCCAACCGCAACCGTCATTCAACCAGGTCCAATTCCTCCGCAATTTGAATAAAAGCCTTCGAGAGAGGACTGTTCGATGAAAACTCACGCCTTTACACTGCTCTTTCTGTTCGCCTCGACCCAATTTTCGCCTGCCCATGCTAGCACCCGCGAATCGCGAGTCTTTTTCAATGGTCCATCGCTCAGTGCCCAGCTCGACGAGATTCTCGCGAGCCCTTTTGTAGATGCCTGTGATCAGAAAACGAAATCACTCGCGAGAGAGATTACCGCCGCCATCGATATTCGCGGTACCGAAATTGCGGCACTTGCGTCTAAACAACCCATTTCATCAAAGTTTGCAGTCATCCCGTTTGGCGATCTTTCGCTTCGGGAATATACAGGCACTCGTTCGAGCGATCACGGCTGGATGATCGAGAAGTACGTTGAATCCTGGCAGAATCTTTATGTGGATTACCAAAAGGTAAAAGATCTGCCGGTGAACCTCAATTGGGTCGCCCTGAATTCGGATGTCCGCTCGATTCTTGTAGATGATCAGGAACGGGTTTTCTGGCCATCAAACCTGGCACTGAAGCATGATTCCGGCGAATTGATTGAAACACTCTTAAAGATCGCGAACCAATGTGTGGCTGACACCGAATGCTCTCGTCCGTTGATTTCGGCCGAACTTAACTCAAAAATTCAAGAAATTCCAAAATACCGCGATCTTTTTTCTGACTTGGCTTCCGCATCAAATCCTAAAGATACCTTGTCTCAAATCATCAATAATCTAGAGAATGACCTGACTTCGTATGCGCTTTTGGCAAACGCCTACAGAAACGGCGTTTCTGCTCAAAAGCAAGATGGCATCACCCTGCTCTCTTTGCCAATTGATGGATCCAATCTCTCTGGTGTGCAACGTTCTATCATCAAAACCTATTTCGAAAAGGTTTGGACCAGCCCTGCAGCTCGAGTCATCCTGAATTGGGTCAGCCAGGACAACACTCCAGAAGCATTTAAAATCATTTTAGAAAACCAACCGGGCGAGCGGGCCTACGTAAACGGAAAGAAGAAAGAGATTCACCTTTTTCCGATGATGCGTATTCGTTCAATAGCCCATGAACTGGGCCACGTGCTGGGCATTCCGGATCATTACTACCTGCTTTGGAATGCGAATCAATGTTCATACCAGTACGAAGTCAATCTGTGGGATTTGATGAGTGATTCGACCTACGGCGAAGTCACAGCTGACGAGTGGAAAATGCTTCTCACGCACTACGCTCCTACGCTAGCAAACAGCAATTCATTTTAGTTCAAACCAAATTTCATTACGACGCAGAAACCACGGCGTAAACGGCGGATTATACCTAGAAAAAACAGGCTCGCCCACGGTTAGAGTTTTGTCTCTCTGCAAATCCGAAAGGAATTCTTTTAATTTTTCCTGGTAACGTGCTTCGGTCCACCTGCCAGAATAGCGATAGACCGCAACCCGTCGAGCAGAGATCTTACGGAGTTGCACACGGGCGTCGTTAGGTTCGGGCAAAGTTTCGAGAGTAAATGTCTTTGGCATCGTAAACTGAACAAGAAACCCACCCGAATTCCTGAACTGACTCACAGGAGCGGTCATGGCAATGTTTTCAGATTTGGGTTGCTGGGATACCGGTGCGGTCATCTCGATCTTGGCCTTTAGCTTGTTATTTCCAAAAATGTAGCCTGCCAGGATTCGGAACGCCAAATTTCCGGAATCTTCGAAACTCGCATCGATTTGGGTTTCGGCAACCAGAATATCAGGATACTGCCTAATTTCATAAGAATCGGTTTTTGACTCAAGTTTGAATTCGGGCTCTTCGGTTGCCATGGATACTCCTGAATGAAGAATTGCATGAACTTTTCGGGTATATCAAGTAAAGTCTGATGACTTATGTCAAAAAAAGTTTTTGTAGCCGGAGCCAGTGGATTCATCGGGAAGGCACTTATCGAAGCGTTGCTTTCAGACAATCTGACCCATGAATCCATTCACATTGTGGCCGCCTCGAGAAAAACACGCGGGTCATCTCATCCGCGTCTCGAATGGAAAAAGTGCGACCTTTTTTCACTGAAGGAATTAAATGAAGCCATTGCCGGATGTGATGCCGCCTATTATCTGGTTCACTCGATGCTTCCGTCCGCATCCCTTTCACAGGGCGAGTTTTATGACTTTGACTTAATCATTGCTGACAACTTCAAGCGAGCCGCAACCGCTTCCGGAATCAAAAAAATCATTTATCTCGGAGGACTGATTCCCTCCGAAATCAAAACACTTTCTTGGCATTTAAAAAGCCGTCTCGAAGTAGAGCAAACCTTGCGGCAGGCAGCCCCTCAGGGCGTCATGCTCCGAGCAGGACTCATTGTGGGCCGCGAAGGCTCTTCCTTCACTATTTTAAAGAAATTGGTCCACCGATTGCCAATGATGATTTTGCCCGCCTGGACCCGAACTCAGATGGAGCCCATCGCACTTCAAGATGCCATTCGAATTCTGGTCCGCTCACTTTTTGATCCAACACTCGAAGGTAAGGGATTTGATATTGGTGGCCGCGAAAAAATCACCTACCGCGACTTAATTCAAAAAACCGCAAAGGTGCTGCACATTCGAAATATTTCTCTTTTTTTAAATTTGATTCCGCTCGGTCTTTCGCGACTGTGGGTTTCATTTATCACAGGCACTCCCAAAAGCCTGGTCTATCCGTTGGTCTTAAGCCTAAAATACCCGATGCTCGTGCAGCCAGGTCGCGAATGGCCACATCCGGAAGACATTCAAATCTCATTGGATCAGGCGTTGACTGAAGCAATTGAATCGGCTCAAGTGGCCGCATTACCCAAAGTGAAACTAGAGAATTTAAAAAATGTACGTTCAGTGCAACGCCTGACATTGCCTTCTGGGCTTACTGCAGAACAGGTTTCGCAGGAGTACTTTAACTGGATTCCTCGTTATTTTCGCCCAATGATTCAGGTTAAGGTAGACCCGAATCCTGCGTCGCCTCGCTTGGTGTTTCGCATGTTAGGACTTACCCTATTAATTCTCGAAAAAAGCGTTGAGAGAAGTACAGTAGACCGGCAATTGCTCTATATTAAAGGCGGCCTGCTCTCTAGTAAAAATGATCGAGGACGACTCGAGTTTCGCGAAGTGCTCGATCGAAAATATGTAATGGCCGCAATTCATGAGTACCGCCCGGCACTTCCATGGTTCATTTATAAAATCACTCAAGCCAAACTTCATCTTTGGGTCATGAACGCCTTTGGAAAACACCTTGAGAGACTTTAAGATGACCTTCTATTCTAATTGAGCCGAATCCAAAGCAGCACAACTTGACAAGTTATAATATTTCTATTATTCTAGAAGAATGGAAATGTTTGACGCGCTAGAAGCCTTTTCTTCCCTCTCCCAAGAAACCAGACTGAGGGTATTTAAAGCCTTAATCGAATATGGACGAGAAGGGTTGATGCCTGGGGCAATCGCTCAAAAACTGAAGATTCCCGACAATACACTCTCATTTCATCTTTCACATTTGAGCAAAGCCGGGCTGGTTTCCTCTCAGAAAAAAGGTCGGTCGATCACCTATTTTGCGAACACCGACCTCATCCAAGAATTGATCGACTATCTCGCAGAAAACTGTTGTGCGAAAGAAGCCAAAGGTAAATCAAAAGTAAATCACGAAAGGAAATGCTAAGATGAAACGATTTCACATCCATGTCGGGGTAAAAGACCTAGAATCATCTGTTCAATTCTACTCGACTCTTTTTGGACAAAAGCCGATTAAACTAAAACCGGATTACGCCAAATGGCTACTCGATGATCCAAGACTAAACTTCGCTATCTCAACCAGAACCGGAGAGGTAGGCGTAGATCATTTAGGAATCCAAGTAGAAGAAGCGAGTGAACTGACTGAGATCACCGATCGCCTTAAACGTGCCGACCTAGAACTACAAGACGAAGGCGAAACTACTTGTTGTTATGCAAAATCAAATAAAGCTTGGGTTACCGACCCTGCAGGTGTTGCATGGGAGACTTACCAGAATATGGCGGATGCCGATGTCTTTAATGAAAAAGACGCCTCTAGCGACGATAACGCTTGTTGTGCGCCAGACGATGAATCAAGTGAGTCTTCTTGCTGTTAGGAATATTCTAATATGAAAAAAGAATTATCTTTCTTAGACCGCTATTTAACGCTTTGGATTTTTTTAGCGATGGGCATCGGTTTAAGCTTAGGAAAACTGATCCCTTCCTTCCCAAAAGAACTCAGTGAATTAAGTTATGGAACCACATCAGTTCCTTTAGCGATTGGGCTCATCCTGATGATGTATCCTCCTCTTGCCAAAATTAAGTTTGAAGAGCTAGGAAATGTATTCAAAAACAAAAAAGTGTTCGGGCTCGCAATGATTCAAAACTGGGTGATTGCACCAACTTTGATGTTTGCGATCTCGCTTATTTTTCTGCATAACAAGCCTGAATACATGATTGGACTCATCCTCACAGGGATTGCACCTTGCATTGCAATGGTCTTAGTCTGGAATGAACTTGCGGATGGCAACAAAGAGTATTGTGCAGGCCTCGTTGCATTCAATTCTATTTTTCAAATTCTATTTTTCCCAGCCTATGCCTATTTCTTTATTTCGTTTCTGCCAAAGCTTTTTGGTATGCAAGGTGCTGAGGTCAATTTCAGCATGGGTGAAATTGCAAAGACCGTGGGAATTTATTTGGGGATTCCGTTTTTTGCAGGATTACTCACTCGATTCATTCTCAGAAAAAAAAGAGGCGACGAATGGTATAGCACTGTCTTTATTCCTAGAATCAGTCCGATCACACTCGTCGCACTTCTCTCCACAATTGTACTCATGTTTTCATTTAAAGGTGAGATGATTTTAAGGCTTCCACTCGACGTACTCTCGATTGCCATACCCATGACCATTTACTTTGCGGTGATGTTTTTTGTAACCTTCTTTATCAGCAAAAAAATTGGATCTGATTATTCACAATCCGCTACGCTTTCACTGACTGCCTCTTCAAATAATTTCGAGTTAGCCATTGCGGTAGCGATTACGACCTTCGGCATCAATCATGGTTCTGCATTTGCAGCGGTGATTGGCCCTTTAGTAGAAGTACCTATTTTATTGGCTTTAGTTAAAGTTTCTCTGCAAATCAGGAAAAGGTATTACTCATGAAGATTTTATTTATGTGCGTAGCAAATTCGGCGAGGAGTCAATTAGCCGATGGGATCGCTAAGAAGCTTTTTGGAGCAAAAGCAAACATCCAAAGTGCTGGCTCAAAGCCAACCCACGTCAATCCATTCGCAATCCGTGTTTTAGACGAAATTGGAATTGATATTACCACTCATACTTCAAAGCGAGTTGACGATCTTGATCCTGATTTCGTAAATACTCTGGATTACGTGATTACTCTCTGCGCAGAGGAAGTTTGCCCAGTGGTCATATCAAAGGCAAAGAAACTTCATTGGCCTTTGCCTGATCCTGCGGGAACAGGAAGTGATGATGAGCAGATGACTCGATTCAGAACCACGAGAGATGCAATTAAAGAAAGATTAACAGGCTTCGCTCAAGAGATGGGTATAAGCCAGGCTAGGAGCTAAAAATGGAGTTCGATGTAGTCTCTAAGCGAATCAGTTCTGAGGTCAGCGTGTCGTTTTGTAAAGAGGCGAAAATAGACCTTGATACCAATCTAAATGGCAATCCCAAAGCCTTTAACCCCGCAGAGCTACTCCTGGCGTCACTTTCAGCTTGTATTATCAAAGGGATTGAAAGAGTTATTCCGATCTTAAAATTTGAGCTGCGAGGAATAGAAGTCAAAGTTCATGGAGTAAGGCAGGATTCTCCACCAAAAATGGAATCAATTACTTATGAAATTATTGTAGACAGCGATGAGCCTGACCATCGCTTAGAAACCCTCCACACAAATGTAAAAAAATATGGGAC
>CAIKYX010000236.1 GCA_903831745.1 Oligoflexia bacterium
TCCCTTCCCGTTGATTTCTTTACACAATTTAAATTTACGGTAACGGAATTATGAGTCAACCAGCCTATTACTCAAAAAGGCCTGCCTAAAACCCCTGTCAAAACTAATAATTACCTTCCTCTAGGGTTAGATTTTGAGTGAGCCAATTCGCTCAATACTCGCCTGAAGGGCTCGAAAAAAAGTCATTTTTGACACACTTACTTAATGAAATCAGGCGATTTATAATGATTTTATGAGGGTTGATTCTCAAAAACCTAAAGCCCTTTGCATGGTGCTGGTAATGACCTTACTCAGCTCGAGTGCCTGTTCGTTTCACTTTCACTCAGCCCCCCACGAGAGCGCAGCGGCCACGACTCAAGCGGCGGCCGCCGTTCCGTTAGCTGCATTACGTCTCACAAGTGTTCCAGTGTCGATCGTTGCGGGAGACTTATTTCATGTTACCGTGACTGCGTTGGATGGAAGTGCAAATCCGATTACCAATTACGTCGGCACGGTTCATTTTACGTCGAGCGATGCATATCCCGCAACCTTGCCAGTCGATTACACCTTCGTTCCAGGCGATCATGGTACCAAGCAATTTGATTTCACTCTTTTTACTGCTGGAAGCCAGACGATTACCGCCGCAGATGCGGGTGCATCTGTTTCTGTCGACAGCAGTGCGATGGGGGTGGTTGCTGCGGCGGCATCCCAGCTCGTGTTTTCGACTCAGCCAGTTGGGCCTTACGATTCTCGAGCAACGATGGCTCGGGATTCGGTTTCAGCGCTCGATCCTTACGGCAACATGGATGCAAATTATGCCAGTGCGATCACCATGACGATTGGTACTGATGCAAGCCATAGTGGTCTTGCCGTTTTAAGCGGAACTACTGTTGTTCCAGCTGTTACTGGGAGAGCTGATTTTACTGATCTCTCAATCGACCTACCGGGCAGTGCGTACACTTTGAGTGCGACCGACGGCACACTGTCTGTCGTTTCTAACAGTTTTGCCATTTTAGGTCTGAAAATGCTTTATGTAGTTACTGATGACAACTCGATCAGTTCATTTGCAGAACAAGCTGACGGAACGCTCTCAGACCTTCGCGACTCTCACCCTGCCGGAAATAGTGCAGTTCAGCTTGCGGTCGACTCGCTAAACGGGTTTGTTTATATTTCGGACATGGGGTCAAATAATGTCACGACCAAAGCAATCAGCAATGTCGACGGTAAGTTATTAGATGTCGGAACTTCGCCCGTTGGCCATAGTCCATTTCCTTTGGTTTTCGATTCCGTGCATCGAGTTTTAGACGTATTGAATGTTGTTGATAATAATGTCACTACTTATGCAATCAATCCGGGGTCTGGGATGCCAGGTGCGTCCATCGCGAGTGCGCTCGTTCCAGGTTCGGCAGATGTATTGGCGACTGATTTGACGTTTACTCACGGCTTCTCGGCCTCGCGCGGTGGTGTAATCTATTCTTACACCATTGCAGGTAACGGAAATTGGACGAAAGTCGGCCCAAATGTTACGGTTCCGAGTGGCGGGGTTTATGGACTTTCGATTGATCCAACAGGGACCTATCTTTTTGCGGGCGGTACTAAAGTGTATTCTTTTTTGATTAATGGAGACGGCACTCTCGTTACTTCGCCCATTGCCACATTGAATGCAGCAGTAGGTGCCTATCCTAATGTATTCTTCATGGATCCACTCGGTACGTTCCTAGAATTCGTTGGCGCAAATAAAATTTCGAGCACTGCGCTTTTAAGTGGGGCAATGGACATCCCTGTGGCTCAGACATTGAGTACGCAATCGCCGGGATTGATGATTGCTGACCGTGACGGAACTAATATTTTTAGCTCTGGACTCGATGGCCCTCAGCCTACCTTGCAGGCGTACACGATAGATTCGAGCGGCACGATTGTGGTCAATGGCCCGGAGGTGAATACTTCGAGTAACGTAATTGGATTAGGAACAGGTTATTATCCTCACTGAGCATTCGGTTTACCGAAATAATTGAATCCACTTTGCCAACTCATCGGTCATGACCAGCGTGTTTGAATAATTCTCAAGCTTACCGTCTGCGCCTTGTTTGCGTCCCGTGTGTAATCCCACTAGAATCAAATTATTTTTGCGAACGAAATAAACTGGCCCGCCCGAATCACCGAGCAGTCCGTTTTCGTCGTAAGTCTGCAAATAGTGCTCTGCGAATTCGACTTTTTCATTCGGTTCACTAAAAACCTGGCGCTGATTTTTGTTCTGCCTTAGTCCGTATCCTTCGCGTTTTAGTGTGAGTTTCTTTAGCGCTTCGATACTCAAGGGTTCAGGCTTGAAGTACTTGCCGAGCTTGATTCCTTTTTTTAGGTGAACGACTCCGAGGTCGTAACCCTTGAAATTATTTCCGGTATAACTCGGGTGAGTCTTGTAATCAGCCGATTGAATCATCGGCGTGGTGGTCTCGAGTTTGGGTGCATTCGTAATCCATACCTGATCCGCGTTTTCGATACAGTGAGCAGTGGTGATCGCAAGAGTTGATGAAAGCAGTGCTCCCGAGCAGATAAAATTAATTTTACCTCGGACGGTCTTGATCAAGATGGTGGCCTGATTGTCGGCACGCGCATTTAGCGATACACCCAGAAGGAGTAAAAAAAGGAGACTTCGTTTGGTGAATGATTGAAATACCAGAGCTTTTTTTTCTACCGTTATATTCTACGGCTTTTTCTGCGCTGGAGCAGTAGTCGTTGATTCTTTTGCAGCAGGAGCAGTTGCTTTTGAAGCCGCGCCTTGCACAGGTTTATCTGCGGCTGTACCCGGAGCAGTGGTTCCAGGTGTAGTCGTTGATCCCGCAGGAGTCACCGGAGCTGCCGGTGCGGTGTAACCTTCAAATACTGACTTCTTCGTTTTAGAAGGAAGCACGGTTAAGGTCAGTGAAGTGAGACCGAAAACCAGTGCCAGACCGTAGGTAAGCTTTTGGAAAAAGTTTGCGCCGCCTGAGCTGCCGAAAACCGTTTGGCTTGAGCCCCCAAAAGTTGCGCTGATTTCAGCGCCTTTTCCGGATTGAAGGAGAACAGCAATGACCAAAAGGACAATCGTTGAGATGTGAATAACAGTCAGAAACGTAATCATGTGAAACACCTTATCAAATTAATTTGCCTGAGCCAAGTTCCAAAGTTGAAGCCAAGAATCAGGTTTGAGGCTGGCCCCGCCGACCAGGCCGCCATCTATATTAGGACAGTTGAGTAAACTCGCAAAGTTGGCCGGGGTAACGCTGCCACCGTAAAGAATCTTGGTCTTTTGGGCTATTGCGCCTAGTTTTTGCTCTAAAAGCGAGCGAATGAAGGCATGGGCGGTTTCCGCCTGTTCTGGGGTGGCAGTCACGCCGGTTCCGATCGCCCATACCGGTTCATAGGCAATATGAAGGCGTTCGCCCAGGGCTGCGGCGCAAGTCGCGTTTTCGAGAAACGGAGTAAGCTGGCTGCGAAGGACTGCTTCGGTTTGATTCTGATTTCGTTCATTCAGGGTTTCGCCGATACAGGCAAGGACTTCGAGCCCCTGCTCAAGAGCCGAGGCCGCTCGCTTCATCGCGGTTTCATTGGTTTCGCCGAAGTACTGACGACGCTCCGAATGGCCCACCAATGCCTGGGTGATTCCGATTTCTTTCAGCATGGATGCTGAAATTTCGCCTGTAAATGCCCCCGATTTTTCGAAATGAATATTCTGTGCGCCCATCTGAATCGGAAGCTGAAGTTCTTTTGCCGTAGCAAGGGCGGTCTGAAGATCGAGATACGGAACATAAAGCCGCATGGTCGAAGGAGACGTTTTCTTACCGAACTCTTTAGAGAGCGTTTCGATGAACTGTGCGGTTTCTTTCGGGCCGAAGTTCATTTTCCAGTTTCCGGCAAGCAGTACGGATCTTTTCATTCCCACTCCAAATCCGGAGATACAGGACGATAGCCGACGCGAAGAATATCGATACCTGGCAATCCGCCGTTCTCGAGATACTCGAGTGCTGCTCCGCCACCGGTCGAAAGGTGATCGAATTTTTCAGCTAGGCCAGCTTGATTGATCGCAGCGACCGTGTCGCCTCCGCCTACAATTTTGATGCAAGCAACGTGGGTGAGGTTTTCGCCCACCACATTAGTGCCGGTAGCATATTCCTTTTTCTCGAACCAACCGAGTGGGCCATTCCAGAAAACGGTCTTCGCGGTCTTTAGAAAATCGCTATATTTTTGGATCGTTTGAGGTCCGATATCAAAGCCTTGAATCGTATCAACCGGAAGCAAGAATGGAATGCCTTTGCGCTCGGATTCAGCCAGAAGTTCTTTTGCAGCCTCGACATCTTCTGGTGCTGGTTGTTTCCATTCGGAAGGAATTTTTTCGCCCTTAGCTTTCATGAAGGCATAAGCCATGGCGCCGCCAATGAGCACTCCTTGAACTCGTTTTAAGAGAGCATGAATTGCTTGAATCTTGTCGCTGACTTTTGCTCCACCCAAAATCAAATAGAAAGGTTGGGCTGGATTTTCGAGAATTCCGTTAAAGTACTTCAATTCCTTTTCAATCAGAAATCCCATCCCGCGGTCTGGAATCAGAGAGGGAAGTCGATAGGTCGACGCATGCTTACGATGAGCGGTACCGAAAGCATCGGTAATATAAACATCGGTAAAGCGCGCGAGTTTCTGTGAAAATACCAGATCGTCGGTTTCTTCTTCAGGATGAAACCTGAGATTCTCGAGCATCATTACTTCGCCATTTTGAATCTGATTGGCTTTGAGTTCGATTCCTTCGCCAATGCAATCGTCAGCAAGCATCACA
>CAIKYX010000237.1 GCA_903831745.1 Oligoflexia bacterium
CGCTGGAGGTGAACGCCAAGAACGGGCAGCGGATTAAGATTCTCGGGCTGTCGGTGGTGCTTCAGCGGCCGCCCACCGCTAAAGGCACCGCATTCGCAACACTCGAGGATGAATTCGGCGTCATGGATCTGATTTTTCATCGCGAAGTGTTCGAAAAATATAAGGAGCGCATTCGCGATGAAGCTTTTTTGTGGGTCTTGGGCGAAATTCAGCGCAATCAAGGAGTCATGCAAATCATTGTCAAGCGAGTCGATCCGATCTTTCGCGAAAATGAGTCAGCACAACCTTGGGAGCAAGGCTCGAGTGGTTTTAATCTGCCGGTAGCTCCAGGAGCGCATGCTAGGCGTTAATCAAGGACCAGCGATCTCGGTGAACAAAATGGCGCCAAAAAAATGATAAAGATTGAAAATATGAGTGCGCGTCAATAAGCTCCGATTACGCAAAGGAGTCGAATTGCACATCATTCTCGAACTCATTTTTCTTCTTCCCCTCTTACTTTGCTCGATCGCACAAGCCTGGGTACCCACCCATGCCGAGTTGGATCAATGGCGTAATTCTCCAAGCCAGAGTACCCGTCAGATCTTAACAGCGCTCAATCTTGATTCTCGAGCCTGGCCCCTGAATCATTCTACTTATGATTTTACAGTGTGGAGTATTCCTATCTTGCAAAAAGCCCAAGAGCTGGGCATCAAAAGAGATATTGAACGAATAGCGAATCACCTTCCACCAAAAGAAAAACTATTCTTTCGGTTGGTCCTAAAAAGCAGAGAGATTGATCCCTATTCATTGCATAAAATTCTTTTCGGGTATGCCGCCAGACCACCTGCCGGTTACCGGACTCGAAATGCGACTTTTGACGATCCTTATTTTTCGGTTTTTCGCGGAGCGAATATTGATGAGCGCTTGGATTTCAGTCCAGGAACGGGCAGGCCTGTAGAGACCGCTTTCATCGAAATGCTCGAAGCACGATTTCTTCCCGAATCAATCCTAAAACCCTACGAGCCCCTCGGGCCTTGGTTATTTACCAAACTGATTCAAGAAAATCCAAGGCTTGCAGACCGTTTGGCGCCTGGATTTTTTGAATTCGAATTGATTCCGGAGTTGGTTAATTTTAATCGTCCGTATTTCTATCTTGATCAAATGAAAGAGATTTTCGCCTTCATGAAAAAGGGCGATCCAAAATGGCCTTACCCTGGTTTTCGTCGCGAACTCGCGGAAAAGCTGCGGACCGTAAAATTTTTGCCTGATAAACACTATCAAGGCCCATTTGGTCCAAGAGTGGGGAGGCCGGCAAATTATGCAGAGGTATTGTTGGAATTGTTACCGGCTGATTCTTTTGAGATCAAGCGCATGAAGTTTTTTCTGATGATGAACCAGTTGGTGAATGCCAATGATCCGGTTCATTATTCGACTGATACCGAAAGTCTTAGAAAGTTCTTCATCCTGAAGGAAAATCAGTCTATCATTCGCGACTACCTAGACGCGGTCTCAGAGCTTTCTTTAGAAGGAGCCAAAATCGAAATTCAGAATTATGGACTTCGACTGGTCATGCGAAACTTGCTAGACGAGCAGAGTCCTTTTTATCACCAAATACTTCCCCTCAATGTGGTGGTTCTCGCGGCTCGAACCAGTTTTTCGGCAGATTGGCGCAATTTTGAAGATGCTCCCCCCCAGCTTCTTCCCGAAGTCAGAGAGGGCGTTGCAACAAATAGTCAATCGTATCGTCCGTTAGGCAGCAATTGGTGTAATTACCTTGCACTGAAAATAAATTTGAACTGATTTTTCGTGTTTTTAAAATCAATCCCGAATGGGGTGTTCCGAATCGGCACAATTCATCACGATCCAATCGAGATGAACATTGATTGGTGAAGATGGTGTTCTTGATGGGGTAACGGTTGCACCATACCTATAACAAATCCCATGCTCATTCACGAGAACGTTTCCGGCATTTTCGAAAATTGCAGTCAGCATTTCGTTTCCTATCGGCAGAAATGGGCTTACGTCTGAAATGGTTTTGCACGGATCAATTCTTTGCTCAAGCGGAAGCATCAAGTCTGCAAGTGTGAAAGCCTCTTTTTTGAGCATTGCTTTTACCCATGCGCGCCAAACCGTGCGTTCTCCGTCGAACCAGGTTTCCGGGTAGCCATGCTCGACGTGGGTAAGTCGAGGGTCTACTTGTATTTCATCTAGCGTTTCGAGTAGCGCGTGCTGGGCGCCCGAATATTCGTACCAGTGATATGTTTTTTGCGTCGTCAGTTTAGTGATCAGTTGTTTGAGCTTGGTCCATGCCAAAGGATTCTCAGGAACCTTCTTGCAGCTGGATGCGTGTGCACTCAGGTGAAGGCTAAAACAGAAGAGAGTCGCGAGAGCAAAAGACGTGAGTTTTCTCATGGAGTCAGTTCTAGAACGAACTGAAGGAATCGACTAGCGCCCGTTTGTTAATTTTAAACGCAGTTGTTTACGATTAACGAACAATGGCGGGTTTGGTGTCCGTGCCGCCGCCGCGATCACCCACGCCTGCGAAAGAACTGTAAGAAACCAGAATGCCTACGATAAAAATAATACGAATCAACATGCTGAGATGGTAATGCATATCGCCCAAAAATGCCTGTGAATGAGTGAGCCAAATCAGAAACTTTCAGTTAGGTTGTTGATTTATTTTTAATTATTAAACGGAATTGCTATAATAAATAAGCGGTAAAAGGTAAGTGATACCGAACCGATAAAATGTGTTATAACGACTAACGAATGGGTTACTAAAAAATAAACTTTAGTTTCCGGCGAGGTGGGTGCAATGACCATTCGAATTTATGATTATTTGGATTATAAGGACTTCGTTCGAGATTTTCTAAGAAATTCACCTAAACAAGGGCGGGGGCAGCTCGCAAAATTTGCCGAGGTTGCGCAAACCCACAAGGCCACCATCAGTCAGGTGTTTTCGGGCGATAAACACCTGAGCTGCGAACAGGCAGTGCGTATCGCAAAATACATGGGACTTAGGCCCAAGCAAGTTACCTTTTTTATTCTGCTCGTCGATTACGAGCGTGCTGGTTCTGAAGACCTGCGCCAAATTTACCGCGAGCAAATTGAAGAGCTCAGAACCAAGAATCAGGATCTTTCGCAGCGTCTACCCAAAGGTCACGAGCTGAGTGGCGAAGATCGCGCGGTATTTTACTCGAGTTGGATCTATTCGGCCGTGCGGGTGCTCAGTTCAATTCCTGGATATCAAACCCGCGAGCAGATTCGAAAGAAATTGAATCTTTCGGATGAAGTGGTGGGTAAGGCGATCGAGTTTCTATTGCGATGCGGTCTTTGTGTCGAACGGGGAACCGGAAAAATAGCTCCAGGCCTCCAAAGTACCTACATCGAATCAAAATCGCCCCTGGTCGTCAGCCATCATGGCAATTGGCGGGTGAAAGCAATGGAGAAGCATCCGCAGTTGAGCCCGGTAGACGAGCTATCGTTTACCGCACCGTTTTCACTCTCTGCGCGGGATGCAAAAAAGATTCGCGAAATTCTCGCGCAATCGGTCGAGAAGATCGATGGGATGATCGCCGAGTCGCCGTGCGAACGCATGTTTTGCCTGAACGTCGATTGGTTTGAAGTAACGAACTAAGAAGTTCCTGGTTTAGGATTTGGGCTCCATGATCGAAATGAAATATTCTGTGCGATTATTTACTCGATTTCTGAATTCTAAGGCATCGGACGGAGTATTGTGAGGAGTGCAAATTGCTTCACGCAACTGGTTTTCCTTCAAAAGGGCGCAGCATATAAATTGACTTAAAAAGTCTACTTAATGTAAGAATCAATGAACGTGATGGAAGGATGGGTTTTATGCTAAATTTGACTCATGAAACCAGTCGAGACACCGGTAGAAACATTCATTCTGATTTGCGAAAAATGTGGCAAGAAATTAAGCGCGAACGACGGCGACGAGAGTCCGTCGCGCGATTTGCAAAAGGCGCTTAAGTCTCTCGCCAAAAATGGGCCACTCGATGGCGCTCTAAAAAGTAAAGTGCGTCCCGTGGTGACGAGTTGCATGAATATTTGCCCGGAAGGACAGATTGCAATGGGGGTGATCGAATTTGGAAAAAAAGAACATTTTTTTACAATCGATCTTCCGCAAAATGAAAACGAAGTTTTGGATCTCTGGACAAAAATGCGCCTGAACTAAGTTCAGACGCATTTTTTTATAGGAAAAAAACGGCGCGAAATTACTTACAAGCCGGAATCGTATAAGAAGTGTAGCCAGAAATTGGCTCGTCGCCTTCGCTGCTTGGGGTTCCACGTGGGTCGATGACGGGTACTCTCCAAACCATTGGAAAAG
>CAIKYX010000238.1 GCA_903831745.1 Oligoflexia bacterium
GAAAGAAGCGTAGACCTGAGATGGGAAGGATCGAAAGGTTTAATTAGGTGTCCGGCAAAACCCAATTGGTGCGCGCGCGTCTCGTCTACTTTTTCAAAGGCGCTCGACATCAAAATGACGGGAATGTTTTTTAAATCGGGTTTGCCCATCAGGTGTTCGCGAAACTGGTAGGCGTCCATTTGGGGCAATGAGACATCGATGATGCAAATGTCAGGACGAAAAAGTGAGGCTTGTTCGACAGCTTCTTTGCCATCTGAGACGGTTTGAATTTCGTAGCCATCTCCAGAAAGGGCGAGGCGAATTACTTTTTGAATGGTAAGACTATCGTCAGCTACTAGAATTTTTTTGCCTGCCATGCGCCTGGTCACCCCTTTCTTTACAGTTAATATAATTTTGTCAGCTATTTAACCCCATGTAAACAACAAACATTTCCGCCGAATATTGCGATTTTTTTAAATATGCCGCATTGAAAAATGGAATTGCGTCGATTTTGGAAGGTGCTATAATCATAGATAGCTTAGGGTCTGGTTGTTAATAAACATGTGGACCCGACAGTCATTGACCCAGGGGGCTGTTCCTGTCTTATGGTGTGCATGCCTACCTCCGAGTAGGAAGCCTAAAGTAAGCATACGGCGCCCACGTTTAACCTGGGGTTCCAATGTCACTGCCAGGCCCTAAGCTCTAATTCTTCAAAACTTCTTTTAAAAAATCCCCAACTAATCAATATCTTGCGACTTCATATCTGAAATTCGCTTCTTCATCAGATCGATCGGTGATTGAACGTGGTCGACCAATCTCGAAGGTTCATCTTCTATGAATCGTGCCGGTAAGGATGCCTTGATTTGATCAAGCAGGGTCACGCAAGAAATGTTTCGGAAGAAAGTTTCCTGAACCTCACCCATGGTTTTGTTCCAGTCGACTTCATTCGCCCAGCCGTTTTCGTAGACCATCTCGCGCATTTCATCGCCCATGACGTCGTAATAAACGCGTTCATTGTTTCGAAGATTGGTGCGTGCGGTAAGCCAGTTCAAGCTTTTTTTCATCGATTTAAGATCGACCATGAGGAGGTCGAAATCGTCCCGGATTCTGGGGCGGGATTCGAGAATTTCGTTCAGTTGGTTGATTCGACTCTGATCGAGTGAAGAGCGCAAGCCATAGGCCCGTGCCTTTCCGTGATCGGTTTTTTCGCGATCCGGGTGTTCCCAGTCGTAAACCCCTTTTGCAAAGCGGTCATAAATGGCGCCGCCCAGATTTAAAATGAAAAAGCGGTTATGAATGCGTTCCTTTGCTTCGCGGCTTTCTGCACGGCTTTGATCGAGATCGGTTTGAACCTGTCTGAGGTTTACTTGAACGAGATTCTCAAAGCGATCCAAGCAAAGCTTGATTTGCTGGTGGGCATCTTCCGGAGTCGTAAAGGAGGCATGCGCGCCCGTAAACGGTGCGAACAGACCGAGCAAAATAAGAAATTTCATATCACTAAAGTTAAAAGCCCCAAGTACCTTGGGACAGGTAGAAGGAAATTGCTTTAAACGACATGATGATGAGCGCTGAAGCAATCACCAGTGCGCTCACAAACAAGAAGATCGGAAAAAAGACGGTGTTAAAATCTTTCTCTTCAGCGACTTCCTTTCGAAGCTCAGCGTTTCTTTCTGCGCGAAGTGCTTCATCGAGCACCTTATCCAGATAAAGAGCTTCGTTTGAGCCGGTATTTTTTGAATCAGACTTAAGGGAGGTGGATTGCTTGTTCATAAGTGGGTCGAATTCTATAATACATTACTAAATTTGTCTACTTATTTATTAAATAGGTGTCCGACAACTTGCAATTACACAAGTTGTCGGACACCTAAACGAAATAAGTAGACTTTAAGCTCCGTCCTTTCCTAAAATGAAAGGATGAGCAGTTTAAATGGCCTTAATCACGGTTGGATTCATGAGTTAGCCAGAGCAGAAAGTTCTCCCGAAGCGGAGGCTTTGTTTCAGCTCAATCACGCATCGGCGCCTCATCAGGCGGTCGAAGAAAGTACGGTCGATTACCTCACAGACCTACGCGCGTTTTTTCAGGAATATGTGCGCATCTTTAACTCTCAATCCGAAGCCGGAAAGAAATATTCCGAGATCAAGGTTTTTAATCTGACCCAAGGCGCGGCTGATTTCATGCTTTATCGAAATGGAATCAAACTGATTGTTGCCAACACTACCCATGGAATTATTCAATTCTCGTACGACAAGCACATGATCGCCGGTGCAAGTGCCCCCGAACTTTCGATACCACAAGGCGAAGAACTGCTTGCCCAATTAGGTGCATTCGGTTCGGTTCATTGGATGTATCGTTCTGAACGAGTCGAGAGCGAACAGGTTGCCAAACATTTCTTCGGCGAATTCACTCGAATTACTCGCGAACAAAAGCGCACGAAGCCGAATCAAAAGGTACTGCTCGAGCAGATCAAGGCGCTCCTTCAAGAACAGGGCATGGACCTCTAAGCGTTCGCTCTCGATGCAACCAAAAGCATTAAATACAGCCTGAATTACTGGGGATTTTGACTGATTTTTAACTAGAGAGAATTGGTCAGAAGTTGTAGAATCCCTCTCATGAAATACCTGAGCGCTCTATTTTTTCTAACTCTGCCTACTTCTGTTTTCGCGAATGAATTTTACGCAGAAGATAATGTTCTCTCGATCAATTACGAACTCGATTGTCCAAAAGACGTAGTTGCGGTTCCGGGATACATCAAATCACCGGTGTCCTGTCCGCGCTCGTTCGTCACAGTTAGGGCCTGAAATTAAGATAGATAGTGTGTCGATTGCGGCGTAAAAACCGTTGAAATCATTGAGAACTGCTCTTGGGTTTAAGGAGAACTTAAACCATGTTAAAAAGGAGCAGCCATGCAAGACCCAGTAGAAGTGAAAAGAAAAAGAACCCGCAGACCACCGGAGATGATCGCAGAGTTGATCATGGAAGCGGAACGCAATCAAAACCAGGCGGCGATCTGTCGCAGAGAAAACATTCAACCGAATCTGTTTTCTCGGTGGAAAACGAAATTCAAAGAAGCGGGAGTCGAGGGGCTCAAGAACTTGAAACGCGGGCGCAAACCGAAGAACGATCCGAAGGTGGCGAATCTCGAGCGAGAACTCGCACAAATAAAATCGGCGTTTGTAGATCAGACCGTGGAGCTTCAGCTCCTGAAAAAAAGCGTGAGTTCGGGTTACATGGAGACCTAAGTGGTCGTCATTTATCAAAATCAAAACGAGACGCTCTGGTGGTTGAAATTCAAGCCGCAATTGCGCAAGGCGAATCGGTAGTCGCAATCTGCAAAACTCTCGAGATCAGCACGAGGGCTTATTATCGTTGGATCAGTGGTGAAGCGAGTAAGGCCCATCACGGCGGTGGCGGCGGTCATAATAAAATCACACCACTCGAAGAAAAACGAGTTGTGGATTTTGCGAAAAAACATCCGAACTATCGATGTCGAAGGATTGCTTACGAACTTGAGAGGCAGGCTCGTGTTTTTATCGGAAAAACAAGGGTTGCTGAGATCCTGAAAAAACACGGAATAAACCACGAGTTCGTAAGGCGCCCCAAAGAAGAGAAGCAAATTCCTGCAGAAATTTTACTGCATGAGCCTTGGCGGAAAAATCTGCTTTGGGGTACTGACTGGACCTATTTTAAAATTGCAGGAAAGTTCTGGTTCCTGCTTCTAATTATTGATTGGTATTCTCGAAAAATTCTAAGTTTTGGATTGTTTCCTGAGATCACGAAGTTTCAAGTCGTTGCTGTCATCACGGAAGCTGTTGCGATCGAACGAATCGAAGAGCTTGGCCCTGATAAACTCAGGCCCCGCTTGGTCGCCGATCACGGTTCAGCTAATATCGCGAAATACACGCGCACCAACATCGAGGTTCAAGGACTTGATCTTTGGTTGTCTGGTATCGGTAGACCCACTGGAAACGCACGCACCGAGCGGGTAATGGGCACTCTGAAGCGCGAAGAGATTGATCTTCAAGATGAGTACGAATCAGAAGATGAAGCAAAAAGAAGAATTACTGCAATGATTCACGATTACAATTTTTATCGCCCGAATCAAGGCAACGGCGGCTTTGCTCCGAACTCAGTCCATCACATCGGACGTCATGTACTTACTCAAAGAAGAAAGGATGCTAGACAATTGACTCGAAATCAGAGAAGAAAACATTGGACCCAAGAGTTTGAGAATGGTTCACAGGAACCTATCTAAATTAAAACCTCAAACTGTGTCACCCGTGCTCGGACAGGACACCGGGGCACGAAATCAGGTTTCTTTTGCCCGTGGTTCATCAACATCAAACCGTCATGATTCCAGGAAACATCAAAAGCTTCGAGACGGTTACGCTTCACGAAAAGAACAAATGTACTTTTCGTTCTTACAAAACTGTACTTCATACCCTTTCGAACTACACTCGTGTTTCTGAACACAAAGGAATGGAAGAGTTTCATCTGGCGACGCTCTTTTCGCCCTTTATTGTGGTTCGAAGTGATCAGATTGCAAACAACCTAAATGACGTGCCGATGGACGTCACTTATCAGATCACCCATCAAAAAAAGGGAAATCAGCAGCAATTGGTTATTCAGTATACGGCCTACTTTTCAGATGAAGATGTGAGCGTGATCAATCTTGAAGGCCACATGACCCGCTACGGGCGCCATTCGGATATTGAATGGGTTTACCGGGTTACTTTTGATGTGGATCGGGAAAAGAGTACGAGTGGTTGGAAAGTGGCCAAGGAAGAATACCAGTGTCCACTTGCCATGGGGTACGCACAGGTTACCTGTAAATTCGAAGGCGCGCATATGAATGCAACCCATCCGATCATCTATAACGACAGTCGGGTTAGGCAAAATGCATTCAATGATCGTGGCGACATGTACGGCTTCGAATGGCAGGACTATAGCTATGCGGGATACCTTCAGCATCATCCGGAAGATCTGAAGAGTCGCAATGCTTCTGACTGGCAGCATTTGTTCATCGGTTCGATCTTTGTGCCGAACTACCAAATTACTTATCCAATGGCCCGAGAATGGCTCGAGCTGAGTAGCGACTGGATGTCTTCGTTTTGCGATCAAGAGGCGGCACGCGAAGGAAAAGCCTGCCACCGAGCTGATGAATACCTTTACATTCTTTATCGCGGCACCCTGAAGGGAAGTTTCTTGTGGAGTTTCTATCATCAAATTGATCAGTTTCATTTCATAGAATATAACGACGGCGAAAATGACATTGACCGATTGGGTGAGGATGGTTTCGGAAAAGAAACGATTTCGGCACTCTATGCGCCGAAAGCATTGATCAATCGCATTCTCAGCGGCAATGACCCAGATGATGTCATTTACTCAATCCGAAGATCTGAGTTGCATCAGCCGCCGAAGCATCGTTTTTTTGGAAACAAATTAAATCCCGAGTTACTCGAGTTCTATGTTCGTGATCGCGAGGCAAACGGCAAGCTCACGCTTCGCAGGGTAACTGATAAACTATCTTGGGCGGAAGATAAGTTGACCGGCGAGATCTCGATCAGAGCCGCAAGCCCGAAGAAAATCCATTAGGTTTTTTTCATCAGTTCGAGGCTGTCCTGAAGTGAGAGTGGTTCGAGCTTTAAGGCGCGCAGGGTTTGGTTAAGATTGATCGAATAATCGTTGATGAGTGATTGTGGCAGCTGATCCGAGCTATCGATCTTGGTGTAGTCGAGGTCGAGCGAAGCAGCCAGGATCTGCGCACACTCGAACATGGATACTTTGCTTAAGCCCCCGATATGAAAAATCTGATTTTTCAAATCATGCTTGAGGCATTCTTGAATTACTCGGGTTAAAAACGAAATATGAACCGGATTGTGGTAACTCTTTTTGGTGAAGCTTACCGTTCTTCCGCAAAAAAGTGATTCGCGAAGCTGGTCGATCCAGGACGGGTGATCCATTGGGCCTCGGCCAATGAGGGGGGCACACCGCAGGATAATGTGGTTTACGGAACGATTGATGACAAAGTTTTCGGTCGAAACTTTTGATTTACCCAGATTCGACACGGCCAAGGTCTTTCCGTCTTCCTCATAGTTACCGTCAGAGCCGGCAAAAGCGTAATCCGATGAAATATAAATGAATTTTGCTTTCAGGGTGTCGGTAGGCGGGGTGAGTTCCATCGGAACTGCCGAGTGTGATATTTGAACTTGGCGAAGATTTTTGTCGTAATCGGCCCAATTGACATCATTGGTGCCGGTGCAGACGATCACTACTTTTGGATCGTGTCTGAGGATCAGTGCTTTTGCGTGGTCTTTGTCGTCGAGGCTGACTGCGCGTAAGAATTCGACGCCCGGAATCGGAGTGTATTTTCGCTGATAGGTGGCGATGACGTGGTAATCCGGTGCCAGACTACGGGCGATGTTCGACCCGACGTAGCCATTTCCACCGACAATCAGTATTTTCTCACGCTCTTTCATGAGTTGTCCTCGTCATCCTTCAAAAATAGAATCGCATTGTTTGCTCGAGAAGAGAAGGGTGGAAGTGGGCCGGTAAGATGGTCGTCCGTAGCGGGACACCTCAACACCCTCCTCTGATCGAGTGGCAAATGGGCTCGTACTTTCAAAGTTGTCTATCCTGCCTCTGAAGCTCTAAGTCCAACCAAAGGTTGGCCATTTATGCGAGCAACTTCAGGGCCGCCTGCGATTGTGCGTTCGCTTGTCCTAAGACCGAGATCCCCGCCTGCATGAGGATGTTATTCTTGGTCATATCGGACACTTCCTGGGCAAGATCCGCATCGCGAATCCGGCTGTTTGCAGCCGAGAGATTTTCATCACTCACTGCCAGGTTGTTCGTCGTGGACTGCAAGCGGTTCTGCATGGCTCCGAGATCCGCACGAACGCTGTTCACCTTATTGAGAGCATCATCCAACACCGCAAGCGATGTTTGAGACCCCATTTTGGTAGCGACGGTTTCGCCTACCAGATTCAGGCTTTCGAGCGTGACGTTCGAGTTCTCTGAGTTGTAAACGACCCGGTCTGACAGTGGATCGTTATGAACCCCGACTTGGATTTCGAAAACTCCACCCTTGCCGTTCAAGAGGGGGGTTCCGTTGAAGTTCGTCGAATCAGCGATTCGATTGATCTCCGATTTGAGTGCCTGGAATTCACGGTCCGTGAATCCCCGTTCCTTATCACCAATCGTGTCTGATGCAGATTGGATCGCAAGTTCGCGAAGGCGTACAATCATGTTTGAAATTTCATTCAAACCGCCCTCGGTTACTTGCACCAGTGAGATTCCGTCTTGCGCATTTCGTTTCGCTTGACGAAAACCCCTGATCAACGCTCTCAGGTTCTCTGAGATCGCCAGTCCTGCAGCATCATCTCCTGCACGATTGATTCTGCTACCACTTGATAAACGTTCCATAGTTCCATCAAGGGCTTGCTTGGTACCGCTCAACGTTCTCATCGCTGCCAACGATGAGATGTTGGTATTAATTCGTAGTCCCATTTCTAGCCTCCATCCATAGTTTCATCTCCTCCAATAAGATCCGCAAAAAGATCCCTCGATTTACGGTAGCGTCCCTGCCTGTTGCGACACCACGCCCGGGCCGCCGCACAATTGCGGAGGCTAGGAGCAGTATCATTTATCGGACCCACCCAGCGGATGGGCCCAAAAGTTTGTTCATGCGCGGTCCTTCAGTTCGTCACTCTTAAGAGAGCAACTTGAGCACTGCTTGCGAGCTTGCGTTCGCTTGGCCTAGCACTGAAATACCTGCCTGCATGAGAATATTGTTCTTGGTCATTTCCGAAACCTCCTCGGCAAGGTCGGCGTCTCGGACACGGCTGTTCGCTGCCGTCATGTTCTCCTCGTTGACTCCCAGGTTATTGATAGTGGATTGGAGTCGGTTCTGCATGGCTCCGAGATCGGAGCGTACTTTACTGACTTGTCCAATCGCATCGTCAATGACTGCGAGTGCGAGTTGTGACCCTTGTTTGGTGGCGCAGCTTTCGCCTGCCAGCCTTAAAGCTTCGAGTGTAACGTCTGCATTTTGTGCATCGTAGACAATCCGGTCTGTGAGCGGATTATTTCCGGTGCCGACTTGGATTTCGAAGACTCCGCCTCGACCATTAAGCAACGGGTTACCGTTGAACTGGGTCGATGCTGCGATTCGGTCCATTTCAGACTTGAGGGCCTGAAACTCGCGATCGGTAAAGCTTCGTTCCTTGTCACCGACAGTGTCTGATGCAGATTGGATCGCCAATTCGCGCAATCGAATGAGGATGTTCGTCACTTCATTCAATCCACCTTCCGAAACCTGAACGAGGGAGACCCCGTCTTGAGCATTTCGCTTGGCTTGTTTCAAACCACGCACTTGTGCCCTTAAGTTTTCGGAAATGGCTAGCCCTGCGGCATCATCTCCTGCAGTATTGATCCGACTTCCAGTGGAGAGTCGTTGCAAATGTTTCTCTAACTCTTGTTTCGTTCCGCCCAGCGTTCGCTGAGCCATTAACGAACTAATGTTCGTATTGATACGTAAACCCATAAATTATCCATCCATAAAAAAGTATCCTCCATGAAAACCCGTAGGCGACCATTCCCGCGGCCGGCAATCCATGCCGATTTTTTTTGTGTAAAGTTCAGGCTTCCTACGGCCCTCCCTTTACGATTGTTGGCTGCGTATTTGCAGCACACTTTTAAACACACGCTCGTGTGCCCCAATAAGGCCATGATTTGGCTCATTGTTTCGAGGTTTCGATCTACCTCTGCGCCTTCCGAGATCCTCTCTTCCAGCGCAGAAGCACAATCGTTCCAGGAAACAGACCGGGCAACGCCTCGGTCATCGGGTTAAATTAATCTTTTATATTCCGTCTAAGCTTGTCCTCCAATTAGACCCAGAGCCGCTTTCATGCTCTGATTCGCTTGTGCCAGGACCGAGATGCCGGCTTGTTGCAGAACTTGGGCTTTTGTAAGCTCAGAGGTTTCTTCAGCAAGGTCCGCATCGCGAATCCGACTGTTGGCAGTCATCATATTTTCCTTATTCACTGATAAATTATTGGTCACCGACTGGAGTCGGTTCTGCATCGATCCGAATTCGGCTCGGGTCGAGGTAACGCTGTTCAATGCCGAATCGAGTGAGGCCAAGCTGCTTTGCGCGCTCGCCTTGTCCGCCAGATTCGAAAGATTGATTCCGAGTGATACCAGATTTACATTTGATTTGTACGGATCAAAAAGGGTGATCCGGTCGACCAAAGGATTGTTCTTTACGCCGATCTGTACTTCGAATGCATTTCCGCTACCGTTCAGTAATGGATTTCCATTGAATTCGATCGAGTTCGCAATACGCTCGATTTCGGCCGAAAGTTGTTGGAATTCGTTATCTAGAAACTTGCGTTCGCGGGTTCCGACGGTGTCAGAAGAGGCCTGGACACCGAGTTCGCGCATTCGAATGAGGATGTTTGAAATTTCAACCAAGCCGCCCTCGGCGACTTGAACGAGAGAGATCCCGTCGTGTGCGTTGCGCTCGGCCTGACCGAGTCCGCGGATATTAGCTCTAAGAGTTTCTGAGATTGCGAGACCGGCAGCATCGTCGCCGGCGTGATTGATTCGGGAACCCGAACTCAAGCGTTCAAGTGTCCGATCCAGAAGACCGCGAGTGCTTCGTAAGTTGCGTTGAGCAACTAGCGACGGCACGTTTGTATTTATTCTTAATCCCATACCTTCCTCCATGAAGGCCAAACATAAAGTCGATACTCATTTCTGAGTGGAGAGTTCATTCTGAACTCTTACTAATCACATTTATGGTGTGATCAGCACCGACTCACCCTTGTTTGCGACCAATCCATGGTCATACTTCGGGTGCTCAATACACTCATCGGGGTGTGTCCGTTCGGACTTTAGATTTTTTTTTATAAAAAAAGAAAAAAATAAAAAAAATGAATTATCCGCTTGATCTTATCTGGAAGCGCTGTAACATCGAAGGTGTAAGTAATTGCCTAGGCAATTATTTCACAGGTGGAGATTAAGTCTTCGCCTCACAATGGAGGAACTAAAAATGGCTAAGAAAAAAGCTAAGAAAAAAACTGCTAAGAAAAAAACTGCTAAGAAAAAATCTAAGAAATAGTTTTTTCTTGCATTAAATTGCAGAAGAAAGCTCGGGACGTATGTTCCGGGCTTTTTTCATTTTCAGGGCCGTTAAAGGCCTGTTTTGCTATGTTTTCGGCGTAGAGCCCCATTCAAAAAAATGACTGAGAAAGTTTTTGCCTAGCGAAGTTTCTTCGCAAGTTTTCGGATGAAGAATGGGCCTTCAAAAATCCAACCGGTATAAATCTGGATCCCCTTTGCACCCAGGGCGAAGCGCTCTTTAGCCTCTTCGACAGAACTAATACCACCCACTGATAGAATCGGGAGTGCGGTCATTCCGCGAACCTCTTTTAATCGAGTGCGCGAGATACTAGATAGAATTTGCCCACTGTATCCACCGGTATATGTTCTCTCTCTATATATATAGTCGCCACCTAGGGTGTTGGTGAGTACTAAACCATCGATTTTTGATGATTCAAGGGCCCGAATGATCGCCTGAAGTTGCATTCCTTCGATTTCAGGAGCCAACTTCACCAGAATGGGGGTACGGCGACCTCCCTTTTCTACCTCTTGTTGTACGGCCTTAACAATTGGCATCAGGGCTTCTGGGGTTTGAAGCGCCCTTAAGCCGGGTGTATTCGGTGAACTCACGTTGATGACGAAATAATCGGCACAATCGATGAATGCGGCCGCTACTTTTGCATAGTCCGAGGCGGCTTGATCATCGGGAGTGCTCTTGTTCTTTCCGAGATTGATGCCGACTTTGAATCCTTCGGGCAAGAGGGCGCGTTTTCTTCGCACTCGTTCTGATACTAATGCGGCACCGAGATTGTTGAATCCCATACGATTGAATACATTTTTCTTCGCAGCGTCGCGAAAAAGTCTGGGAAGTTCGTTACCGGGTTGGGGAAGCGGAGTGACGGTTCCGATTTCTGCATAACCGAATCCAAAGTGCGCCAGAGCCTCAAGAATTTCTGCATTTTTATCAAAACCTGCAGCGAGCCCGATCGGATTCAAGCATCCTAGCCAATTTTCCGTGCCAGAGAGGGTGAAAGGGTAAGTTTTTTTAACCGGAGAGAGAGTGTAAGTGAATCGGATAAAAAATTTAGCCAACCCATGGGTGAATTCTGCAGGAAAAAGAAATAAGAAGTATCGAATTAGTGTCCACATATCGCTTGGTTAAAGTATGGTTTATGAGTAAAATTTAGACAATGTCTAAAGTATTTTATGATCGTTCCGGAAAAGTCCATGTCCTCGGAAAAAAATCCGAGACCAAAGAAGCCACCAAAGAAGCTAGGAAAGAAGGGGCTAAGAAACATTCCAAGGGTGCAGAGCCTTCATCCAAGCGCGCACCTGCTTCTAAAAAACCAGTCAAAGGGCATCAGAAGAAACATTCGCCTGCGCCTCGCAAAGAGATTGAACGTGGCTCGTTTATTTCGAGCCCTGCACGAAAAGGCGAACATCCTGCAAAGAAGCATAAAAAAGAAGGATTTGTTCGGGCGGAACCAGAATTCAGAGGCGGCCGTGATGCAAAGGGTGGTCGGAACGCACGCGGGGGTAAAAAATCTAAGGGAGGTCGTGAGTTTGAAGCCAGACGTCCCATGGCACGCGGAAGACCTCAGCCTCGTGTTGCTCGTGAACGTATCGAACATCATCCGGATTGGACGAAGCTTAAGGGCATCATCGATAAGAATAAAAGAGGTTCAGCATTCTTAATTTTTGATCAGCGCAGTATTGAGGATGCTTTTATTCCAAAATACTACATTGATCAGGTTTTTCATGGTGATCGCGTCGAGGCTTGGTTGAATAGTGAGGGCGAAATCGAGGATCTAAAGGTACTCGAGCATCGTTTTAAAGAGATTTTTGGTCGGATCGTCATTGATACCCGCGAAGAGGGGCGTTCGAAACAGAAAACTCGAACGGGATACCTGGTCTATGAACGCAAAAAGGCCAAAGAAGAGGTTTATGTTCCTAGTCTACCTGCCGAAGTAAAAGAAGGCGATTGGGTGAAGGCGGTCGTCGTGTTATGTAGACTTTTCAATGCAGCGTCAATAAATAGAATTGCTGATGGCTAGATTTGAACCGCAGATCTCTGGTGTTGAAAGCGACCGCTCTGCCAACTGTGCCACAACGCTAGACCAAGAATAAATAGAGCCCGCCTGCCCGATTTTTTCGATCGCCTATTCTTTTTTTGTTTACAGCTTCTTGGTCTAGGGCCACAACCACTGCCCGCCTCTTGTTAATTTTTTAAGAAGATACTTTGTTCGTTGCTTGGAATCTAACCTTGGGTAGCTCGTATGAAGCTTTTTGTTTGACCGCTCAGGCGTTCAGTTACCTACACGTCGCATTCTTTTCTTGCTTCAGATATTCTCAGACGACGATGGAGGCGCACATGAAGAACCCCTCGGCCAGGGACCAATGCGCAAAACTTTTTTTTGTTCTAACTCACCAAGTTTGCACTAGATAAATTGGGACTATTGCTACCTACATTTTGTGTTGTTGTTTGTGCAATCTTTTTAAGCGTATCAAATCACTCATCCAACAATAGCCATATTCTTTCTCTTCACAATCCAAAGACACATCAGTTCTAATAGATCATTCGAGAAAGCAAAGATGTTGGACTAAGTATTTGAACCCAGGGCCGCACGATGGTAAGCACACACA
>CAIKYX010000239.1 GCA_903831745.1 Oligoflexia bacterium
CTAACACAATATAGGATGCAATTAACTCAAACCGTCGAAGAGGACTTTCTTCCCACAAAGCAAGAAATCTTTAAAATGCTTATCACAATGGATTTGATGAAAAGTTTAGTAAATTAAACGATTTTCCAGTAGCTAGCCCCATCTTTCGTGATAAGACCTTTTGCTTTTGCTGCAGTTCTTGCCCAACTCAACCTATAAGCGAATTCAGTGCGCTTGCCCATTCTGATTTGTGAGGTCAATTTACTATCTAAATTCAATTTTGCTTTAGCCGCCTTTTCAATTTCTTTAATATGAGCCCGACCTCCTAAATCATTCAGGCAATCTACTACTACGGGCACCAAGTCTGATGGTGAGGGCAATTTATCCATATTATAACTTTACCTGTTCGGCCCACTTATTCAAGTGTTATGCCCCAATTGTCAGCACAAGGCAGTAACCTGATGTCATTATTCAATAAGGAAGAAGGAAAATGGAGCGGGATTTAGTTCGAATCGTTCATGGTTCAAGTGCAAGGGCACATGAACTCGCAGCCGATTTGGTCGGAGAAATATCACTGGCCGTTACATCCCCCCCGTATCACAATGCCATCAATTATAAAGATCATGCCAAGGATTCGTCTAAGAATTATCGAAGCCGCTATTCTCTGGACTACGCCAATGAATACATGTCGTTGTTGAACGAAATTTGGAATTCAACATTTCAAATGTTGAAAACCGGAGGTTACTTTGCGGTGAACGTCGGTTCTGTATTGGATGATGGTTACCATTACCCTTTAGCTGAAGACATCATTAATGAGTTAACTTGTAAAGGCCCGTGGGAATTCGTCCGAACAATATATTGGCATAAAGTTACTGCTGGAGTGAAGCGTGCAGGCTCTGTTATCCAACATCCGTTTCCGGGTTATTGGCACCCAAATATCATGACAGAGCACATTATTTTGGTACGTAAGCCTGGGAAAATTCGGCTACCGAATGCGGACGTGCCTCTAGAGTGGCTTAACCCCGTTTGGGATTTAGCTCCTGTTCCACCTAGAACTGTTAACCATCCTGCGCCATTTCCGGAAGATTTACCACATCGACTTATCAGAATGTTCAGTGATGAGGGAGATTGGATATTTGACCCATTTAACGGCGCTGGTGCAACTTCTAAGGCTGCCTCAGATTTAAACCGAATGGCTCTTGGATTCGATATTGAGAAAAAATATGTAGCGATATCAAAAAAGAGATTGAAGGACATTTCTTCTGTCAGGAGTGCTCAACTTTCGATCAAACCTGTTCATGCAAAAGATTTTATTCCTGGAAAATCTCGAGGGAAAACTCGACAAGGTGCTGGATTCAATTCGAGGAAATCAAAATGATACACAGGAGTGTCTTATTACAAATCATACTTGATGAAAATACGACAGAAAGTTCAATCAAAAAGCAGGTTGCAGCATCCGCCGCATTGGTGACTGAAGGCCGGTATTTAATTTCTCTTTTTGAAGCCCCAAATTCATGGGAATCAAGGTTACCAATCGAAGCATATATAGTCTCAGAGGTTCTAGGGCCAATTGAGGAGAGAAATGAAAATTGGGAATTTTTTGGGAACGGCGCCATTCGGAGTTATAAACACAAAGGTTCAATTTTTAATCTTGGTACCACATATCAGTGGAATATACTTCGCAGGAGCGGTGATAAGCCTTATTCTAGAAGGCACGAGGTCAGTGCAGCCTTCTTAAAGAAAAACATGATTCCTGTTTCCGACAAGGTATTCTCGAGAGATGTTGCAAATACTGTCTGGCAGTTACGGC
>CAIKYX010000240.1 GCA_903831745.1 Oligoflexia bacterium
CCAGTAGGTGAGTTCCACGAATCCTCCAAGATCAGTGCCGGCATTATTTGCCGTGCTCTTGAAAGTACCGCTCCCTGTAACACAAGCAACCGTTGGATCACCCGGGCTATGCGACGTCTCCGAGTTACAAGCGGGAGTTTACACGGTTATCTGGACTGCGAAACTCATTTAAACGACCTACTTTGTGGCGCGTGGAAAGGGTGGGCGACAGATGTTGCTGTTCCACCATCACTCAAGAACTCCCAACTCAGCGCAGTCATATTCCTAAAATCTTTCGACCTAAAGTCTGAGTCGCGGCGATAGCAGCGGAGACAGAGAGAGAATGCTCTGTGACGAGGCGAGCGTAGGCGTTATCCATGGTCAATGTACTGCCAGCAAGTGAGCCATTAGAGACCAAGCGTGCGATGCCATCTTCCACTTCAACATCTAATTCACCAATTGTGTATCTCTTATCTACACTTCCACTGGCCGCCATAGCATCCGTAATCAAAATAATCCGATCGGGGGCGACCTTCAAAAGGAGTTGGACCATGGAATGATTTACGTGGACTCCATCAAGAATTAACTCAAAATTAATATCAGGATTTGCTAGAACAGCGTTAGTTATATTGGCGTCTCGGTGATGTATCTCTGGTAACCCGTTGAACATATGAGTGACGACGGTGGCTCCTGCATCGATAGCAGCATTGGCTTGATCAAAAGAGGCGGCACTGTGGCCAATTGCAACCGTGACTCCAGAATTCTTGAGTAATCTGATGGCGTCGATTGCACCAGGAAGTTCGGGCGCTATTGTCACCATTTTAATAGCACCGGCTCCAACATCAATCAAAGATTTAATTTCCTCTAATTTTGGTTCACGCAGTAGTTGTGGGTTATGTGCACCACACTTAGCAGCAGAAAGATACGGTCCTTCTAGATGAATCCCCGCAAGCTGACCATCAGCCACGAATGGAAGTAAATTCTTGATCTGACTTTGTAATGTATCTAATGGTTCTGTGACCAGGCTAGCTATCTGAACCGTCGTGCCATGGTTTTTATGTGTATCAATGGCTATTTGAATATTTTCTGGGTTGGAATCACTAAAACTGAAACCGCCACCACCATGGCAGTGAATATCAGTAAAGCCGGCCATATTTGACCCTTTCACATGCACTATTGAATGTGACCCATAATTTCTCGATTTATTTGATTTCGTACGGTGAAATAATACTCGGGATCTTGACTGAACGCGTCGAACTTCAAGCGTCCACCTTTTCCATCGTGATCAATATATTCCTTAACGAGAGCATGTGAAGACAATTCCGCTAACTTTGAAAAGGCTCGATAGTCATTCATTGCCTGCGCAAGAACTTTGAACCGGATTGACTCCCAAGGCTCGAAATTTATCCCTGGATAGACTAAGAAAGTATCACCGCCTGGGAATGCGCCAGATCCTGTCGTGTCGGAAAATGGATCGATCGGAGTAATTGATAATTTTGAATTATAAAAATTGAAACCCCAATGTAGAAAACCCCTAACTTTAAAGGCAAACAATTGATGCCCCAAGATCCGATTTCTATATGAAGGTAATGCGAAAAATCTATTAGAAACATCTATATTTTGTGCGACACAGTAGTAAATCATAAATTTTTCGATATCAGCATCCAAAAAAGGTTCGACGGCATCATTCGCAATTACCGGAAAATCGACCGTTTTACTTTTATAGAGCTCGAAATCGCTCAGTGCATCGATGACCGTCAGATGGCTTATATGTTTTTCAACAATATTTTTTGCCGCCTGATAACTTACTAATTGGTCCGGGCCGTGTGGCTCATCAGAAATGTGAAAAATAACGTTGTTTATATCCCAAGAATTTGATAGAAATTCTACTAACTTTGGTAGAAATTGATTTAAAAAATCTTGATATTCAATGGATGCAGAATCGGTATGCCACCCAAATATTGGCTGAGTGCTACCTGGTTCATCTAAATAAAATGCCGGTGCGAAAGCGGCTCCCCATTGAGAGAATAAGTGTGGAACTTCTAAGTATGTGAATTCCAGTTCTTTTACAAGTACTATCCAGCGTTGGAGTAATGAAAAATCAAATGAAAATTTGTCTCCATGCTTTTTAATTCTGATCAATTGCGTTGGCGTTCGATACGAACCGACTTCTGTGTCAAGGGGTGGTGTCCACATCGGTGTCATGATAGCCGTGGAAGATATCCGTCGCGCCGATTGTAGGAAATTCTCTATAACTTTCCAATGTGGTTCCGAAAAGACCTTTAAACCGTAA